>JBBDNJ010000116.1:0-31814 GCA_040877705.1 Binatia bacterium | reverse complement strand
TATCTTCAACGTTTTTGTCCTCGGCCGTGAACTTTCTCACCTTGTGCTGTTTGGGCGTCAGCGAGGATCGGCCGCCGTGCTGCGCATGCGGCGCCGGATATTCAGCCATTCGAAAAACATCGCTGACACCCATTAATAGGCACTGAGCCTGCCCGGCTCGTTAATTAGTCACGTGCAATCACGCAAGAGGAAAAGTCAGGCGAAAGCTTGTTCCCTCGCCGGGTTTGCTAACATAAGTGATTTTTCCGCCATGCGCGGTCACAATCTGCCTGACAACTGCCAAACCCAAGCCGCTACCCTCAGGCTTGGTCGTTGTAAAAAAATCGAAAATATCAACTGCCTCGGGGATTCCCGGACCAGTGTCTGTGATTTCAATCACTATGTTGTCGTTTTCCCGACCAGCGTTGATGGTGAGTGTTCCACCGCCCGGCATGGCTTCGACGGCGTTCTTAAATAAATTCAAGAACACCTGTTTCATCTTTCGTCGATCGAGTCTCAGCAGCGGAACGTCCGGAGAGAATCGCTGCTCGATATGAATGCCGGCGTGCTCCCCTTCGGCATCAATAAGCTTTACCGTTTCGTTAACAAGGCTCTGAAGATCGGTGGGTAGCAGACTCAGCTGCTCCGTATGCGAGAGTGACCGGAAATTGCTGAGAAGCGTAGCCAATCGGCTGATCTCTTCTTCTAAAAGGCGAAGGTCATCTCTGAACAAATCTCCGGCTCCTGCTTTTAGGATTTGGTGCTGCATCACCTGGATAGTTCCGAGCATTCCGGACAGCGGGTTGGCAATCTCATGAGTAAGCACCGCTGCAGTTCTACCGATCGCGGCCAAACGTTGGCTCTCTTGAATCAGCGCCTGTTGCTGTTTCTGCTGAGTCGCATCCATGATGACCAAGCAAATCCAACTCTTCTCACCGCATTTCAGAGGACTATATGAAATATAGACTGGAAGTCTTGCGCCGTTGCTTGCGACCAGCTCTGTTTCCAGGTTACCAGCGCTATTTTCTGCCAGCAGAGACTGAAGAAGTTCTTTATTGGTCAGAAACGTTTTAAAAGGGGCGCCAATAATTTCCTCAATCGGAGTCTTTAGGAGACCTGCGAAAAACTTGTTGGCATAAAGGACAGTGGCATCGTTAGACAAGGTAACGGCTCCGTCGTTCATTTGTTCGACGAATAATCGGTAAGGGTGGTCGGCGCCGTTTAAGATGAAAATTTCCTCTCCTCTCTCAGCATCCGTCATCACAAAGGCGTCCACCGCGCCGGCGCGAATCGCCTCTACCGTTTCATGCGCCTCCTGAAGCAGGGTCTGTATACCTTGAAACTCCACCGAGGGCCGTTCATTTAGTTCTGCCATATTGCCTCCTAGTGAAATTACCGTTGCTGCAGATCGAGTCCGATCAGCACCTTTTCAGTATTCGAGAGGTCGCCGATTACCTTCTTCAATGGCACGGGAAGATTCTTGACCAAAGTTGGGATTGCCACAATCTGATGTTCTTTTGCCAGCTTCGGATTTTTTATCAGATCGACGATCTCGATCTTGTAGTTCCCGCCGAGATGTCCTTCGCAGATCTTCTTCAAGTTACTGAGAGCCGTCAGTGACTTGGGCGTTTGCCCGGCAATATAAAGCCTGAGCACCCATTTTTTATCCGCCGCGTTTTGTGCCGGATCTACAGTTGGCACCATTTAAAGTTCTCCCTGTAAGCCCTTTTTTCCATTCGGTTGGGCTAATTTGTCGGACTTACGTAGACGCGCCGTCGCCATCCTGCTGTGTTCGCTATCTCGCGCCTCTATAATGCTCTTTTCGAGCTCTTTCGTCTCTGCTTCAAATTTGGCCCGCAGTGCAGCTATCTCTGCTTCAATCTGCTTCCGTTTCAGGTCGAGAACTCGTTGCTGCCCTTCTAACTCCTTTCGGCGTTTCATAGCGGTCGCCTTTTCCTCGGCTTCCTGCGTCTGGCGCGCGGATCCCGTCAATACACCGCCCGGTCCCAGATAAACGTCGAGCAACTCAATGCCGTCGTCGGAGAGGACAAATTCCCGAATTTGATTGGAATGGGCCATGCCGCGAGACTTGAGAACATAAAGGCCGCGATTGCGCTCGCCGTTTGTTTCGATGTTCCGAAGCAGCAGCCATGTATCCACCAACGAAGAGATGCCGATGTCGGTTTTTTCGAGAGCGCTGGCGCCATCTGTCAGGTTGGTAAACATTCCGGTGATCCGGTGAAGCTTCAGAAAATCAATCAGCCGCGTAAGCATGGATTTGACGTCTAGCTCATTGCCAATGGCGGTGAAGGTAGTAATTGGATCGACCACGACAACCCTTGGCTTGGTCTCATCGATCGTTTTGTGAAGCAATGCCAAGTGCATCTCCATGCTACAAAAGGTCGGCCGTACGGCGTGAAAGCGGAGCAGGCCTTTGTCCATCCACGGCTTTAAATGGATACCGATGGAGCCCATGTTACGCACGATCTGCATCGGCGACTCCTCCGATGCAATATACAAGCAGCGCTTCTGCCGTTTGCACGCTGCATTCACAAAGTGCGCGGCCATGCTGCTTTTGCCGCTTCCGGCGGTTCCGGAAACAAGAATGCTGCTCCCTCGGTAATACCCGCTGCCTCCAAGCATCGTATCGAGCCGCGGGATGCCGCTCGATACCCGCTCGCTGCTCACCTCATGGTTTAGTCCTACGGAAGTGATCGGCAGAACAGAAATGCCGCTATCATCGATGAGAAAGGGATATTCATTGGTGCCATGATGAGACCCGCGATATTTAACAATGCGCATCCTGCGTGTCGAGATCTGCTCTATTACACGATGATCGAGCATGATCACGCAATCCGAGACATACTCCTCAAGACCATGGCGCGTAAGAGCTCCGTCGCCGCGCTCGGCTGTGATAACCGCCGTCACACCCTTGTCTTTCAGCCAGCGAAACAGCCGGCGCAACTCAGAGCGTAAAATGAACTGATTTGTGAAAGCGGAGAAGACTGCCCCAAGCGTATCGATGCCGACTCTCTTCGCTCCGATCGAATCGATAGCATGTCCCAATCGGAGGAAAAGCCCCTCCAAATCGTAGTCGCCCGCCTCCTCGATCTCGGATCTGTCGAGATGAATATAGTCGACGATGATTTTCTTGCGGGCGATGAGTTCGTTTAGATCGTGGCCGAGTGACGCCAGGTTCTTCGCCAGCTCTTCAGCGGTCTCCTCGAAGGCCAGAAAAACACCCGGCTCATCGTAGTGAATCGCGCCCCGAACAAGAAATTCGAGCGATAGCAAGGTCTTACCGCAACCGGCGCTACCGCAGATCAGCGTCGGTCGTCCTTGCGGCAAGCCTCCAAGGGTTAACTCGTCGAGACCGGCAATCCCGCTTGGTGTCTTTGCTAGTTTTGCCGTCGGATTTTTACGCGACGGTTTTGCCATAGGCGCTCTTCCTTCGAAGATCTGAACACTGGGTACTCGTCAAATACGCTGAGAACGTTTTGTAGTGCGAGCAATGAGCAACTTGAGCCGTATATCTACCATATTCGCACTGGATGACAAGGACTTTTGCTCCAATGAAAGACATCTTCGGCGTTCCAGCACCAGCTCGACTAGGTATCACGCATGGCGCAATTTTCCCGGGTCGTAGCTTCTGGATATCCGCAACCATTTCCATTTTCCAAACCGATAGTGGTCGGTCTTTAGATCTCCTGATTGTTCTAAGAAGCGGGCTGGCCCAAACGCGTCGGCGCCGGGAAAGATTTCTCCCGTTGGTCAAAATGACAGAGGGGAACGGAGTCATTGGTCTTCGAAGCAGGGCAGGACGGGGTGCCCCTACACCATTCGATCTAGTTTCGCCGGATTATGCGTAAACGTGAGCCGGCGATAAACCTGCCTTACGGTTTCTACATCCCGCTTGCAGTAATCGCAAATGTCCGGCAGCTTCCCGGCGCAGTAGTAGGGATACACCTTCGAGCCGTCGAGACTTTCTTTGGGCGAGGGAATGCCAAGCGCGCGGGCCAGCAGATCGAGGCTCGCGTGTTCGCGACCCCATTTGCTCCACTCGTGCATCGTGTCGTAAATCGGATTGTTGCGAAAACGAGCGAAAGGGATCTCGCGCGATGGTTTGATCTGGTGAATGATTGAACGCTGATAGATAAATCTCAGGTCGAAATCCAAAATATTGTGGCCAACGAACAAATGGCAATCCGCGGCAAGCTTCCAAAAACTCCTGATAATTTCGGTCTCCTCGCCTTGCAAAATCTCGACCGGCGAATCCGGTTGCGGCTCAATGGCGTAGCCCAGGCAAAGAATTCGCGCCGTTGCCGCGGACAGGCTTAGCTTCTTGATGATCTCGGCCTCATCCAACAGTATCTGTGCTCCGAGCACGCCGCTATCGCGCAGCGACTGTTCGGTTGGCACCGTTTCAATATCGAAAAAGAAAATTTTCATGGGCGCTTTTCAAAAAAGCCATAACTCCTTGTTTGAATTTAGATCGACCTCGACGGTCTCGCCGAGGCGCAAAAATATCAATTTAAAAGCCGCAATTTCACGTTTCAGACTCTGGCATGCCGCTTGTGAATAAATCTCCGCTTGCTGCCGGTAACGCTCTGTGCCTGAACGTAATCCCTTCGGCTCGATCCTATCTGTCTTATAGTCCGCCAGGTAAAGCAAGCCGTTATGCTCATAGATCAGATCGATCACGCCTTCCATGACTTGACCGTTCCAGGGCATGAGGAGCGGCACTTCGCGTCCTAATACGCGCGCCTCGGCCAATTCGGCATAAATATCGGACTTAACGAACCGCCCCAAGATCGTTTCCATGTCGGCGCGGATTGGGCCCGCGTGTTTGCGATATTCCGGCGGCAACCAGGTGGCAAGAAAAGGCTCCAGCAGATCGCGGTAAACTGGTATTCTCGCGGTGAAATCCCAATGTTCGAGAAAGCGGTGCGCCAATTCTCCCACCAGCATTGCCGGCGTGCGGTCATGCGTTAGGCGTTGAGTTGTCTCGGCCGCTTCGGTGGTTTCTTGCTCCTGCTGCTTGAGCGACGTCGGCGTCACGAAGGCCGGCGCCTTTAGAGTCGCCTCGTAGTTCTGGCGGCGCCGGCTCCAGAGCTCGACGTAGGGCTGCCAATTGCGTTTTTCCTCCTTCGTCTTTTTCTTGCTTTTGGCTCGTCCGGGCGCCGTGAGGCTGGCTTCGACTATTTCGATTTCCAGCTTGCCGGAGCCAGCCTTGACAACGGTAGATTGCCCGGCGCCGTGGATTTGATCATCCAGCGCCTCATCCAGCATGGCGATGAAGTTGCCGGGCGATCCCTCTTTGCTTGGCCCGCTGGAGATGATCAGGTGTTCGCGGGCGCGGGTCATGGCGACGTAAAGGACCCGTTTTTGTTCCTCTTCGGCTCTGAGCCGGTTCTTTTCGCTGATGTACACTGCGGCAAGATCGGTGAACGGGCCCACACAAAGACCGGTCAGGCCGCTGGACCAGTCAAAGAGCGCCTTCGCCTGACGGTTCTGCCGGGTTTCGGTACCGGTCTGGCAACCGGCGAGAACGACGATGGGAAACTCAAGTCCCTTGGACTTGTGAATGCTCATGATGCGCACGGCATCGACGCTTTCCTCGGCGAGCACGCTTTCGCCTTCCTCTTTGACACCCAGCACCCGGTCCTGAAGCCGGCGAATGACTTCCTTAAACGTCATCGAACCGTCCTCGCGCCCCAGGAGTTCAGCTTGCTGGCGCAGCTTTTCGAGGTTGGCCACGGCTTGCTCGCCGTGAAAGTAGCAGGCGGCCAAGAGCTTGAGCGGCAGTGCGGAAAAAATGTGCGACACGGCGTCGCCCACCGGCATCGTACGGCAGTCGTCGTGCAGTCTGGTTAACGTGCGATAAAGTTCCGCGAGCGCCGCCGGCAAATTCTTGCCGCCGGCCTGCCCCGAGGATCGGTAGTCGAGGAGATTTTGGCAATGCAAGTCATAGATGCTCTGATCGGTCACACCGCCGAGCGGCGAGCGCAGCACGCCGACCAGAGCCAGGCGATCGTGCGGATTTTCTATGGCGCGAAGCAAATTGACGGCATCGATGATTTCTTTGGCGGCATAAAAATGACGCTCGCCTTCGACAACGTAACGAATGCCGCGACGCCGCATGGGTTCGAGGTAATCGTGAATGTCGGTAAGCTTGCGGAAAAGAATCGCGACATCTTTCGGCTGTGCCCGGACCTGTTCGCCTTTGGCATTGATGAAGCTGACCTTGTCCAACACTTCATCCGTGAGCCATGCCGCGAGACTCTCGCCTTCCAGGCGGCGCGCTATCTCGGCGTTGACTTCTTCCTCTTGCGCGACGAGTTTTCGCACCATCACTCTCGGCAACGAAACGGCATCGGTAGCGGCCGTGGAAAGCGATGTTTGCTGCGGTGCCGGTTGAATGCCTATATAGCCGGGCTGCACGCCGGGTTGTGCTTTGATGAGAGACGAAAAGACGCCGTTGACAACATCGATGATTGCCGCGGCGCTGCGAAAGTTGGTCGTCAGCCGGCATTCGACGCCGTCTTGCGCCTTGATGATTTTTTCAACCACTTCCAGATAAGCTTCGATGTCGGCGCGCCTGAATGCGTAGATTGATTGTTTAGGATCGCCGACGACGAACACTTTGCCCGGCGTGAGTTTAACCTTGCGCCAATCGCTGGCCGGCTTGCCAGGCTGTTCAGCCAGGTAGAGTAGAATTTCGTATTGAACCGGATCGGTGTCTTGAAACTCATCGATGAGAATCGTCCGGTATCGCCGCTTCAAGTCTTCGCGCACGCGCAGGTGGTCACGCACCAGATTGCGCGCGCGAATCAGCAGGCCATCGAAGGAGACAAATCCTTGGTGAACGAAGACTTCGCGAAAACGCTTGACATAGGGCAAGAGGAGTTGCCAAACGAGTTCGGTCAAACCTGCATCGATTCGACACAGCCCTTTTGCCGCGCGCAGAATCGCTTGGGCTTGCTCGACATCGATTTCGCACCAGCCTTTGATGGTTTTGCTGATGGCGTGCTCCAATACATAAGCTTTGTGATCCGCTAGAGCCGGTTTCGCTAAACAGCCGGGATCGAGATATTCCTGGATCATCTCCTGGGCGGCGCGGACGAGCTTCTCGTTGACTCGATCTTCCGGGTGGCGCTCGTTCAGATCGGCGGCACTGCTGAGTAATGCCTGCAGCCAGGAGCGCAAAAACATGGCCGGCTGCTTTTGCCCGTTCGCTTCCCCGCGGTCGAGCTCAACCGTCTCCGAGCAAAGAGAGGTCGCCAACGCTTTAATCTGCTCGAGAGCGAGCTGTTTGAGGGCTTTGCGCCAATCGTCGGCGTGACTGCTCTGGAGCGAGAGTTCCTGATCGAGCCAGAGATCCCACTGCTCGTCGAAAATACGCTCGAACTGTTTGCCGTCGTCTTCATGAAACTGCGGGTCGACGCCTGCCTCCAAAGGGTACAGCCGTAAAAGAGTCGCCGCAAAACTGTGAATGGTGCCGATATCGGCGCGCTCGAGGTTGCGCAACGCCTCGTGTACCCGGGCATCGAGCTCGTCTTTTGAGAGGCGGTAGAGTTGGATCAGCGCCTCGACCTCTCCTTGGCGCTGTTTTTGCGCGTCGTCGAGCGGCTCGGTTTGCAGATCGACCTCCAGATAACTGTGGAGCTGCTCGCGCAGCCGCTGCTTCATTTCGTTGGCGGCTTTATTGGTGAAGGTCAGGGCGACAATTTCGGTGATTCTTAACGGGTCGGGATTGCGCAACAATAAATGGGCGAGCCGGTCGACCAGGAGAGTTGTCTTGCCGGTGCCGGCTCCGGCGGTGACCACCAGGTTGCGATCAAACGCTTCGACGGCAATCCGGCGATCGAGCGCGTCGGGTAGATCGATTGATACTACCGGCGCGGTCATAATTTTTTCGGATCTTTCTCGCGTAACCGCCGATGCGGCCCGGTGATCGGATCGTTCTCCGCGCGCCAGAGGCTGGGCGGGTGATTTTTCCGGCAGATTTCCGCGACGTCGCAATAGGAGCAGTGTTTGCCCCGTTGCATGAAGAACCGGCCGGACTGAATGCCCTTGGCAAGTTGCGAAACGGTCTTTTTTATTTCCTCGCCGATCTTGCCGGATAATTCCCCGGCGCTAAACGATTTATTGACCAGGGGACCTTCGCTCCAGCGCGGTGCAATATAGTAAAAGCTGGCTTCGACTTGAGCCTCGACGCCGCGCGGCTCTTCCCGTTCCCGCTTAGCTTTGCCCAGCAGAGAATAAAAGGGCGGCTGCAGCCTCTGGCCGCGCAGGGCAGCGCGGGATAAATCGTTATCGATAGCCGACGGTTTGCCGCCGGATTTAAACTTATAATCGACGATGCGCATGCGATTGCGCACAGGGTCTATATCGATCCGATCCATGCGGCCGCGGATAGCGAGATCGTTTAACGGTGCGGGCCAATCCGCCGGCAAGCGGTCGGCGATATCGATCTCAAAATCCACTGGAACATAGCCTGATTCGGCAAGTTCTTGGAGGTCGCGGTGAACGACTTCTTTAACCAGTTGGGTCAGTGTTTCACGCAACGTCTCCCACATAAGCGGATAACCGATAGGACTATTGGCCTCATAGCCGGCGAATGCTTCCTGCGCCGCTGTTGTCAACACGGCGTCGACGGTGATCATCGATGCGTTCCCGGTGAAGTAGCCGCGTTGGATCAGTTCCTGGTAGGTCAATTTCAAGATCAAGTGGCCGAGCTCGCCGAATTCCGCGAGGCTTGGTCCCATCGTATTTTCCGGTGTTTCCAGTCGCTGCAGCCCGAGCACGTGGCGCGCGAAATACTGAAACGGGCAGCGGGCGTAAAGTTCTAATCCCGTGGGCGAGAGCCCGCGTTGTGAAAAGCGACGCCAGTATTCTGCGGGGGATTCGATCATCCCGTCGAACATGTCCAGCCGTTCGGTGCTGAGATCGATGTGTTCGATGGTTTTGAGGCCTTGTTTGAACAGATTGGGCGAGAGGTTTGCCGCTTCAATCAAAAATGTGGCTTCTTTTCCCGCGAGACTGAGCCGAATGGCCAGCTCCTCCGGCAGGAGCAACTCTTCGCGATTGAAAGGTTTGCTATGGGCTTTGTCGATAATGCTGCGCGCAATGGTATCCTCGGTCATTTGCGTTTTATCCGCGCCTTTCAGGGCGCGCTTCAGCTCGGCGAGATACCACGACGGCGCCAGCACTCTGCCGCTTTCATCGGAGCGCTGAAAAGAACAATAAAGCCGCTCGCGCGCTGCGCTGACCAGCAGTGTAAACACCAGCTTCTCTTCGTCGAAAGCGGCGAGCTTCTGACTGACTTTGTAGCCAAGGTCACGCTCCAGCACCTCGCGATCGCGGTCGCGCAGAAACGCATCTTCGCGAATCGTGCGCGGGAAAACGCCTTCATTCATGCCGACGATAAACAGCGCGCGAAAGCCAAGACCGCGCGCCGCCGTGGCGTTGGACACCGCCACGCCTCGACTATTCTTATTGACCGCGACAAGGGTGCTGCGCTCGAGCCAGTGCTCAAACGTCCGGCTGAACTCGCCTAACAAAACATTGGGTTCAACGGCGTCGAGACCGGCGATTTGATCAAGGATGTCGATGATTTGATTACGCACCAGAGTGTCGGCGGCGTTAGGATCGGCGGCCGGTTCGGGCGCAATTCCTAAATAGTTTTTAAATATTTCTTTCCATGAAGTCGCATAGCGACTCCAGGAGGCCCTCCCGGGCAAGCGGTTTAGATCGCCGGTCAGGGCGGTCAAAATGTTCGCCAGCGCGCGCAGCTGCTCGGCGGGGATTGTGATGACGCGCGGCTCATCGTCCTGGGATACTTGGGACAACTTCATATCCGTTGCCGTGTAGCGTTGGAGTCTCTGCCACTGCTTGAGTCCTTTGCAGATAGCCAGCTCGCGGGTAGCCAGGTCCCATAGATCCGGGCGTAAATCGATAGGTTCACTGCCGAGAGCGGTCAATTGAAAATAAGACGACGACAGAAGGTCAATCACGTGGGAGCGCAGGTAGTCTTTGGCCGGAAGGTTCAGCAAGAGGATTGCAGCCTTGGTCAAAGGGAACTGCACCAAAGGTTCTTCGATGGCGCCGGTGATCGGGATTTTGTGTTGGGCAAAGACCTCTTTGATCGTCGCGCCGTAAGCATCGAGACTGCGCGCCACCACACCGATCTGATCGAAAGCTATGTCGTCGTCGGTCAGGCGGAGAATTTCTTTTGCCACCGCGCTGATTTCGTCGTGAATGCCAAAAGTGTTAAACATCCGGCAACGCCAGTTTATGGGCAGAAGTTGATACTGTCTTTGCGGGTTTTGATCAAAAATACGACAGGTCAGAGGCAAGTCATTTCTTCGATCGGGTTCGTCAACGAGATTTCTTGTCGTATCGCTCCCGCCCCGGCCCTGCACGTGGCGTTGATAAAAAAGCTGGGCGAAACCCCATCCTTCATGGCCAGGTTGGTTGTGTACCAGCGGAAAAAATAGCGTCGTCGGATGATTCTGTGCCACGGTGTGAAAGAGATCGAGCTGAATTTGCGTTAAATCGTAAAAGCCGTAGTAGAAAATCTGCGCAAACCGGCTAAGGAAACTCGAGAAGGGGACGCGCGCCATCGCGAATATGTCCAGGTCGAAATGATCTTGAATGCCGTGCTCTTCGCAGAACCGCAGTAGCGTCTGAAGCAGAACCAAAAGATTGGCCGTTCTTTCCCTCGTTCGCGCATCGAAGTGGCCTTCCCGCAGGGCTTCGAGCGCGGCGTCAGGCTGTACCATGCCGTCTCTCAAATCTCTGAGGCTTTGCCAGAGTGCCGCGCATCCTCCTTCCCTTTCCTCGATACCGCCGAAAGCTTCGGTGCCGGGCTCTTTACTCCGGATAATGCGGCGCAACACCTCTTCGAGAAAGAGATCGTCGCGCCACGTCGGCGAATGGATGCCGTTCGTTTCGGTGAACAACTTTGACGACAATTGATGAAACGTCAGCAGCTGAAGGTTCACGAACGATAAATTCCGTTCGCGAGTCAACAGAACTTTAAGCCGGCGCCGCAAAGCATCGGACGGAACTAAAATCAGCAGCGGACAGAGAAGATCGCGATTCTTGTATTTTGCAAGCTCTTCGATCAGCGAGTTTTCCAAGTGCGGATGGAATGGGCCGAGAATGATTTGCATAACTTATTGCTGCTCGATTTCAGACGCAGAACCCAATATGGAATAAGGGGCAGGGGATGGCAAGCGGGAATTCGCGGTTAAAACGATGATTCATGCCGGCTTTTACGCTTGCCTGGAGTCTAGGAGCACTGATCTTTTTCGGTAAGACGAATGTCTCATCCATGGGTCCTTGGCATGCCTTTAAGTTGCAAATCAAGAGACAAAGAATTAAACAAGTCAACTTATGCGACTTCTCATTAAGCTGCGCTTTGTTGATATTTTTTTCCTTCTATTTAGCACGATTAACGCACCGTCGTTAGCACTCGCTGAGCGCGCCGCCACCGGTCTGGTGGTATCGGACAGTGGACTGGCGACGAAAGCCGGAATGGAGATGCTAAGTCGTGGCGGTAACGCCGTCGATGCCGCGATAGCGACTGCCTTTGCTCTAGCGGTGGTGGATCAAGCTTCGTCAGGAATAGGCGGCGGCGGCTTTATGGTCATCTACGATGCAAAGGATCGGCGCGCGCACGCGCTGGATTTCCGTGAAACCGCGCCGGAAGGCGCCCGCAAAGACCTCTATATGAAAGACGGTAAGGCGGTGCCGTCTTTAAGCCTCATAGGCGCATTGGCGGTGGCGGTACCCGGCGAGGTCGCCGGTTTAGCTCAGGCCCATAGGCGTTTCGGCAGCATCCCATGGCAGGTTCTTATGGCGCCCGCCATAAGATTGGCCGCCGAAGGATTTCCATTGGATGCGACGTTCCGTTACGCCATCGAGCGCCAGCAGGCATCGATGAAGAAATTTTCGGACCTTGGACGGATCTACATGCCGAAGGATGAAGTGCCGGGCGAAGGCGAGTTGATACGCCAAGCCGAGCTGGGTCAAACGTTGAAGGCAATTGCATCTCAAGGCGCCGACGCTTTTTATCGGGGATGGATCGCGGAGGCGATTGCGGAAACGATCAAAAAGGAAGGCGGTGTTTTAACCATCGATGATCTCAAGAACTATAAGCCGGTGTGGCGCGAACCTCTAGTCGGTAATTATCGCCGGCGCACCGTGATTACCATGCCGCCGCCCAGTTCCGGCGGGGTTGCGCTTTTGCAGATGCTCAACGTGCTCGAAGGTCACCAGCTGAGCTCATTGCCGCACAACTCCGCCACCTATCTCCACCTCGTGGCGGAAACGATGAAACACGCCTTCGCTGACCGCGCGCAATACTTGGGAGATCCGGATTTCGTCAAAGCGCCTATTCCCATGCTGACATCGAAAGATTACGGGGCATGGATTCGTGGCCGGATATCTTCCGTGAAGACCCATCCGCCTAAATACTACGGCTCTGTTAACTTCAAGACCGGGCAGGGTGGGACGACCCACTTCAGCGTGGTGGATCGTTTCGGCAACGCAGTGGCTTGCACGCTCTCGGTCAACACGCGCTTCGGCTCCAAACTTCTCGTGCCGAAGACCGGTATCGTGCTGAATAATGAGATGGACGATTTCGCGATTCATCCAGGCGGCAATGTCTACGGTCTAGTCGGCAATCAAGCCAATTCCCTGCAGCCAAGAAAGCGGCCGTTGAGCAGCATGTCGCCGACCATCGTTTTGCAGGGCGAGCGGCCGGAGCTTGTCGTCGGCGGCGCAGGCGGTCCTCGCATAATCACTTCGACGCTCCAGACCATTCTGAACGTGCTTGATTATCAAATGCCGGTCAACAAAGCAGTGGAGGCGCCGCGGGTCCACCATCAGTGGATACCCGATCATCTGAATGTGGAAGACCCTATTCCCGCCGAAACGAGAAGGTCATTGGAGCGGCGCGGGCATGTTGTCAAAGACAGAAGCGCGCTGGGGGTTGTGCAGGCGATTACAGCCGGCCGCGAAGGGATGAGCGGTGCTGCCGACCCCAGAAAAGAGGAAAGGGCGCGTTCAGAGCGATAGCCGCATCAAGAGAGCAAACAATTCCTGCCAGCATTTGTTTCAGCCGCCCCTGGGCAAACAGGAATTTGAACGGCTGCAAGGATCCCATCGAGCACTCCTCGCCCGGCCTGCTTTCTCGATCCGTCATCGAGAATGTTTAATTGCGGCGGACAAGTACGCCCAACAGCAGACCCACGGCGCCGGCTATCGCCACTGCGCTCCAAGGGTTTTCCCTGACATAGTCGTCAGCAATCTCGGCGTACTCTCTTGATTTCTCGACCACGGCCTTCTCGGCATCGGCTAGCGCCTTCTTGCCCTCGATCAGGCTTTGCTCGATTTTTTGCCGGGCCGCCACGACTTTTTCTCCAGCCTGGCTGGTGGTGGCTTTTAACAGCTCTTCCGCGTCGCTGACCAGGTTTTTTAGATCGTTGATGAGCTTTTCCTTTGTTTCGCCGTCCATGGGTCCTCCTGTGGCTCTGCTTCAACCGTACGGCCATGATAAACACCCGCCCCTGGCTATTCAAGGTGAGCGGTGAAAGATTCTTCTTCGTGCGTTCGCGGAGGACTTTTAGGCCTTTAAAAGCGACAGTAGCGGGTATCAGTCAACGCACCGATTCTAAACATTAAACGGGTTTTTCAGCAGGATCGTTTGTTCCCGGCCCGGTCCCACGGAAACCAGGATAATCTCGGTTTCCAGAATCTCTTCGATGCGCCGCACGTATTTTTGAGCGGTTGCCGGCAGGTCGGAAAAATTTCTCACTCCGGTTAAAGCCTCGGTCCAGCCTTCCATGTCCTCAAGAACAGGTTCGGCTTTTTCGAGCACTTTTGAACTGGCAGGAAAATGCTCATAGTCCCGGCCATCGTAGCGGTAGGCCGTGCAGATCGGAATCTTCTTAAATCCGGTGAGAACGTCGAGCTTGGTGAGCGCGATGCCGGTGATGCCGTTTACGCGCACCGCGTGGCGCACGCCGACGGCGTCAAACCAGCCGCAGCGCCGAGCTCGTCCGGTGGTGGCGCCAAACTCCAACCCTTCGCGCTTTAGTGTTTGGCCTTCCGGTCCGAAAAGCTCCGTGGTAAAAGGGCCGCTGCCGACACGGGTCGTGTAGGCTTTCGATTTGCCGATCACGTGATGAATGTGCTGCGGACCGACCCCCGCGCCGGTGCATGCGCCACCGGTCGAGGTGTTCGAAGAAGTCACATAGGGATAAGTACCGTGGTCGACGTCGAGCAACGTTCCCTGCGCGCCTTCGAACATGACTTTTTTGCCGGCGCGAATCTCGCGGTCGAGCAACAGACTGGTATTGCTTATGTGGACCCGCAGGCGTTCCCGGAATGCGGCATAGCGGTCATGGATGTCGTCGAAGTCGAGAGTTTTTTCTTTAAGAATCGCTTTGAGATAAATGTTTTTTTCTTCGATGTTGTGACGGAGTTTGTCGCGAAAAGTGTCCTCTTCAAGCAGATCGATGAAGCGGATACCGACGCGCGCCACTTTGTCTTCGTATGCCGGACCGATGCCCCGTCCGGTTGTGCCGATCTTTCCCTTGCCTCTGAGCCGCTCCCGGGCCAAGTCAATGGCCTTGTGGTAAGGCATAATCAAGTGAGCTTCTTCGCTGATGCGAAGCAGAGAGTCGTCAAGCAGATGGCCCTGCGCCTTGAGAGCGTCGATCTCTTCAATGAGAATTTCCGGATCGACGACCACCCCATTGCCGATCACGCAAAGTTTGTTCGGATGCAGCGCCCCGGAAGGAACCAGGTGGAGCACGGTTTTCTTACTGTTGACCACTAGGGTGTGGCCGGCGTTGTTGCCGCCTTGGAATCGAACGATAATATCGGCGTCGTAGGTAAAAAGATCGACGATCTTGCCTTTACCTTCGTCGCCCCACTGGGCTCCGATGATTGCTACGTTGGACATGTTTTTAGCCCATAGGGTATAAGGCGTGCGGCCAAAGGTGTAGGGCACGGTCGCGACCGTGCCCTGCGAGTGGCGGTTGCCCGATTTTCATAGTTTTACCAGTTCGGCTGAAACAGTTTGCGGTAGAGCGCGCAGCTCTTTCATGGTTTCTTTGGGAATTTGGTCGTCGACATGAATAAACGAAATGGCATTGCCCCCTTTTGCCCCACGTCCGAGTTCCATGCCGGCGATGTTGATGCCATTTTTGCCGAGTAGGGTTCCGACATTACCGACGACGCCGGGTACGTCCTTGTTGCGCAGAATGAGAATATAACCTTGCGGGACCGCTTCCAGATAGAAACTATCGACTCTGACGATACGCGGATGCTTGTCCCCGAAAATAGCTCCTTCGACTTCGACTTCACGCTCGCCGATACTGACTTTGACGGTGATGGAGCTGGAGAAATCGCCGGCCTTGCTGCTCTTTGATTCGATCACTTGAATGCCGCGCTCTTTGGCGATGATCGGCGCGTTGACGTAATTGACGCTGGACTCCATCACGGGAGTGAGCATGCCCTTCAGCACCGCCAAAGTCAGCGGAGCGACATTGTACTGGGTCACGTCGCCGCGGAATTCGACGTGAACTTGCTGCGGCAATACGTCAGCCATCTGGACCTGTAAGCTGCCGAGTTTCTCGGCCAGGATCAAATAGGGACGAAGGATGTCGAGCAGTTCCGGACTCACGGAGGGCACATTGACGGCGTATCGGACCAAGCCCTTGGCCAGGAAGTCTACCATCTGTTCGGCTACGGCAATCGCCACGTTGAGCTGGGCTTCGTCAGTGGACGCGCCAAGATGGGGAGTCGTAATGACCTTATCCAGTTTGACCAGCGGATGGTCGGCTGACGGCGGTTCATCGACGTAAACATCCAGAGCCGCTCCCGCCACTTTGCCGTCTTGGATGGCGTCGGCGAGATCGTTTTCATCAACGATGCCGCCGCGCGCGCAATTAATGATGCGCACGCCGGGTTTCATTTTGGCAAAAGCATCGCGATTGATGAGCCCCTGGGTTTCGGACGTGAGCGGGACATGGACGGTAATAAAGTCGGCTTTGGCGAAAATCTCCTCGAGCGTTGCCGGTTCAACGCCCATGCGCGCGATATTCTCGGCGGCTATAAATGGATCGAAACCGACGACTTTCATTCTTAAACCGGCGGAGCGTTCGGCAACGATCCGGCCGACGTTGCCGAGGCCGATCACGCCGATTGTCTTATTGCACAACTCGACCCCGATAAACTTGTTGCGCTCCCATTTGCCGCTCTTAAGGGAGGCTACGGCCTGCGGAATGTGACGCGCCAAAGCCATCATTAGAGAAATGGTATGTTCGCCGGTGGTGACGTTATTGCCCCCGGGTGTGTTCATGACGACGATGCCTCTTTGGGTCGCGGCATCGACGTCGATGTTTTCAAAGCCGACGCCGGCCCGTCCGATGACTTTTAAATTCTTCGCCGCTTCGATCAGCTCGGCGGTGATTCGGGTGCCGCTGCGGATGATCCAACCATCGTAGTCGCCGCAGATCTTCTTTAGTTCATCAGGCTTGAGCCCGATCCTGACATCGACTTCAAACCCTTCGGCCCGGTGAAATACTTCCAGGCCCTGAGACGCGAGAGAATCGCTTACTAGGATCTTCATCTTGCTACGCCAGCGCCTCCATAAGGACTTCTTGTGCCGCCGCCACGCCTTTGCCAAAGGGAAGCTCGACGCCGAATTTTCGCAGCGCCATTTCCAGCGCCGCGACCGCAGTGATCACGTCAAAGGCGCCCATGTAACCGACATGGGCAATGCGAATGACTTTGCCTTTCAATTGATCTTGCCCTTCGGCGAGCGTGATGTTCATGTGATCGCGCAAATAATCGAGCACCTGGTCGGCGTCGATGCCATCAGGCAAGTAGATGCCGGTAGCGGCGGGGCTGGGGCTGTCGGGCGCGAGTAGCTTTAGTCCCAGCGCGACGGCCGCCGCTCGTGTCGCCCGAGACATGCGCGCATGCCGGGCATAAACTTTATCGAAACCTTCGCGCTGCATCATGTTGAGCGATGCACGCACGCCGAAAATTAACGATACCGCCGGCGTAAAAGCTGCGGAGCCTTTTTGCTGGTTCTTGCGCTCCAGATTTAGATCAAAATAAAAGCGCGGCAATTTTGCTTTTTTGGTTTTTTCCCAGGCACGATCGCTCAAAGCAATGAAAGCAAGGCCGGGCGGCAGCATCATCGCTTTCTGCGAGCCGGTCACCAAGACGTCAATGCCCCAATCATCGAGGGGCACCGACACGACGCCAACCGCAGTTACGCCATCGACCAGAAACAGCGGCCCGTTTTTTGTTAGTTTGGCGATTTCCTTCACCGGATGAAGTACTGTCGTGGAGGTCTCGCTGGCCTGAATCATGACGCCTTGAAGATCGGGATGAGCTTTTAATTGTCTTTCGACCTCTTCGACTTTGACGGCATGCCCCCATTCGACTTTCATTTCAACCGGATTTAAGCCGAAAGCATTGGCGATATTAAGCCACCGTTCGCCAAACTTGCCGCCGTTGATGACGAGGACTTTGTCCCCCAGAGAGAACAAATTCGCCACCGAAGCCTCCATGGCGCCGGTACCGGAGGAGGCGAGCATCAGTACGTCGTTTTGCGTTCCGAAGAGCTTCTTGAGTCCCTGGCGAGCCTCCTCGAACACCTGGTTAAATTGCGGCGTTCGATGATGGATCATGGTTTCCGACATCGCCAGAGCCACTTCATTGGGAATCGGCGTGGGACCCGGCGAGAGTAAATAATGCTTAATCATTGGTTCCTCTCGAAACTCTAGCACCCAAGCGACGTGCCGGGTCAAGCAACGAGCATAACGAGGCGTGAGCCCTGAGTCGACTGAGGCGTACGGGAGTTGTACGCCGCAGGGAGAGCGATGGGCGATAAACGAAGTTAGGCGAAGTTGATTGGCACGGCATAAATAAAAAGCCTGAACCTCTTAGACTAAGAGACCCAGGCGTTCGGCCGTCTTAATGCTTTGCACTCCCTCGTGGTTAATTCCACGTTGACGCCAGTCGCGCAAAACTTACCCAATTTTTTTATCTTAGAAGCGCCGGGTTGTCAACGCTGTGAAGCGGCGCTGGCCGGCTACGGAATTTGCCATTGAGGGTTCGATTATGCGACTATTCGAGTACTTCATGAAACGGCTTTTACTTTTCGATATCGATGGGACTCTTACGCGGAGTCACAACGGTCACATTCCGTTCAATGAAGCGATTTTGAAAACTTTCGGAGTTCCCGGCGATATTCGCTCCGTCATTGCGGATGGCAACACCGATCCGCTTATCATCGCGGACATATTCGCCAAGGCCAATCTCAGCGTCGAGGACATCGACGATAAGTGGGAAGAGTTCGCGCGAAACCTTTGTGGGAGCTATTCACGCGCCATAAGAAGCGGCATGACGACGCTTCGCGCTTTGCCCGGGGCCGTCGAATTGCTGCGGAAATTAACTTCCGGCGGGATACTCGGTTGTAGCGTGGTCACCGGTAACTTGGAAGCCATGGCGCAAGTCAAGCTTGAAGCTGCAGGTCTGTATCCTTATCTCTGTCGCGGCGCTTACGGCAGTGACTCGCCGCGTCGCGCTGACCTGCCGGCCATCGCCAAGCAGCGCTGGCAAACGGCCAACAAACTGATGATTACTCCCGAGGACTGCATCGTTATCGGCGACACGCCAAAGGACTTCGAAGCCGCCCGGCATAACGCTATGAAGTGTATTCTTATTGCAACCGGCCGGTATCCGGTACAAGAATTACTGTGTTTGAAAGCGGATGCATGTTTGACCGACCTCACAGACACAGAGGCCGTCATACAGACGCTGCTGAAGATTTAAATTCCAGCGAGGTGTAACCATGCAATATCGAACAATCGGCAAGACCGGGCTACGAGTCTCGGAAATTGGTTTTGGTTGCGGCAACAATGCGGTTCTCATGGTCAAAGCGAGTTATGAAGATCAAGTAAAGGCGGTGCGCCACGCGCTGGATTTGGGGATTAATTATTTCGACACCGCGTTTGCCTACGGATTGGGAAAGTCCGAAGAGAATCTCGGCAGAATTCTCAACCAGCTGAAGACCCCGGCGGTCGTCTCGACGAAGATCCGCCTTGAGGCCGATGCTTTAACTGACATTAAGGGCGCAACCCAACGCGAGATCGAAGCGGGGCTTGAGCGCTTGCAAAAGGATTATGTCGATCTTATCCAGCTACACACAAGAGTTGTAACGGAGCGTCAACAGGATAAACGTTTCGGCATGATCCCAGGTGACATCCTGGGCCGTTGCGGTGTGCTCGAAGGTTTCAAGGCGATGCGCGACAAGGGCAAAGTAGGATATTTCGGCTTTACCGGGTTGGGCGATCCTGCGGCGCTGCACGAAGTTGTCGACAGCGGCGAGTTTCATTCGTTTCAAGCGTATTATAATTTGCTCAACCCGAGCGCTGGCTATTCTGTCCCGCAAAAGTTTAGCGCTCTGGACTACCGGCTGCTGATCGATCGCGCCGCTGACAAGGGCATGGGCGTCGCCGTGATCCGTGTTTTGGCGGCGGGCGCGCTCACTGCCGATTCGAGTGCCGGTGGCGGCAGCAGTCCGGAACCGCTGTCAGCGGGATCCGACTATCCGCTCGACGTTCAACGCGCGCAAAAACTCAAAGCAGCGCTCGGAGTCGACGGCAGGGAAATGACGCAAACCGCGATCCGCTTCGGTTTGATGAACCCGAAAGTTTCGACAGTCCTCGTCGGCTTTTCAAACACCACCCATGTCGATGAAGCGGTCGCATGCTCGGGGGCCGGCGCATTGTCAAACGATCAGATGTCTAAAGTCAGAGATCTGTGGAAGACGGACTTTGGAAAACTGGGTTGAAGTGGCTTATCCCGCGGAGGAGTTTAATGTCGTTATTCTTTCATTCCGATGAAGTGGATCATTTGATCGCATTCCGAGAGGCGGTAACCATTACTGAAAATGCTCTACGGGATATGGTCTTGCCCGCGGGCGTCAATGCGCCGCGCAAGCGGCTCAACCTGCACCGCAATGTCGTAGAGGGCCGATATGATACGGTGCTCAATATCTACGCCGGTGGTTCCGCGTCTTATGGGGCCATCGGCGCGCAGGTGGCGCTGCACCGCAAAGCCATCGTCGAGAACCAGCAGCGCCGTCCGCCTTTCAATCCCGATCAGACCGAGCTGGCACTGATCTATGACGCTGACAGCGGCAGCTTGTTGGGCGTCATGGCG
The DNA here is from genome assembly GCA_040877705.1 of Binatia bacterium. GTDB lineage: Bacteria > Desulfobacterota > Binatia > UBA9968 > UBA9968 > WHTF01. Next base: position 11,576 of record JBBDNJ010000116.1, on the reverse strand, counting down.
CATCGACCGCGCGATTTCACAGGTGTAGCGGATCTGCGCACACCGGCAACGAGTTTGGCCGGGCTGGACCTCTTCGCGCGCAAGGATGCGAAGCGAGTTGGTATTTATGGTTCCGGACAGCAAGCCTGGGCGACGTTTGCCGGGCTCACCGAGCTCAGAAAAATCGACAGCGCCAAGATTTATAGCCCGACTGCGTCGCACCGGGAAGGCTTTGCCAAAAAGATCAGCGCAAAAACTGGAGTTCCCGTAAAGCCCGTGGACCGGCCGGAGCTTGCAGCTGAGGATGTCGATATTATTCTCTGCATGACCAACACTAATGTGCCGGTCATCGACGGCTCGTGGCTCGAAGAGGGACAGTACATCATTTCCGTGATCGGCAGTAATATCGAGCTCGTCAAGAGCGGCAATCTCGGCGCGCCGCGAAGAGAAATCGATGACGCGACTTTAACGCGGTGCGACTTCATTGTGGCGTTATCGAAAGCGCAAGCCATCGACTCCCAACAGGGCGATATTTACTGGCCGGTTCAAGATGGCGTCATCACCTGGGAAAAGGTCGTTGACATTGCTGATGTGCTCGCCGGAAGAGCCAAGGGACGAACCGATGACAAACAAATCATTTTATATAAGAACCAGGGTGGACAGGGCATCGTCGACGTCGCTCTCGCGAAAAGGTGTTACGATCTCGCTAAGCAACACGGCAAAGGCTATGAGCTTCGCATCCAAGCGCGCCAAAATTGGTGGGTGCAGGGAGGAAGAGCCGAGACGTGGTGAGGCGTCCATAGCTCATTTATGGGAGCTTTGACGCTTTGTACGTTCTCCTTTTTAACCCTCCGTTCCGTATTCGCCGTCCAGCTATTGAGATTCCAAAAATGAAGATCACCGCGTAGGAACAATTATGACCTCAACCCTACGGTTTAATGTCCTGCAAAAACCACTCGCTGGGGATTTCGTGCCCCAGGCCTTTTTCTTTTGCTGCTTTATACGCGCAGTAGCCCATGGCGGCGAACTGTACGCCGGTGCCGACGTTATTCAGGAAAAATGTGATTTGCCGGTCGTTAGCGCGAGTGGGAGCTTTGCCGGCGATTAAATCGCAGATTTCGGGATACTTCGTCCAATCGCGCGGCTTTTCCCGGCGCACGCCGGGCATGTCGTCGTTAATTCCAGGCGGCTGGTAGTGTTGAATGCCACCGAAATTTGTGTGAATGGCGATGACGTCGCATTTCTCCAGAGCGGCAATATCGGTTTCGAACTCCCGAATCGAATTATAGTGCATGCCGGCTTCAAGCCAATCGGCCTTTAATACCGGGCCGGACGAGTTCGTCGCGCTGCAGACGACATCGCAGCCTTGCATCGCTTCTTCGGCGCTGCCAACCGGTTCGCCCTGGACTCCGGTTTCCTTCTCCATCTCTTCGGTGAAAGCTCTGCGGTGCTCCGGATTTGGGCTAAAGACTTTGACCTTCGTGATCCCCATCATCGCCGTCATGAAGCGATAATGTGCTTTGGCTTGCCCGCCGCTGCCAATCAGGCCCATGATTTGAGAGTTCTTGCGCGCCATGACCTTCATGCCGAGGGCGCTGGTCACGCCGACGCGGGTTTGTTGAATGACACCGTCCGGCATGATCGCCAGCAGCTCGCCGGTCTCGGCGCTAAACAGCTGAACCAGGCCCACGAACATTCCCTTGGCCAGCGGTAGTTTTTCTAAACGTGTGCTGCCGTGGAGCTGCTGCTCTTGCACGATATCGGAGGTGACGCGCAACGCCAACACGCCGAGTTTGCCGACGCCGCCATCGACCGATTTGAAGCTGTATGTGGAATTGGGCAGCGAGTGGGGCAGATAAGAGTGGCAAGTGGGGCGGTTAACGGCGCGGCCGGCGGCCTGTTCGCGATAAGACTCTGCCATGACCTCGAGACATTCCTTAACATCAAGCGCTTTCTGTATTTCGTCATTGTTGAGAATGAGAGTCACTTTTTCCTCCACGCGTCATGATTTTTGAGGTATGACTTATCCGATCCATGTTGTCTTGTCCAATCGACCGGAAGCTCGCCGCGTGTCCTTTGCAGAGCGGGTTTGCGCTGCGCTTAAATTCGGCTTATTGAATATAGCCACAAAATCTCAAGGGACAAGAAATTGTCAAAAACCGAAACTGCGCAAGCGTTAAACTCCCCGCTAAGCCATTGGGGCCGATTGGCGGCTAATGCCAGCGCGCATATGACCGAGCATCTCTTTAACGGAGTCATCGCCGTCATCTTGCCGCTCATCACGTCCGCTCTGGGGCTAAGCCTCGCGCAGGCGGGCATGTTGGCTTCGGCCCGCACCTTGATGGCTGGGATGGCTAGCTTCCCGTCGGGATTTTTCGCCGATCTCGCGAGCCGCCGCAATCTCTTGCTGGGACTCTGCATCGGCATGATCGGACTGGCGAGTCTGGGCTTGAGCGCCGTGACGAGTTTTCCCTTGTTGATGCTTTTCATGGGACTTAGCGGTTTGGGTGGCGGCGGTTTTCACCCGCAATCGTTGGCGATTTTATCGGCCAGGTATCGCGATCGGCGCGCCTTTGCGCTTGGCGTGCACGACAGCAGCGCCAACTTGGGCGAAGTTCTTGGACCGCTTACCATTGGCCTGCTGCTCAACTTTTTCGACTGGCGCACGACGCTGCAAATCTGGGCCATTCCCGGCCTGGCCATCGGCCTGCTGTATGCGCTCTTCGGCGCGGAGGGCGATGTCGCAGCGCCGCGCACGCGCGATTATCGCCGGGCGTTATGGGAAGACGTGATCAAGAACAAAGCGGTTTTTGCGCTCGTCGTTGTCTCAACGCTACGCGCCATGGGCCAGACCGCTCTGGCGGTATTTTTACCGCTTTATTTATTGTTGCACTTAAAGCTTTCGGCGGCAGCGGCCGGCGCATATATGTCGATCCTGTTTCTTTTCGCCGGTGCCGCGCCGGCCTTGGTCGGTTGGATCTCGGATCGTTTCGGTCATAAGTTTTTGATCGTCGTTTTTTCGCTGCTGAGCGTGGTCGCCATCGTTGCGATTCCTTATCTCGAATCGGGCTTTGCCCTGGGGTGCGGTCTTGCTGCCCTGGGCACGCTCCTTTGGGCTTTGCGGCCGGTGATTGTCTCGGCGGCAATGGAAGCCGCGCCGCAACATATGACGGGCAGTATTGTCGCGTTTATCTACGGCGCGAATATGGGCGTGTCGTTTCTCGCGCCGATTATCGCCGGAATCATTGCCGATGCCTATGGCTTACCCACCGCACTGACTTCTCTTGCGGTTTTTCCCTTTGCCGCTTCTGTCCTTACGTTCATGCTGCTCAAGCCCGCGGCCGTAATCAAGTCGTAAATCTATTTAAAAAAGGAAACCGGATGACTCTCATTCTATCGAATGAGGAAATCGAAAGCTTGTTCACGCTCGACGAGTGCTTTGATGTGTTAGATCCCGCGCTGCGCGATCTGGGTAGAGGTGCAGCGGTGAACATGCCGCGGCAGGATCTCTTGGTGCCGGGACCGCTCGACGGCAGTTATCACGGTTTGAAGACATCTTGCGCTTCGCTGCCCCGGTCGGGTGTGACGACGATGCGGCTGACGTCCGATATCCTCACCTGGCCAGTCGTTGGCGGGCGGCAGCGCCGGGTCAAGGTTCCACTGGCCATGGGCGGCAAGTATGTCGGTTTGGTGTTGGTCTTCAGTACAGAGACAGGAGAACTTCTGGCGATTCTTCCGGACGGATTTATACAGGCGATACGCGTCGGTGTGACCAATGCGCTTTCGGCAAAATACCTGGCGCGGCCGGACTCCGCCGTCCTTGCAGTGTATGGCTCCGGTTGGCAGGCGCGCCCGGCGCTATTAGCCATGTGCAAAGTTTTGCCGATCGGTGAAGTGCGGGTCTATAGCCCGACAAAAATGAACCGCGAAAAATTCGTTGGTGAGATGCGGGAACTGACCGATGCCAAACTCATGGCGGTCTCTTCGCCGGAAGAAACGGCTAAAGACGCCGATGTGATAGCTCTCGCCACCAATGCTCTCGATCCGTTCTTTCCGGCTTCATGGATGAGTGCAGGAATGCATATTACCACTGTAAGGCCCAGCGAGATGATGCTTGATGCATTGCTGCGTTGCGATTTGATCGCAGTTTCTACTCGTGAGGCCGCACAACTCTTTACGCTTCCAGGCCAGGAGAGCGACATTCCCGAATTTGGCAAAGGCGACTACGGCCGCGCGGAGCTGGAGAAGACCGCGGCGGACTGGCGCGACAAGCCGGAGCTGGGTGAAATCATCGCCGGCAAGGTCAAAGGGCGGCAAAACCAATCCGACGTAACTTGCATGCTCAACCACCTGGGCTTGGGGCTTCAATTCACCGCTTCGGCGGCAAGAGTCTACGAATTGGCTAAGGCAAAAGGCGTCGGAAGAGAGTTGCCGGCGGAGTGGTTCTCCCAGGACGAGCACTCCTGAGTGGCCAACTCTCGGTTCCCGTTCAATAGTTCAAACGTTCAACAGTTCAATGTCAGAGTTAGAATGGAGTGATGGAATATCGGTGCTGAATGCACCGCGCTAACCCGACCGTACAGCTCGCGTATCAGTGTTCGCGAAGTAGTCGGCCGAGAGAGGGTAGCCTTTCGTTTATTCCCACTATTCGCAGCGTCTGCCATAGTCCCGCTTGATTGCTCGTGACGACCGGTAGGCCGGTATCGGTTTCAAGAGGTTCGATCGCCTCGAATGTGCGCAGGTTGCCGCACGAAATCAGAATCCCGTCGGCCTCCGGCACTGAACGGACGACCTCGCGCGCCAGCCGGTAGGTTTCTTCGGGCAACACTTTGCCCATGTCGATGCTTTTCTTAAGTCCCATGCCGCGGATGGAGGCGACTTTAAAACCGGACTTCTCCAAAACATCGACCAGTCGAGCATCGATTTCTGCGAGATAGGACGTCGCGATCGCGAGCCGCTGGATCTTTAACGCGCGCAGCGCCTCGACCACAGCCGTGAGCGATGTGGTCGCTTTGATGCCGGTCGCTGCATTGATGCGCTTGCTTAGCTCCTGATCATGGCCGAAGCCTTTGAAAAAAGCGATGGCGGTGCCGGCCTGCAGGATCACGTCAACTTCGGCCGAAGCGAGCTCCAACGCCGCCCGCTCCACCTGCTTGGCGGTCTCGCTGAGTCCTTCCACCGTGACGTCGTGAATGAGCGTGCGCGTTTCCACGAGACACGCCCCGTCAGGCATGGAGCGGCGCCATTCTTCAGCACCGACCGTTTCAGGAGAAGGAGAGATGCGTCCGATTTTTGCGCGCCAGCCGTACATAATTTTCTAAGGGATCAGGAGAATTTTCCCGAGCGATTTTCGTGACTCTAACTCGCGGTGCGCGTCCGCGGCTTGGGAAAGCCGGTAGGTGTTGCCAATCTTGACGGACAGTTTTCCTTCGGCGAGCCAGTTAAATAGATCGCCGGCACGCCACAGTACATCGGCGTGGCTGGCGACGTTGTGTGTCAGGCTTGGCCGCGCCAAGGTCAGCGACCCCTTGGCGTTGAGTATCGCAGTATCGAACGGTGGCACCGCGCCGCTGGCTTGGCCGAAGATGACGAGCCTGCCCAAGGGCGCTAGGCAGTCCAGGCTTTTTTCAAACGTTGCTTTCCCGACCGAATCATAGACGACGTTGACACCGGTGCCGTTGGTCAATTTCCTAACCTCGGCGGCGAAATCTTGTTTCGAGTAGTTGATCGTCGCGTCGGCGCCGGCATCTTGTGCAAGCCGCGCTTTCTCAGACGTCGATACCGTGCCCAAGACGCGCGCGCCGCGCATCTTTGCCAACTGGATCAACAACAATCCGGTTCCGCCTGCGGCAGCATGGACTAGAACGGTATCGTTCGGTTTGACTGCATAAGTGCTGTGCGTGAGGTAATGAGCTGTCATGCCTTGCAGCATGATTGCCGCAGCAGGCTCGAATGCGATCGACGACGGGATTTTGTAAAGATGCCAGGCGGGCACAGCATAGAACTCGGCGTAGGAACCGTACCCGTTCGATATCCCGTAGGCGACACGATCTCCGGCTCTTACATCCGTGACGTCAGGGCCTACCTCGACGACGGTCCCCGCCGCCTCCGCGCCTGGAATATAGGGCAACGGACGCCGATGATGGCCGCCCCAGTGAAAGCCGGAACGATAATAGATATCGAGATAGTTGATGCCCGCGGCAGCGATTCTAACCAAAACTTCGCCGGCTTTTGGTTTAGGCTCCGGGGCTTCCTCGTAGCGCAGCACATCGGCGCCGCCGAGCTCGTGTACGCGCACCGCTTTCATCAAGTTTCTGCGCCTAGCACATTGCTGAAAAACTCTGGTTGCAGGTTGCTCAAAAAGATCTCAGAAGCGAGGCGCGCAAAGTTCGAGGAGCTGAGGCGTACGCTTCAGTACGTTGAAGCGAGTCGGGCGAGCGCAACGAAGCATATGGGACTTTTCAGCAGCCTGCTAGTTGTCGAGAATGGCGATGACTCTCGCCGGCGCTGATTCGGTTTTCCATTTCACCGGCAGAGCGACAACTTGCGCCGTCGGGCCGATCTGGTCGAGATTGATCAGATTCTCGATTTGAAAGGTCACTTTAGGAAGGATCGTTCGGTGCACGCGCATGGCGCTGTCGAGAATCTGATCGGCGTTCTGATAGTCCGTTCCCTTCTCTTCCTGCGCGAAATCGAAGCCGACAACCGCGGGCTTCCTGTCAACGATCCACTGTGCCGCCTCTTTGGTGAGATAGGGCGAATCGTTCCACCATTTCGGGTCGGTCGTGTCGTGACCTTTGGGCCAATCGGTTCTGAGAAAAAGCATCCCGCCTTGCGGAATCTCGATGCCCTGCTGCTTGAGCTTCTGCTCGGCTGCATCTAAATCGCCGGGGGTAATGATAGCGCGCGCAACTCCCTTTGCGGTCAGATCCAAGATCACCGCCTTGCCGACCATCGGTTCGAGCGGTAGTTGCTCGATAGATGGCTTGTCGCGAAAAAAATGATGCGGTGAGTCGATATGAGTTCCCACATGCACGGTCATCTGCACGACGTTGGAGACAAACCCTTTGTCTTCCCACTTGATGATCGGCCTGAGCTTGAAATAATTTTCATCGGGAGCAAACGGTGCAGAGTCGCACTCCTGGACGGTCATGCTGAGATCAACGATACGCATAGTATTTCAACCTTTCTGCGCCGGGAATGCAGTCATATTTCCTCGGATAACGGTCTAAAGTCAACGGCGTCGCCCGGTGTGCAATTTTATTGCGTCGCTGCCGCAAAGCGTGAAGCGCTTGTGAATTCGAGATGTATCCTTGATTAGCTAGGGATTGAAGGCGCCCGTTTAGATCGTTGCGGTATGGCTGTGATAACGTCTGGCCAGTGTCATCCAGGTATTTTCCCGAGGGATTCATCAAGTACTGAGACGGTGCGAAGGAATGCTAGCGGCGGCAAACACGATATTAAGATAATCAACGGTTACCGGCGGTGTTAGCGATCCGCTGATAAGATGGCAGTTTCGCGTCAGCAGCACATACTGGAGGTGAGAACGCCAGAATTCTCTGCCCCCAAAAGTCATGCGGGTTGAGCCAGTGCTGACTCCAGAGCACCCAGATTGAGGACGCCCAAAGCTCCTCCGGACTGACCGATGACTCGGCGATGCAATTCCAGCGCTTCACTCATTAGGCAGCCGAGCGCACAGCACATGCGCATGCTTCCGTGCTACGCGCACGCACGCCCAACGATAAATTGTGTCACGTTCCGAAAATGACGCGGTCCGTCTCCTTTCGGGTACATCGCTACCATAACTGCGTCCTTGGCTTCTTGCTGGCGCTCGGGAGGCAGCTGCGCCGTCGTTACGCCGGCCAACGTATCCCACGCCGACGTGAAATCGGCAAAATCGAAGCCGAGCGTCTCCGTCTCTATGCGAGCCTCGATTCCAGCAGCGTCAAGCTGCCGGATAAAGCCGCTCGGTTCAGCCAACGCCCCTGGACCCACGCCAGGCGCGGGGGCCGGACCGGCAAAGCGTCCGGCGGTTTGCTGAAACAGCACGATGTCGCACTGTTCAGGCGCTGCCCAGACCGCGGCAACAAACCGTCCACCTGGCTTTAGCACTCGGGCTATCTCGCGAGCTGCAGCTTCACGGTCGATGACGTACATCATGCTGAGGCAAGCGAGAACCGCATTGAACGCAGCGTCTTCGGCGGGAATCGCTTCCGCTCGTCCCTCGATAAACGTGAGATTGCCGAGACCCACGCTGGTGGCGCTGCGTCGCGCGAGAGCGAGCATTTCAGGACTGATATCCACGCCAACGACACGGCCACGCGGTCCCACAACCGCGGCCGCTCGTTGCGCGACAGCGCCTGTACCCGTGCCGAGGTCGAGCACCTGCTCGCCGCCGAGCAGGGTGGCGCGGCCGACCAAAGCCTCGGCAACAGGCACGAATCGCCGGTCGATCTCACGAACGTAGATGTCGGAGATGCGGTTCCAGATGCCGGTCTGCCACGCGAGAGCTTCTCTATCCTGGTTCGGATCAATCACGCCTTGTCCCTACCTTGGCTGCCTAACGGCCTGGCGATAACCCGCGCCGAGCGAAACGAGGGTGCGGCTGTAACACGAGTCAACGACTCTGCAGCGGCGCCGGGTTCATCGCCGTGTTATGCCGTCTTGCGGCGCGGTCGTTTTCGGTGTTGTTGAAGCAGTTTTGAAACTGCACGGAGGGTTTCGTTCACCTGCTCAGTGGTTCGGAACTCGCGTGCGACATCGGCTTCCAGAACGACGACATTAGTACCTTCGGCATATCTTGCGGCGTGCTTGCCCCTTACGCCTTTGCTGAAGTCATATTCTGGACGCATCGTATCTTCGTCCCGAGATAATTTCCGTCTAGTTTGTTTCTTCATAGTTCTTCCGTTCTGCCCTCGTTGCTCGGCGTGCACTTATGATTCGAATCTTATCTTTGCGCTCCGTGTAAGACACGACGAGCAATTGTATGCGATGAGACATGCCAATGTCGATAAAGCGCACTTCATAATCGGAGTGGTCTGGATCTGAGATGGTAATTGAAAGCGTGTCCCGAAAAATCGTTGTCGCTTCGTCGAAGGAGACTCCATGTTCCTTCAGGTTGAGTTCAGCTTTGACCGGATCCCACTCGAATTCGAGTGCCATCTACGGACTTTACACTAAGGGAAATCTCGGGTCCATCGGCATAACGCTAGGATGAGCGACGTGATTTTGGCGTTCGCTCCATCCTTTTGTTATGCCTTTTCTTTGTTGACTCATGCGCAGCATATAGAGCTTCAGGGGCTATATCGACACCGTTCGGCCAAGCGAGCGTGCCCCCGTCGATAAAGAATTTTTTGAAAAGCTTCGGATCCTTAAGGGGTTCAAAGACCGGACCTTTGAACCACTGAGAAACGTCGATCTGTTTCTCCGTTCCGTCATCAAAACGAGTTGAAACGATAAATCCGCGTATATGACGTGCGCCGACTACTTGTGGTAGATAACTCATAATTACTCCAATGGCTCAATTCGATTGAGTGGGCGTCCCCTTTCTACGTTTCTCCAATTTATCATCAATTCGAGTCTGTGACGACGCGCCCAGTCACGCACCAGCTTCCGGGCCGTACCGGAGGAAATATTTCCGGCCATAAGTTCGCCGTCAAAATTGAATGTCGCCTTCTCGCCTCAAACTCGACAGGGAAATGCGGAGGATTATGATCGCCGAAATACATCCGAATAATGATCCCGAAGAACGTTGAAATGATCGGTATGGCTGTCTTTTAGCAGATTCGGGTATTCCGGCATAACGCGATGCCGCTGACCCGGAATCGGGTCAAGCGGCGGGTTAGACGTCACGTTCGTCGTACTTGATGAGTGCGTTCCCAAGCCTCTCGCTCTTCACGGCCTTGCCAGATAGCTTCACGTGGAAAATCTCCTGTTCCAGTCCAGGAAAGGGACGGTTTCTGTCATGGTAACCAAGTCTCGAAGCTGGCTAACCGTTATGGCTCAGCCGCTCCGCAATAGCGGCGACGGTTGTCGTCGGTTAGTTAGACGTCGCTGCCCTTCGGCGTTCGGGTCGAGTGCGAGTTCCGGCCCCCGGGCGACGCGGCCGTCGGTAGACTACTGTAAACTCACCCCGCTGCTCGCGCTCCTTCAAGTCTCGGTAAATCGCATCCAGGTCGAACCCGAACCGGGCCGCATACTGTTCACGAACCTGGCGCACTTCGTCAACAATCGTATCTCTGGCCATCTTCTCAGTCCTCCATCAATTCCTCAGGGGTGCAAAGCACCGGCGGTTCGTAGCTCTCGGTACGACAGACCGCTTCGATCTTGCTTCGCATCCGTGCATTTGCAATATGAGTACAGTTCCACGTTAAAAGGTACTCGATTCCATTCACTGCGGCGATCACGATGTGGAGTGCGTCGACCTCAGCTTTCTTCGGTATCGCGCGACGGTCGATCAGGATGCGCGAAAGATCGATCGCATCCGCCGTTGGTCCAAGCACGGGTAGCGCTCCCAGCAACGCAAGGCGACGCCGAGCACGAGCAGGATCACCAGCCGCTGCTTCCTGCAAGACGAGCGGTGAAACATGTAGCTCGAATTCAGACCTGCGAGTCCGCCACCACGTCCGGGTTAGCTGTTGGTGCGCACGCTGAACCAGATCCTTGCTCGGCCTAGCGGTCAGATAGCTGATAATCGTCGTTTCAATGTAGGACAGTCGGTGCCACCCGGGCATGGTATCGCAATCTCAGACTAGCGTCTAACGGCCACTCTGTGCTGCCGGCGCAGCGAACACGCTCGCGTACCCAAACGCGCTAGCGTTTGGGCGGTCAACACGAGCGTGTTGTTAGACGCTTTCACAGCACAAGGTCCCCGTAACCCCAAATGAGAGTGCCGGCAACAACGAGCGCGACAGCTATCGGGCGATACGGGAGTTCAAAGTTCATAAACATGCTGCCATTGATGTATTTGAAGCTCCTCTTTGCATCACGGTAGGCAACGTATGCACCGAGGATTGTGACAACCGCGCCGCCTCTCTGTGTCCAATGCACGCCCGGCCAGGTGAGATCTATCACAATCGAGACGGCCACGACGACTATGGCAGCAAGCGCCGGGAGCCAGCCGTGCAAGAACACTTCACGTTTCGTTTCATCTACGGGATGCGACATGCGATTGTCTTGCGTCTAACCAAGATTATTTAGTTCCGTATGGAACTGCATTCCTTATATTACGGTTCGCGTCGCTGTCACTTTGGACGGCTATTACAATGGGGACGATGATTTGTAAGTCTTCTGTGATGACCCAATCCGACAAAGGCTGAAAGCTACTTCCGTATATTCAGAATCCTCTGACTTCGGGGTTTAGTACCGAGCCCAGCTGCAGTAGTCCAAGCCACGGCGGGAGCGAATCAATTCCTTCGATCGACCAGAGACATTCTATAAACCTTTTAACCGCCCTGGTGGAAATTCGTTCTCCTGCACACTGCCGAAATTTTTCTTCTAGATCTTCCCGCGCCAGCGGCTTCTTCGGATGCGCTTTCGCTATGTTTGCGCGCCGGCTGTATGTTCTGCCGCCATTGGTTGTTCATTGCCGGTTTCTG
>JBBDNJ010000115.1:0-5980 GCA_040877705.1 Binatia bacterium | reverse complement strand
ATAACATCGAACGGCTGGTCGCCTGCGGCTACCGCTTTCTGATGCCGTCCGCGCCGCGTTCATTCAGCGTCCTTGAACAGGGCCGCAAGCTTGCCGGCAGAAGTGCCGGCTGAATTTTACCGGGAGGCGCAAACAAAGGTTCGGTTGTATATTGCTGACCGCAATGCGGAGCTGTTGCCTTAAGAGACATTGCGTCAGCTTCGACCCTCCGAGTGAGGGACTTTCAGCACGAGGCACTTTGCGCTTCCGCCGGCTTTGATGAATTCAGTGAAAGGAATTGCAAAAACGGAAAATCCCAGCGCTTCTAGTTGGCCGCGGATTTTAGGACACCCATGATTCATAATCAGGGTTTTCTCCACTGCAATGGCGTTGCATGCAAACCGGCGCGCCTCCTCTTCGGTAACCGCAATGAGGGTTGGGATGTATTTCTCCAGGACCTTCAATGAGCTGGCGTCAAAGGCGCCTGGATAATACATTGCCGCGCTATGACTCAAAGGGCAAAAACAGGTGTCTAGATGGTAAAACCAATCGTTGGTGAGTTTTAACGACACGACCTCGCGCGCGATGATTTCGGCTGCCCTCCGGTGCGAGTAGATGGAAGACCGGAAGGGGTATCCGGCAAACAGGACATCGCCGCACATCAGCAGGTCTCCTTCGCCCTCGAAGTGGTCCGGTTCAGGCAGGTGAAAAATTTGGAAATTCCTAGCCGCAAACCATTTTTCGAAATGTGCGGCTTCACCGCGCCGCACCTGATGGCGGAAATTGCTCAAAATAAATTTATCCTCCCAGACAAACCCCGCGTTGGCGGTAAACACCATGTCCGGCAAGCCCGGGCTGGGATCTATCAAGGAAACATCCACATGCAGTCGATCCTGAAGCAGCCGGTAGAGCGCCCGCCATTGCTCATGAGCCAACAGATATTTGCTCTTCCGCCGGCGACTCATCCACGGGTTGATCTCGTACTCGATGCCATAAAACGCCGGCGGGCACATCAACATGGGCATAGTGATAGTTTACAATCTTTTCGGACAGAAATGGGACCTGGGTAGGTCGAGTTGATCGGCAAAAGAGAGTACCCTCGCATGCGGGAAAGCGGGGGGGCGGCAAATAGAGGTTGAAGCCTGAAGTCGTATTGAGAGAGGATAACGACGAGGCGATGAGTCAGAAATTACCGCTGCGCCAGCGCGGCGGCGGCCGTCTTGGTTTCGGTAAAAATACCGCCGAGCTTGCTTAGCTTGTAGTGCGCCGCGCCGTAGACCAAGCCTTCGTCCAAGCGGCAGCCGAGGCCCACCGTCAGTAGCAGTTGACTGTAGTATTCCATGTCCATCTTGTGCTCGATCTCGACATAGTACCCGTTGAGCGGGCCGGCGGGAGTATTGAACTGTGAATGCGAAACCCGCTTGACCAGGTGTGTCACGCGCCCGGCGCGCTTAAGTCTACCGGTGTCGGCGCGGTACATTTTGTAATCCGTCTCGCGCTGGAGCGAGCCGGCGGAGTTGGCTTCGCCGGGCAGCAGGATCTTCAGCGCCGGTTCATAGACGATGTAGCTTTTGCTGTTAAACAAGTCCATCCGCTCCATCACCAGCGCGCCGCCCGGACCGCGCAGCAGAAAAATGCGGCCGTAGTCGCCGAATGTGAGCGTCCATCTTTTCTCGTCCGTCGGATTGGGCTGTAAGGTGAGCGGCACCTTCTTGCCGCGGTCCTTACCGTCGGTGATTTTGAACTCCTTCTGCGAACTGGTTAGCGGTATAAGCTCTTTGAGGGTGATTACCCGTCCGGTCAGCGGCAGGGGCAGAGCGACTACCACCGATCCGGTCGCAAAAACGGTGAGAATCAATAAAAGTATAAGACTGGCACGGTACATTCGGTTACTCCTTCGGCAGATGTAAAAGCTCGCCGCGGAAAAAAATAACCGAACCCGTGGCAACGCCTGTCGCTCTATTTAACCGGAAAAGAGCGAATACGGAAGACATGCCTGATTTTTTCCGATGCATACACCTTTAAGCCGGATGACAGTAGCTTTGGATCGGAGACTTGGTAAGGAAAATCTATATGGAGTCCGGCCAGCGTGTGGCTAGAGCTAGAGGACCAAGGTCAGACTCAGGCTGCGGGAGGAACGTAGGGCGAGAACGCGTGCCAGGAGAAGGGAACGACGCTTCCGATTAAGTTGGTGAAGCAAATTCGTAATCTGACGGTGTTCCTCGGTTATTTCTTCCAATCAAAAACGGGTGGTCAGGATTAGTCAGGCCATCTAATTGTGGCAAATCAAGCCCCAAAATTAAACCTTCCTGATCGCCGTTTGCCGCACATTATAACACATCGATCAAGGTAGATCGTAGATCGCGATTTGGATGATCACGGGCGAAGGAGCTGAGCAGGGTTGCGTATCAAAGATCGAGAATGTCAGCTTCACATATACCGGATCATCAATGTTGCTAGGAGGAATAATGACCTTCTTGGTTTAACTGTCGCACCTTCCATAAGAACCTGAAAGAATCGAACGCGAGGATAAGTCCGAATGCCAACGGAATCAGACGCCACGATAACGCAAAGAATCCAGCAATGTAAAATATCACTATCGGCAACACTGAGACACTAATCAATAAAACAAGAACAGCCCACCAATCCGTGTACAGCCCGATCCACGCAACGTTGAAAGCACTATCATTCTTATTTGTAGATAACCGCAAATGAAGAACTCGAAGGTGAAGCCAAAAGTAATACTGAATAACTATTATAATGAATGCACCCCAGGTTGATATCTCCCTTTCAGGCACTCGCAAGCCGAGGAATTCGATTCGTTCACCTGCCCGTTCTAGTTCAGCCTGAAGAACACTATTAACATTGGTCATTTCCAACTTCTGATAATGCCTTGTGACCTCATTTAATTCTGGGAATGATTTCTCAAACTTGTCATCTGAAATTCGAAAACCATACGCCCTCGATAGCCACAACCGGAGATTCTCGCGTGGAGTTGGCGACAGAACCACAGCAGGAAGAACAAGATGGTAATTACGCTCTCTCAGAGCAGCGCCTGGGGGTTCACCACAGAAAAAGTTGTTGAACTTGCCATGCAATTGCGACTTGAAAAGTTCATGAATTCTAATGGGGCACTTCTCGTAATATTTTTTCCAATGGCCACCAAGAGTCAGGCTGGTACTCATACCTTCAGCTGTTTTTCGTTCATGCGTCCAGGAAAGCTTGGCTTTAATAATGCCGTCCGTAGTAATATACGCAACTTTCGAGAGTTCTGTCACAACGAAAGCATTAATATAATTTGCATGGTCCCAGAATCGCCGAAAATCCTCAAGTGTGTTTAGAAATGAGGGACGGTCACTGTCGTAGCCTCCCCCTACTTCTTGCCACCCGTAGTCTTCTGTATGAACACGGCCTACGATTTCCGGTTGATTATCCTTGTAGTCTCCCGCAACTGCAGTAAAAAAGACGGGTGAACCGAAAAGCTCTACTTGCCAGGCTTTATCCACAGTCGGAACATTTTCACGAGTTAGTTCGCTAGGGACGATGTAGACTGTACTGTGGACAGTGTCCGGCCAGGATTTACCGTTATTCTTAAGCCACGTGACTTGTTCTGCAACAAAGCGCCTAGTCCAATTTGACCAGTCGGTTTTTACATTCAAGATAAACCGAAGTTGCTCATGAGCAGTTGTCACTGCATCAGAAGAGCTACTGATCAATTGCGAAAGCAGTACCAGACTGCAAGCCAGCACCAAAGAGAAATGCACCGTTCTTAGGTGCCTTGCGAATTCCGACGAATCAGAGTTTGCCATAACGAGTGCCCTAATTTTACTTCGACTACTGAAGCTTGCTTCACATAGCACAAAGAAGAAAAAAGGGGGAGTGAACCGGTTTTAATTTAATCCCACGCCATGGTTTCTTCTCCTTTTCACGAGTCTTTGATAGGCGTGTGCTACGAATCTTAGCAGGACCAAACAAGAAGCATGATGCAACGACTTAAAAAACATTCAATCTATTCTCCCCACCTGGCCACGACCAAAGCAGCTTGCCGTACCCGTGGACCTCTGTAATCACCTCAAGCCGCCTTTACGCCCAGCCGAGAATTGTTATAGACTGGCGCGACTTTTGACAGTGCACGGAAACAACCGATGACGAAGAAAAAATCAGCGACAGTAACGAAGTTGCGAGCGGTAGCGCCGCGGCAGTATCCCGATCTACACGAGCATCTCGAGCGGCTCGAACGCGAAGGGTTATTGATCCGCGTCAAGGAACCGGTGGACAAAGATCAAGAGATGCATCCGCTGGTGCGCTGGCAATTTCGCGGCGGCATCAAGGAAAAAGATCGCAAAGCGTTTCTTTTTGAGAAGCCGGTGGACGCCAAGGGCAAGCCCTACGACATCCCCGTCGCTATCGGCATTCTCGCGGCGAACCGAAGAATCTACGGCATCGGTCTCGGCTGCGATCCAACTAAAGTAAACCAACTGTGGGCGGAGGCGAAAGCAAACCCGATTGCGCGGGTGGAGATTCCTTCGATTGCGGCGCCGGTCCATGAAGTGGTCTACCAGGGCCAGGATCTTAAAGTACCCGGCCAAGGCGTTGATGGTATCCCGGTGCCGATCTCGACTCCGGGTTGGGATAACGCGCCCTATATCAGCGCCGCGCATTTCATCACCCGGGATCTCGACAACGGCATTTACAACATCGGCACCTATCGCGCCATGATCAAGGCGCCGGACCGGGTCGGCTGCAACCCGTCCCTCGAACTGGGCCAGGGCATCTACGTACACTGGGAAAAGTATCGCACGCGCCGGGAGAAAATGCCGGCGGCGCTGTGCATCGGCGGAGTGCCGGCGATTTCCTACGTCGCCGCGCAGAAACTGAATTATGACGTCGACGAGTTCGCCGTCGCCGGCGGCCTGGTCAAAGCGCCGATCCGCGTCGTCAAAGCGAAAACGGTGCCGCTGATGGTTCCCGCGGATGCGGAGATTATTATCGAAGGTTGGGTAAATACCGAATGGCTGGAACCCGAAGCTCCATTTGGCGAGTCCCACGGCCACGTCAATCCCAAAGAATACAATCCATACATGGAAGTGACCGCCATTACCCGGCGCAAAAAAGCGATTCTGTGCTCGATCATCAGCCAGGTGACGCCGTCGGAATCCAGTGTGATCAAGAAGATGGCCTACGAGCCGCTCTATCTCGATCATCTGAAGAACGCGCTCGGCGTCAAGTCGGTCACGCGGGTCATGCTGCACGAGCCGTTGACGGCAACGCAGAAGCTGACCGTGATCCAAATGCGCAAGCCCAGCCAGGCGGAGGTCTGGCGCGCCCTGATGGGCGCGGTGGCTTTTCGGCCGTCGATGTCGAAGATCGTCATCGCCGTCGATGAAGATATCGATCCGGAAAATATGGACGCCGTATTCTGGGCGCTGGGCTATCGCTCGCAGCCGCATCGCGATGTGCAAATCATCCGCGGCACCGACATCGGCCATGCGCCCCGCCACGACGCCCGCGGTTCCGCCGATGACTCTTGTCTGCTCTGGGATGCAACATTAAAAGAGACGTTTCCACCCATCTCGCTGCCCAAGAAAGAATACATGGAGCGCGCCCGCAAACTGTGGGAGAAGCTCGGCCTGCCGAGACTTGAACCCGAGTCGCCGTGGTATGGCTACCCGCTCGGCGACTGGAATCCTGAACTTGACGAAGAAGCCAAGCTCGCCGTCGCCGGCGAATTTTGGCAGACCGGCAAGAAGATCGCCGGCGAGCGCCGCCGCACTGAGGAAGTGCCGCTGAACACTTCGTACTACGGCCATCAGAAAAAGAAATAAGAGCTTTGTCGGTGCGCTTTGCATCTGCATCCGCCCTCAGGAAAAGGGGAAAGGCGGCAGTCTTGTCCAGACAATCTCTGCAAACGTCCGATCACTGAACGGTGATATACTTCCCCCTTTCAAAAAACTGATCGTTACCCATAACCCGGTTTACTGGACACGGGGGGTGAGAGCAG
>JBBDNJ010000114.1:0-31924 GCA_040877705.1 Binatia bacterium | reverse complement strand
ATTGGAAAAGTCTTTCATAGGTCCGCTCAAATTCGGCGCCTTGGTCGCATTTGCCGTTACGGCCACACCTTTTAGTATAGCCGGCATCACGTCTGCTTTTTGGGCGGTGCTGATCGGACTGGCCGCATCTGTAATCGTAGAGCGCCAGGAGCTTCTCAAGTACTGGCGTAGTCGATGAGAAATAACTGAAGGTTAGGCTAGCGCCGAGATTGCGCGCTATTCCGCCTCGCCGTTAGCCGCTGCTTTCAGGCGCCGCCGGCGCACCGCATCCGCAAGCTCTTCGATTAAATTACGAGTATCTTCCCAGCCGACGCACGCGTCGGTGATGCTTAGCCCGTAAACGAGTTGCTTGCCCGGCATCAGGTCTTGGCGGCCTGCCTTGAGATGGCTCTCGATCATCATGCCGAAAATTCGCTCATCTCCTTCGGCGATTTGCGCTGCCACCTGGTGTCCGACCTCCAACTGCTTTTGCGGTTCCTTGCCGCTGTTGCCGTGGCTGCAGTCGATCATGATCCGCGCCGCAATGCCGGCCTCTGCCAAACTCTTGGCCGTGGCAGCCACATTTTCGGAGTCGTAGTTAGGATTTTTGCCGCCGCGCAAAATGATGTGGCAATCTTCGTTGCCGGTCGTCGACACGATCGCCGAATGACCGTCCTTGGTGACTGACAGGAAATGGTGCGGTGCTTGGGCCGCGCGGATGGCGTCCACGGCGATGCGGACGTTGCCATCAGTGCCGTTTTTAAAACCGACTGGACAGGATAGACCGGAAGCGAGCTCGCGATGAACTTGGCTCTCAGTGGTGCGCGCGCCTATAGCGCCCCACGATACAAGGTCGGCAACGTACTGGGGTGTAATCATATCGAGGAATTCGGAGCCCGCTGGAACAGCCATTTCGTTGATATCGAGTAGCAGCTGGCGGCCGATGCGTAGTCCATCGTTTATGCGGAAGCTGCCGTCCAGGTTGGGATCGTTAATCAGTCCCTTCCAGCCGACGGTGGTGCGCGGTTTCTCAAAATAAACACGCATCACCACCAATAGATCCGTGGCCAGACGCTCCTTGACCTCTTTGAGCTTGCCGGCATAATCCTTGGCGGCTTTCACGTCGTGAATGGAGCAGGGACCCATAATAACCAAAAGCCGGTCATCGGCGCCGTGCAGAATGCGGTGGATAGCCTGACGCGTTTGGTAAACCGTCTCGGCGGCCTTTTTCGTGATCGAAATGTCGCGCAGCACCTGTGCCGGCGGCAATAGTTCCTTGATCTCTTTTATCCGTAAGTCGTCGGTTCTGTATTCCATCGGAGTTTCCAGCCTGAAAAACACCTTATGATAAACCATAATGAATGAAAATCTAGGGCAGCGTCGCGTCGCCATCGAAACTGCATTGCGGATTCCGGAATTCTGAATGTGCCCACAAATAGCCGGAGAGAAACCGTGGGCGGACCAGATCTGGTACTTTCAAACCTTCACAACAGATAAACATCGTTTAATCAGGGACTCGGCCGAGCAATGAGCGTCCCTCGACTGCAGAGGTAAATCTGCGCTTTTCGCATTTGTGAGACAGCGAAGCGCATGCAGCTTTAACAATTCTGCGTTTTTTGTGGCATGTGCTTTGCGTTTTTAGTTATGGCCCCGTTTGCACCCATATGATGAGGATGGCTGCTGCTTTTCACTTACCGTACGGCTTTTAAGGTCGCTTGATCATGGCCGCTTTTAAACAAGATGTTAAAAACGCGTTTTCATTAGGCGGCCTCGGCATAATAGAATTCCTACGCCGGGTTGTCGCGGAAGTGCAGCAGGACAATTGTGCAGGCTATGCGGCTGCACTCGCATACTATTTTTTGTTTGCGCTCTTTCCCTTTTTCCTTTTCCTCACCGCGTTACTGGGCTATTTGCCCATCCCTAATTTAATGGATCAAATCATGGGATCACTGGCCCAGGTAATGCCGGGCGAGGCTTTAAGCCTGGTCCAAGACAATGTCGGCAATTTGGTGACGAAACAACGCGGCGGGCTGCTCTCTTTTGGAATTTTGGCCGCTCTGTGGACCTCGTCCAGTGCGATTACAGCCATCTCCGACGCTTTGAACCATGCCTATGACGTTGAAGAAGGCCGGCCTTTTTGGAAACTGCGCGGCACGGCAATTCTTCTGACCATCGGTTTGTCCATTTTCCTTATCAGCTCGATTGTTTTGCTGATGTTCGGACCCCAGATCGGCGGCTGGCTTGCGGATTTTGTTGGATTAGGGGGAGCGTTCGAGATCGCCTGGAACATCCTGCGCTGGCCGGTCATCCTAGTCCTGGTGATCACCGCGGTCGCCGCGATTTATTACTTCGCGCCAGATGTCGATCAGGCTTGGAAGTGGATCACCCCGGGATCTGTGTTTGCCGTCTTCCTATGGCTACTCGTCTCATTGGGGTTTTCGTACTATGTCAATAATTTCGGCTCATACGACCAGACCTACGGCAGTATCGGCGCCATTATCATACTGCTGACGTGGATGTACGTGAGTGGATTTGTGATTCTGGTGGGCGGCGAAATCAATTCGGTTATCGAACACGCAAGCGCCGACGGCAAGGCGCCGGGAGAAAAAACCGGCGCTTAGCAGGCGCGCCTCACCGGAGGGGGTTTGCGTCCAGGAAGGCGAACCTTCGAATTGCCTGCTGAAGTGTTTTAGGATCTTTTGAAATCCGATTTGCCAAACGAGTTAAACTCGTGGCTTTCAGAGCCGAAGGATGGCCGAACTGAAAAAATCTTTTACCCGAAGAATGGTTGGGGTTGCAAGGTGCTCTAAACGCTCGATCTGCATAATCGTTGCGCTGGCGTTGAATCCCTGTACCTTGAGCTGCTGTAGAGCGCGCTCCCGAATCTCGCGCCGAATCATAAAGTCTGGCAGAAGACCGACTCCCAAACCAGCATGAACAACTTCTTTCACACCCTCAAAGTTACTAATCCGCGCTGCTACTCGATAATCAGATAAACCGTAGCCGGTCAAAATGCGGCTAATCATTTCAGTATATTCCGTCCCTTTAGGGCCGACGACAAAAGGGATCGACTTAAGGTCCGCGATTTGTACCCGCCTCTTTCTCGAGAGCGCGTGATTTGACGAAGTAAACAGACACAGTCGCTCTGCCTTGAGAGTCCGAAACTCAAGCCCGTTGGGAGGCTTGTCGGATAACACCAGTCCGAAATCGACATCGGCGCGCCGTACGGATTCGAAAACCAAAGATCTCGGCTGGGTTGAGAGGCTAACTTTGACCCTTGGAAATTTCCGGAGGAACTGGCTTATGATCGCCGGCAGAATATATGTACCCACCGAAGTGCTGGCTCCGATCCTGACCTCCCCCGCTATGCCGCTCGAGAGCTCCGACACGTAGCGCTCGAAATCTTCTGTTTTGTTCAGCACGTCTCTGGCGAACTCGATAAACAACTGTCCCGCCTCGGTGATAAGCAACGGTCGTTTCGACCGGTCAAAGAGTTTAACGCCCAATTCCTTTTCCAGTAGTCCGATTTGCGTGCTGATGGCCGATTGAGATTTTTCCAGTTTATTTGCGGCTTGGCTGAAGCCTTTCTCTCGACAAATTTCCAGAAAATATGCCAGTGTTGCAGAAGAAAACTTCATCGATAAAATCGATACCAACATCAAGATAATTTGGATTGACAGATAGTACCTGTTTCGATAAGCAACGCAATACGGTGGCCGCGAGCGAATCTAAGTCTTACGCGCCATAGAGATTATGACCCTTAAATTGCACGTTCGCGGAGGGCTTGCGGGTTCGTGATTCATGGTGGCGCACCGCTTTGGTGAAAGAGTTAGGCTTTCTCTGCCCACAGGAATCATCCTGTGGGCAGCGTAGAGTGTAAATTTTCACATTGCGATCTCACTAGACGAAGCAGCGGTTTAGTGTTCGACGTTTCGGAACGCAGGAAAAAGTACAAAGCAACTACGGGCCGTCGTTTATAACTGGGATTGACCGTGCGTTAAAGTCAAGAAGGAGGAGAATTTATGAATCGCATACGTCACATTGC
Source organism: Binatia bacterium (assembly GCA_040877705.1). Taxonomy (GTDB): domain Bacteria; phylum Desulfobacterota; class Binatia; order UBA9968; family UBA9968; genus WHTF01. The sequence goes on along the minus strand of JBBDNJ010000114.1, from coordinate 27,900 downwards.
GATTGTCACTTCGAACCAGGAAAAGCTGGGAAACTTTTACAAAACCGCGTTCGGCATGAAGGAGGTAAAAGGTATTGGTTCAGCGCTTTACCTTTCTGACGGATATATGAATCTCGCTCTAATTAAGAAGACGCCGGAACTGAAGGTTAACGAGGGGCTCTACCATTTCGGATTCGAGGTAGACGACGTCGAGCCGCTTAAAGACGTTTTCAAACAGGTTGGAGCCTCGAGCGGAGTACAACCTAGACCAAAAAATCGTGACGCTGAATTCAGGGTTCACGATCCGGATGGAAATGCCATTGATCTTGTATGGTCTAGGAAGTGGCCTATATAGGACCGCCGCCCTTCTAGAAGGACGGCGTTTGTCTATAGAAGAACAGTCTCAAACAAGAGTTCCTATCGGAACCGTTAAGAATGCTGGATTGTTTAATAACATTGCTGTTCGTTGTTGGGGGCGGCACCTCAAAACAACGAAGAAGAGGAGTGCCGTATGTTCGGATACCGCGCCAGAATAGGTTACATCTCCCCTTCCGTCATGGAACTCAACGGTTATGATTTTTATCGAATCGTTCCAAAAGGAGTCGGTCTCATAGGCGTTACCTGCATGGTTGAGGGTTGGCAGGAAGACGCCTATAAAAGGGCGCTATCGCAAGTCGAAGCTTGCGCTCGGGAGCTTGCCCGCCGCGCTTGCGATTTCGTCGTTCACGGCGGCGCCCCACTGGTATTAAGTCAAGGCAAAGGATTCGAAACGAAGCTTTTGAACCAGCTCCAAGAGATCACCGGTGCCCCTTGCACAACAAGCATTGTCGCGGCGATGGATGCTTTTCGCGATGTTGCGGCAACCCGATTAGCTGTTGTTGATCCATATCCGCCCGATCTCAACGCCAAAATGACGGCGTATCTGCATGATTGGGGTTTTGAAGTAGCCTCGCTCGTGAGTCTTGGGACTTCCTTCACCGAATCGAGCATCGCCTCGATCGGCGACATTTACCGCGCCGCCAAACGAGCGATTAAAGAATCCCCCAACGCGCAAGCAGTGTTTATACCGTGCGCGAATTTTCCTGTGGTCGATGTCATTGAAGATATCGAAACCGATTTTGGTTTGCCGGTTATTACAAACATCACGTCCCAACTGTATGTGGCGTTCAAAGCTATCGGGATGCGCGAAAGGATAACCGGCTATGGCAAATTGATGCGAATGTTGTAGCTGAGACCACCAATGCGACAAGGAGCAGGCCATGGCAAAAATTAGATCGGTTGTCGTCGAAGGCAGCCGCGAGAGCGGATACAAAAGAGTCCAGGTTTTGTTCGGCACAAACTATTTCTTGGAGATCGTCGATAATGACGGTCAAATTAGTTTTCTTTTAGGAGCACACCACACTGGATTCAAGGCGGATGCGTCTGAGCCGCAGGGTGAACTACAAAAGTTTATCAACGAAATTGAGCAGAGCTATCCAGGAAGCTCATTCGAGCAGGAGTAGAGGCACGTATCCATGTTGGGCTGGCGCGCAAGAATAGGCTATCTCTGTCCCTCGGTTTTCGAGATGATTGCGTATGATTTTTACCGCATCGTTCCGCCCGGGGTCGGCATGATCGGCGTCACCTGCATGATCGATGGATGGACAAAAGAGGCGTACGCGACAGGTCTAAATCGAGTCGAAGAATGTGCTAAAGAGCTCGGACGACGCAAGAGTGATTTTATCATTCATGCGGGCGTCCCGTTGGTGGTGAGTCAGGGGATAGGTTTTGAGAAGGACATCATAGCCAGGATTTCATCGATAACCCAGACGCCGGCCACTACCAGCATTCAAGCTGCAATAGAAGCGCTTCAATTTCTTTCAATTCATAGAGTCGGAGTGGTGAGTCCTTATCCTCCAGAACTGAATCAAGCGCTGAAGACCTTTCTAACCGAACGCGGATTTGCCGTCGGTTCCATTATCAGTTTGGGAGCAGATTTTATCCGGATCGGGAATATAACCGGCGCCGATGTTTACAGCGCTGCTAAACAAGTTCTGAAGGAAGCGATTCGGCTGGATGGAATCTATTTGCCTTGCCCCCAGTTTCCGGCGCTGGACGTCGTTGAAGAGATCGAAAAAGATTTAGGCCTTCCGACAGTTCCTCACTTGGCTTCAGAAGTGTGGACGGCGCTCAGATCAGTAGGAATTCGAAAGCCGATTAATGGTTTTGGCAAACTTCTCAAATCACTATGAGATTTCTAAACGTGGAAGGATTACTATGAAAGTTTGGTTATCGTGTATTTTACTCGCAGGGGCCTTAGCCCTTATTACAAACGGCTTTGCCATTGGGCAGGAAGTGAACATTTCATATCCTGGCCTTACCGGGGACTCCTTGCCCGTTTGGGTTGCAAAGGAGGCGGGTGTATTTGACGACAATGACATCAGAGCCAATCTTATTTATATGGAAGGTGGCCGCCTATCGATCCAGAGTTTAATTTCGGGCAGTACTCAGTTTATGGGTGGTGATGCCGTGTCAGCATTAACTGCGGTTGCGGGAGGGCTTGATATTGTATTGCTAGCATCTGCAAAGAACATTTTGCCATACGTCTTTGCGGTGTCCCCAGATATTGAGCACCCGAAAGATCTGAAGAACAAAATCATTGCTATATCTCAGATCGGTGGAAGAGCAGGAGAGGTAGCTCGAATGGTGGTCAAAAATATAGGCCTGAATCCGGACAAAGACGTAAAATATCTCTCCGTAGGGGGGTCACGATCGAGATTGGCTGCTCTGTCAAAGGGTACTGTGCAAGCCGCACCTGTGGCCCGCGGTTTAGTTCCAACCGTTGAGAAAGCAGGGCTCAAGACCCTTGAGGTAAAACCCATCCCCTTTATTGTCGATGCCCTCTGGACTACCAGAAAATATGCAGAAACTCATCCTGCCATTGTCAATCGTGTTATTAAATCGTTCGTCAAAGGCATTGCGATAACAGTGAAGGATAGAGACACAGCGCTTCAGGTACTACGAAAGTATACGAAGATCGACGCGAAAGAGGTTCTTAGTTACACATATGAAACTTATATAAAGGGAGTCGATAAAGTACCGATTCCGTCTGACGCAGCCGTTGAGAATACAATTGAGATGTCTCTGCGGCTAGCCCCGGACCTGAAGGATATAGATGTCAAAAAGCATTTTTACTTTGATCCGGTCCAGCAATTAGAGAAGCAAGGGTACATTGAAAGCTTGTACAAATAAAAGGCAATAAGTTTAATTTCAACAGCAGGAGGACTAAGTTATGGCTAGAATTCGTCACTTGGCGATCGTCACGGAAAATCGAGAACGTCTGGTTAAGTTCTACACAACGGCTTTCGATATGAAGGTTATCGACGGAGTCGGGCCGGCTATTTATTTGTCGGACGGTTACCTTAACTTAGCCATCATTCAAAAGCGGCCGAATTATAAGGAAGGTCTTTATCATTTTGGTTTCGAAGTAGAAAACATCGAGGAACTAAAGCCTCTGTGCAAAGAACTGGGTGCGGCGACCGACGTCCAGAAAAGACCTGCCAATCGTGAAGCGGAGTATCGAGTGCACGATCCGGACGGCACTCCCATCGATCTCTCACAACATGGGTGGCCGGTTTAACTGACTTTCAATGCAGCGATCAAAGAGTGTCGCGGTAGTTACTGGAGCCGCTGAAACTATCGGGCGGGCGGACGGTCGCAGTCGTAATGGCCCATCAGATGTGCGGTCTTCAACGGTATTCGATAACGTTTTGTTATGACCTTTGAGATGCGCTTTCACAGACCGGTAGTCATGGGTGTTCAAAGTATGGTCGCTACCGGACACCCATTGGCGTCAAATGCAGCGCTGGATGTCTTGAAAGACGGCGGTAACGCTGTCGATGCCACGCTCTGCGCCTCCGCCGTACTTTCCGTCGTTAAATCTTACCACTGCGGTCTTGGCGGGGATATCTTTGGGATTTTTTACTCGGCGAAGGACCAGCGGGTCTTGGTGCTAAATGGCAGCGGGCGATCTCCGCGCCTGGTGCGCCGGGAGCTGTATTCGGACAGTATTCCGCATCGCGGTATTCTGGCCGCGAGCACGCCGGGCACGGTGGATGGTTGGATGAAAGCCGCAGCGCGGTTGGGCAGCCGTAGCATGCGCGATCTGCTAAAGCCGGCGATCGAGTATGCAGAAAACGGTTTTCCGGTTTTCCCTCATCTGGCCAACGTCATTCAATCATCCTATACAAAACTTGCCGACGATCCGGCCTGGGCTGCGATCTTTCTTCCTGAAGGTAGAGCACCCGAAGTCGGCGACTTACTGGTTCAGAAAAATTTGGCGGCGACTCTGGTCGATATTGCCAACGGTGGTCGAGAAGGGTTCTACACGGGAGAGATCGCCAAAGCGATAGTGCGAATCTCAGAGCGTCACCGTGGCTTCTTCAGTCTGAGCGATTTCGCCGAGCACCGGTCGAGATGGGAGGAGCCACTCTATGCGACGTATCGGGGCTACGACATCTATGTGCCACCACCCAATTCTTACGGATTGCTGCTTCTTCTTCAGCTGCAAATGTTGGCGGATTACGACCTGGCAAATTACGGCCATAACACTCCCGATTATGTGGGATTGCAGTTAAAAGCTAAGGAAGAAGCATGGCGCGCCGGCGATTTTTGGATAGCCGACCCGGATCAATATCGGCGCGACCAGATCACCGATTTCCTCGAAGCATTTCCGCGCCACATAGAAAAAAACAATTCAACACCGCCGTCAAGCAAACAAGGAAGCGATACGACATATGTTGCAGCGGCGGATAAGTTTGGCAACTGGGCCTCGCTCATACAAAGCGTGCATCAAAGCTTCGGGTGCGGCATTGTCGTGGACGGTACTGGAATAGTTTTGAACAACCGCATGTCCGGATTCAACCTCATCCCAGGTCATCCGAACGAGCTGGCGCCAGGCAAGCTTCCGGCACACACCCTTAGCCCTGCGTTGGCTCTCAAAGAAGGTAAACCCATTCTCGCGATCGGAACGCCTGGAGGTTTGGGCCAGACGCAATTTCTCGCGCAAACACTCTGCAATCTTTTCGACTTCAATATGAACATCCAAGAAGCGATTGAAGCGCCGCGCTGGCAAAGCGAGCAGGCCGGGCATGTCGAGCTAGAAAGCCGTTTTTCAGACAACGTCGATAAGCTTTTACTTCGAGAGGGCTACCACGTGACAAGGCGTGGAGGCTGGGAGTTTGCGTTTGGGGGCGTGGAGTCGGTTTTCCTGCATAAGAATAACGTGTTCATGGGCGCTGCGGACCCGAGACGAGAGGGGTATGCGATAGGATACTGACCGAGGGCGGACGCAATAGTCTATCAAGTCTATCAAATCTACATGTCGCGAAATTAGGGATCACGCATTTAGACGAACAGGATTATAGAGCTAACGTTCGGAGGGAAACCTTGGAAATCAAGCACGGTCTCATCAGTTCTGATTCGCATGGTCAGCTAGGCAAGGACGCATATACCAGCCGAATGTCCAGAGTTCAATGGGGCGACAGGATTCCTCACATTGTCGAAGTCGTGGAAGAGAGATTCGATCATCCTGTGGAGCGGTGGATTGTCAACGGTGAGATTCAGAGGGGGAATGTCTGCAACTGTCCAACCGCTATGGAAACCCGCGGGTATTACCCTCAACGCTGGGAAGAAGTCCCGCTTGAAGTGTACGATCCGGCGAGCCGACTAAGATCGCTGGATCGAGACCGCGTAGATGCAGAAGTTCTTTTTCCGAATGGTCCCGGCGGCACTTTCTTGTACGGCGATCCGGCATTCGAGCTCGCCTGCGTCAGAGCTTACAATGATGCGCTGGCCGAATACCGCCAGGTCAGCGACAGATTTGCCCCGCTCGCGATCATACCCTACTTAAGCCCCATCGAAATTATCGTAGCCGAGATCGAACACGCGGTGGAAGCCGGGCATCGTGGCGTCACTATTCTGGGGGATCCCAGCGTAGCAGCCAAAGAACAAAAGAATCTGAGCGACCCGTTCTGGTATCCCCTGTGGGAGGCGTGCCAACAACTTCACGTTGGAGTTCACTTGCATGCGTCTGCCGGACTGGCCGGTAAGCTTTCGCTTCCGCAGTGGCGGGGGTATACGCGCCGACAGGCGCACACAGTCTCGACGCTGCGGAACTTCTGCACGGCAACCCAGATTATTCCGTTCTTGATATTCTCGGGCGTACTTGAGCGGTTTCCTCGTCTCAATTGGGTTTTCGCCGAGACAGGTCTGGGCTGGGTGATCTCGGTTCTAGAGGCATGTGATTACGAGTGGGAACGGCGGCAGCTTTGGAATGAAGGGATAGTCACCCGACCCAGTGAACTCTTTCGACGGCAGATCTACGTCGATTTCTGGTTTGAAACCGTCGGCATCGAGCTGCGGGATTTTATCGGAACCGACAATATCCTGTGGGAATCTGATTTCCCGCACATCACTTCGACTTATCCAAATTCCTGGAGTGCGGTCGAGCAATCGCTTGCCGGCGTTTCTCAGGCCCATCGGGAAAAGATGCTGTTTCGGAACGCCGCCCGGCTCTATGGTTTGAGTTAGGCAGTAGAAAACCGCTGGAGCCTGGCAACGAGGACGCAATGGAACTGAAGTACGGACTAATCAGTGCGGATGATCACGTTCAGGAGCACCCCGAGGTCTGGACGTCGCGCATGTCGAAAGAGAAGTGGGGCGACAGGATTCCCCATATCGAACGGCAACCGGACGGCAAAGACTGCTGGCTGATTGACGGACATCGGATTGGTTTTTCGGAGCCCGCTATCGCCTCAGTGCCCGCGGGTGAGGGACGAAAAGAACCGAGCACCTGGGAAGATGTGCCGGCAATGGCTTATAACCCGCACGAGCGCGTTAAGGCATTGGACGTGAATCAAGTAGACTACTCCGTGCTTTATCCTACTGTCGCTGGATTAGCCGCCGAAGCTTTCGGCCGAATTGATAACACAGATTTGGAGATTGCTTGTGTGCAAGCCTATAACGATTGGCTTATCGAAGAGTGGGCGAGCGTCAGCCAGCGATTTGTGCCGCAATGCATCGTTCCCATTTGGCCCATGCAACGTACAGTCGAAGAAATTAAGCGCGCCGTTGGCAAAGGGCACAAGGGTGTTATTTTTCCTGCCTCGCCGATGGAACTGCGAGACGTACCGCATATTAACGAGCTCGCTTACGATCCGCTGTGGACAATCTGTCAGGATCTGAACGTGCCTATTTGCTTCCATGCGGGAGCCTCTCCAAAGATCCAACTCAAGCCGGGCGAGAGCTTTTCTCCACCTATAGCTGCTGCCTTCAGGAGTATCGTTCGCTCGGTCAGTTCCATAGCTGTGCTGGCCAACTTTCTATTTTCGAAGATTTTGTATCGGTTCCCGAATTTGAAAGTCGTGTTTGCGGAAAGTTCTCTGGGCTGGGGCGCTTACGAGCTCGAGTATGCCGATTATCAATCTGCTGCGGACGGTTTGCAATCAGAAGGTTATGCGCTGAAACCATCCGAGCTATTCCAGCGCCAGTGCTATTTCACGTGCTCCTACGACCGCGCCAGTCTCAGGGTGCGCCGCTATCTTGGCAGTTCTAACATCCTGTGGTCAACTCACTTGCCGCTGGCAGCATCCACTTGGCCCAATACCCATCGGCAGATCGAGCTTAGTTTCAACGTTATTGGGACAGACGAAAAAGCCCTTATGTTATGGTGGAACGCCGCGGAGCTGTATTCGCTTTGAAAGTGAAAAATGAACAGCCAATAAAATGGAAAAGGAGGAGGCAAACATGCGACCCAAAGTCAGGCACGTGGCGGTAATGACAAAAAACCGCGAGAAGATGGTTGAATTTTATCAAAAGGTATTTGGGTTAGAACCTAAAAGAGGATTTGGAGGCGCCATCTATATGTCGGATGGAGATGTCAATATAGCTCTCATCGAGGCCAAGCGAGAAGATCAACAGGAAGGAATAAACCACTACGGCTTCGAAGTCGATGACCTGGAATCATTTACGGAAAATTTGAGAGCAGCCGGTTTTCCGGCAGAGATCGATTCAAAGTCCGACAAGGATTCCGATTATCGGGTGCAAGATCCTGACGGCAGGTGGGTTGATCTCGCCGTTAAGCGCCGATGGCCTAAGTAGAAGCTGGAAATTCCTGCTAGGTTGTTCTAAGGGCGCGGTGTTTTTTTTACCAAAGGGAGGCTTCGGAGCCGGGACGAGCACAAATCGTTAAGAGACAATTATCGGTGATCAGGGAGGAGGATTCTAATATGGGCGTTGAAATTATTGACATGGTTCAACTGGCGCATCAGGAGAAGCGTCGCAAGGTGATATTCAATACGCCGCGTTGCCATGCATGGGTTCACTATTACCCAAACCCGGGCGAGAAGGACGACATGCATTGTCACAACGCGGACCAAACGTTTTATGTCATCGACGGTGAATGCACGATGCATTTCCCTGATGGCGGTAAGGCAGTTATGAAACCGGGAATGGTTGCCACCATCACCGGTGGATCGTTTTACCAACTGGAAAACAGCGGTGATGGCCCGATGATAATGATGGGGAACCGCTCCGGGCCTTCGGAAGCAATCCAACACATCAACTATGAGCTTCGAAAAGACATTAAAAAGCTCAGCAAAGAGGAGTTAGAGCGCGCGAATATTCCCCACGTTGCGATGCAAACAAGAGATTAAAATAATCCCGCTCGACTTGAAATATGTCGGAGGTGTTCCATGAAACAAATGTCTATGGCTTGCTTTGCGATGTTCCTGGGGCTGGTGCCGGATCTATTATGGGCCCAGGACTTTTACCGGGGTAAACTCATGACGTTGGTTCAGGACAGTACACCAGGTGGCGTGGGCCAGCTGCGCACCCAGGCGCTGATTCCTGTTTTGCAGAAGCACATCCCTGGCAATCCGAAAATCGTAATCCAGTTCATGCCAGGCGGCGGCGGCAGAACGGCCGCCAACCATCTTTACAATAACGCACCACGCGACGGTTTAACCATTGGCCGAGTGAGCAGTGGACTCGTGACATCTGCTATTCTGGGTCTTCCGGGCGTTCAATACGACATTGATAAATTTATTTACCTGGGCTCTGGTCACAATGAGGTAAACAACGTCTTTTTTTCACGAAGCCAACTCGGCCTGGATAACCTCAATAAACTGAAAGCGGCTACAGGGCTGAGGATAGGGGGACAGTCGGTTGGGCACTCCAACTATGTAATTGCAAGACTTTTTGCGTGGCTGCTTGATCTGAAAGGCACCAAGTTTGTGGTCGGCTTTTCCGGGGCAGAAATGGATGTGGGTCTCTTACAGGGCGAGTTAGATGCTCGCGCGAACAGTGCAGAAACGGTTGTTCAGCGTACTCCTGATTTCATCAATAAGCGACTTATGAACTTTCATGGTGTGGCCGAAATCCCGCACGGATTTCGGTACGATCATCCCGCCTTTCGCGAGCTTCCCGCATTGCATACTTTTGGCAGGACTGAGAAGGAGAAAGGAGTGCTGGAAATGTTCGCTGCCTTCGGGCGGTTCAGCCAGGCTTTTATTCTACCACCTGGCACTCCGAAGGAGCGAGTCACGGTTTTGAAGGATGCTTTTCGGAAGTCATGGAAGGACCCGGAATTCCACGAAAACTGGAAGAAGATGACTCGTGCAGATGCTTCCCCTCTCATGCCCGAGGAGCTAGAGGAATTAGTCAAGAATATCCCAAGAGATCCAGAAGACGTTAAACTCTACAATATTATCGCCGGAGCAGAGTCTTTGCCGAAGCGATAACACAGCATGACCAATGTGCTTCGTTTTGTTTTGTGGCATCAGTGCCGGTGAACCTATCTTTTTAGCTGGGTTTAGGCCCTGTGGGTACTTGGGAATTAAAATACATGCAAGGAGGAGCAGATGCCTAAGATTCGTCATATCGCCATCGCGAGCTCAAACCGGGAAAGGTTAGCCGAATTTTATAAGCACGCTTTCGGGATGAAGGACGTGCAAGGCGAAGGAGGCGCTATTTACTTGTCAGATGGTTCTATCAATCTCGCGTTGAACGAGCAGTATGCCGGGCGAGAAGCTGGTCTTTATCACTTTGGCTTTGAGGTCGAGGATATCGAGAGTTTAAAGAAGAAGCTTAAAGATGCGGGCGCAGGTAGTGAAGTTCAGAGGCGGCCGCGAAATCGTGAGGCCGAGTACAGGGTTCTTGATCCCGACGGCAATCCCATTGATCTTTCAACTCACGGCTGGCCCACTTAATTTACCTATGCGAACGCAGCAAAATCGACGGTTGTGAAAAGCGAGGAAATTCAAATGCCAAGAATACGCCACCTTGCAATCGTAAGTCGGAACCGTGAGCGCCTGGTAAACTTCTACACAACAGCATTCGACATGAGGGTTGTCTATGGGCGCCCAACGAGTACCCATCTCTCCGACGGAGATTTTAATCTGGCCATTGTTGATCAAGGTGCTGATCTGAAGCCAGGACTGTACGTCCTTGGGTTTGACGTTGACGACATACAAGATTTGGAAGGTAGCCTTAAGAGAGCCGGCGCCTCTTCGGATCTTCAATCGATGCCAAAGGACCATGACGCTGAATATAGAGTCCTTGATCCGGATGGGAACCGACTTGATCTTGCAATACATGGGTGGTGCGTTGTGTAGAATCTACCGAGCGAAGCTGTGCTTGATTCTAAAGCTCAAGAGCGGGTTGGGATCAGAGGGCTCGATTCATTCTCTTGTGTCGCTGCGTTTGTGACTCTGGTCGGCCCAGGTACGAAACGTTGTTTATGACTACTTTCGTTAGAGATTCTCTTTTTGTGTTCCTAACCTGGATGAACATGCAAGCGCGGACGGCAAGGCGCGGGAGAAAAAACCGAGGCTTAGCACGTATAATTCATCCTTAGGGTATTCCTTTTTTTCGTCACCCCGGTGGCAACCGGGGTCCAACCGAGTCTCCAGCGTTAGTGAATGTGGACTGCGACGGTGGTTACCGATCTTTGTTGAACCTGGATTTCGGTTGCCACCGGAATGTCGACTGTGCACACATGCTCGCAGTTATTCCGTTCCTGCCGCATAAATTTCGAGCAGACCTTTTTGCCGGCATCACGGCGCAGAGGCGAATGACTTACTTAACGAACTTTAGTGTCACTAAACGGTGAACTGCAACAGCCAGTTGGCTTCTATTTTTTCAACGTTTCACGGCCGATCAGCGCCAATAATACGGCCGATAAAATGATCAGTGGAGCATAGGCTAGAAACGGCACCCCTGGATTGAAAGTATCGGCGAGAAAACGTCCGATCAGAGGCGCGCCGGCGCCGCCGATTTCCGCCACAGTCCGACGGGCGGCTTGTAAGCGTCCCCGGGCGTTTATGGGCACGACGTCGAAAGTGGAAGTGGCCAGTGAGCCCAGAGAAAGGCCATTGGCTATGCCGAGGAAGAAAAGTAAGAGAGCTAGCTGGAAAAAGTTTCCGGCAAAAGGAATCAGCAGAAAGGTCAGAGCAGGGATTCCCGTGCTCGGCACTGTCGCCCACTTACGTCCAATCTTGTCGATGACAAAGCCTGCCGGCAAGATCATCACGAATGCCGATATTCCGGAAATAGTAAACAGAAGTCCCACCTCCTTGGGCGAAAGTCCGAGTTGGGTCGTCGCGAAGAGCGGCAAGATGCTCTGCGTGGTGACCCGGTGCATGAAGCTGGTGAACGTGGCGAAAACCAGGACAACGTATGTCGCCCGAAGATGGGGCTCAATTCGAAAAAACAGGTCTCGCAACGCTGCCCACCGTTGCCGCCAAGCCGTTACGCTCCAACCTGATACAACCGCGCTGGTTTGAAAGTTATGTGCAGTCCGAGAGTTCTCAACCGTGAAACCCAAGAGCACGGAGATCGCCGCGCATGCCGCGTAAGCCACGAATGCGCCACGAAAGCCGGTGGTTTCCGCCAATACCCCGCCAATCAATGGACCGAGAGCCAGACCCATGTAGTTGATGCCATGGAAGCCGCTCAGGACGCGCCCGCGTTGATCGGGACGGGCCAGGTCGATACCGGCCACTTCGCGCGCGATGACCCACACGCTTTCGGCGATGCCGATAATAAAAACGACAAGCAGAATCATACTGAACCACGGCATGAGGGCGGCTAAAAGCGCCATAACTAACGCCAATGCCGGCCCCGCAATCAACGCGGCGCGGGTGCCGAGACGATCGAGCACGACGCCGCTGATCGGCATACCGGCGAGTCTTCCGAACGCTAAAGCGGTGATCGTTTGCGCCGCGGTACCAGGGGTGATGCCGAAATAGACGGCCATCACGGGAATACTCGGCAACAGCATCGACCACATTCCCGAAAGCAGGGTGCTCGTATAGAGCGTGATAAGCCCGCGCGCGGTGGGAGTAAGTTTTAGCCAGGATGCCATGTGTAGAGCCTCAGCATGAATGGAATTTTTCAATCACTTCAAAGCCCCTGCTCTTGTCCTGAACCCCTCGAAGTACTCCGGGGAGTTCTTCAGCAGCAGCCTGCTCGTGTTTCTCTGCTAGGAGGATCAGAAGTCCGCGTTACCGGGCGTGCGCGGGAAGGGGATGACGTCACGGATGTTTTTCAGGCCGGTGAGATACATCATGATTCGCTCCAGTCCGAGGCCGAAGCCGGAATGGGGCACGGAGCCGAACTTGCGCAGATCGAGGTACCACCAGTATGCTTTTTCATCGAGCCCGCTGGCACGCAGGCGCTGCAAGAGCACGTCATGGCGCTCTTCGCGCTGGCTGCCGCCGATAATCTCACCGACGCGGGGAACCAGCACATCCATGGCGCGCACGGTTCGATCGTCTTCATTGACGCGCATGTAAAAGGGCTTGATATCTTTCGGATAGTCGCTGACGATCACCGGCTTCTTGAAAATTTCTTCGGATAGAAATCGTTCGTGTTCGGTCTGCAAGTCGTTGCCCCACTCGACTGGAAACTCCCAAGCCTTGCCGGCCTTTTTTAACTCCTGAATCGCGTCCGTGTAGGTGATATGGCCGAAATTAGATTCGGCCACGTGCTCGAGCGTGCTCAGAACCGTTTTCTCGATCCGTTCATTAAAAAACTCCAGGTCTTCACGGCAATGATCCAAGACGTAGCGGATAATGTATTTTAAAAATTCCTCCGCCAAACGCATGTTGTCATCGAGCTCGTAAAAGGCCATCTCCGGCTCGATCATCCAGAACTCTGCCAAGTGGCGCGGGGTGTTGCTGTTTTCAGCGCGAAACGTCGGGCCGAAGGTATAAACCTTGGAAAAGGCCAAAGCAAAAATTTCGCCTTCGAGTTGGCCGCTGACCGTGAGATAGGCAGGCCGGCCGAAAAAGTCCTGCTGCCAATCGACGGTCCCGTCCGGTGTGCGCGGCGGTTTGTTCATGTCCAAGGATGTGACATTAAACATTTGTCCCGCGCCTTCACAGTCCGAGGTCGTGATGATGGGGGTTTGAACGTAAATGAAATCTTTTTCTTGAAAGAAACGGTGAATCGAATGGGTGAGCGCATTGCGCACGCGAAAGGCCGCGCCGAAGGTATTGCTACGCACACGCAGATGCGAAATATCACGGAGAAACTCCAGTGTGTGACCTTTCTTCTGCAATGGATAAGTGGCGGCATCGGCCGTGCCGTAAACGTCGATCTGTGAAACTTTGAGTTCCACCGCCTGGCCTTTGGCCGGCGATTCGACGAGTGCCCCCGTGGCGGCGATGCTGCTGCCGGTGGCGACTTGTTTCAGAATGTCATCCGCAATGATGCCGCTGTCGACGACCAGTTGCATGCTTTTGAAACGGGAACCGTCGTTTAGCTCGATGAACGTTATCCCTTTGGAATCGCGGCGCGAGCGCACCCAACCGCGCAGTACAACCGGCGTGCCGACGGGCAAGGTATAGGCGTGCTTGACGGTGATTGCTTCTGGATTCATACAGGCCAAGTATCGAAGATTCGTTTGGAATGTCAACCAGGATTCGGGCACTATGAGGACTTGCTCCGAGGATGGATGCCCGTAACAGGTACGGGCATGACGAATGGGTAGAGAAGATCCATCACCGCGAAGGACGGCTCACATGTCATCGGTCATGCGCGGACTCGATCCGCGCATCCATCCCTCGGATCAAGTCCGAGGGCAGGCTTACTTGTTATCGGCCGGTGACCCCCGGATCATAGTCCGGAGACCGGCCATGACACGGAATGTGTAAGTGAATGGAGCATGTCAAGAAACCAATGCGATCTGCTCTTACAACGAAGTTATTCGTCAGACTTCTCTTCGGCTTTTGCTCACGAACTGTCGTTCAAAAAGATTCTGAAGCTCCGCCAGCGTGGTGATTTGCTCGACGCTTTTGTCGTCGCGGATTCTTTTGATCCTGGCAAAGCGCAGTGCAAATTTGGAACTGTACTGCGGGCTGCGCTGGATTTCATTGTAGGCGACCTCGACTACGATCGCCGGTTTGACGGTAACCGTATAGCCGTCATCGGCCAGTTGTAGCTCCTGAAGCCTGGCGGTCATTTCGGTAAACTGCTTGTCGGTCAGGCCTTTGAACGTCTTGCCCACCGGCAAAAATACTCCGTCGTCGGCAACGGCAAGATGATAGTTGGACAGCCATCCGCGCCTGCGGCCCGAGCCGCGATCGGCAGCGATGATCGCGCAATCGATAGTCTCCGCGGGTTTGATTTTGAACCAGAGCTTGCCTCGATTGCCGGGCATGTACAAGCTGTTCAATCCTTTGGCCATCAATCCTTCATGACCGGCCGCGAGAGCTTCCTTGAAGAAAGTCTCCGCTTCGGTACTGGTGCCGGTGATGTGGCGGGCGGCCAAATTTTTGCTTGCAGTCATCTCGCTAAGCTTCTCCCAGCGGTTTTCATAAGGCTCGTCGATGAGAGATTTACCATCTAAGAGAAGGCAGTCAAAGAGATGTAAACGAAGTGGGACATCGTTTGCCGCCGTTTCGATGTCGCGGATACGTCTGAAGCGTCGCATGAGTTCTTGAAATGGATAGGGGCGCCCGTCTTTGCCGACGGCGACGACCTCGCCATCGACAATGAACGAATCGCCGCGTAGGTCTTTACGGGCGATCTCGGCGATTTCCGGAAGGCTTCGAGTCACTTCGGAGACGCGCCGGCTCCAGATGCGCACCTGCTCGCCGGCTTTATGAATCTGCACTCTCGCCCCATCGTACTTGTATTCAAGGGCGGTGGTTCCGCCGTGAGCCGCAAACACGTCGTCGAAGTCTTGCGTGAGTTCCGAAAGCATGGGGAGAACCGGAACAAAGAGTTTAATGTCCACTTCCCGGAGGGATGCGGCTCCTTGGGTTAGTGCGACGAAGGCGACCTCGGCGAGATCCGATAGGAAAAGCGCGGCACGCCGTATGGTTTTCAAATCGCTGCCTGAGGCACGCGCGATGGCCTCCTGAATCAAGCCGTCGTGCAGACCGATGCGCAACTCATTATGAAGAAGGCGAAAGAGAATCGGCCGCTCGTGCGGATCCGCCATTTCGACGAGCTCTCGAAGACGGGCGTACTTGGCGCTGCGTGAGCCCTTACTGCTGGCTTCGGCAATGCGCGCGAAACTTTCGGCGACATCCGCGAGTGTCAAAGCCGGTAAAGCGGAATCTTGTATTTCAGGAGTGGCGGCGGCATGAGCAAAGGCTCCCGGCCCAATATCGAGCATACGGGGGTCCGAGATCGGAAACGGGCGGCCGGACAGAAAAGCAACACCATGGCGAATCTCCTCCGGATCAAGCTTTTTTAGATATTGCGCAGCCGAGGCAATCTTTGCCAGGCGGCTTGAGGTTTGCTCCAGCTCATAGCAAAGCGCGGCAAATTCAGCAAAATTCATTGATCATAGTTTATCATGCTAGGCTGCGAGCAAAATGGCCCCACCGGCGGTATTTACGAACGAACGTCTTAGCGATAAGATCCGAGCGTAAGGGAAATCGGCCAATCTGGAATCAGAGCATGACGAGGCGGTCTACCGGACTGCCTGAAAGGCGCCCGCTGATGACACGACGAAAACTGTTACAAGGTGTGATTGCTGCAGGGATCTGGAGCGTTTGCAGAAGCACCGGCTCTGCCGCGCAGCCGTCCTCGATGAAAGATATCGAGAATTTGCAAAAAAATTGGCAAGCGTTGCTGGCCAAAGATTTTAAGGCCCCGCCACCCTCGGAGCCACTCAAGTTGTCAAAAGACGAGTGGCGTAAACGTTTGGACGCCGCGCAATTTCAGATACTGCGGCAGGAGGGGACCGAGGGCCCCGGCACGAGCGCGCTGAACCATGAAAAACGACCAGGCGTATACGCTTGCGTGGGTTGCAATCTGCCGCTTTTTACATCGGCAATGAAATACGAAAGCGGCACCGGCTGGCCGAGCTTTTTCACCACTATTCCCGGCGTATTCGGCACGAGCACCGATTACTTGCTGATTTGGCCGCGCACGGAATACCACTGCATTCGCTGCGCTGGACATCACGGTCACGTCTTTAACGATGGCCCAAAGCCGACCGGCCAACGCTGGTGTAATAACGGCGTCGCGCTGAAATTCATTCCTAAGAGCGGTAACGTTTGACACTTTATGCTTTCAAGTTGATTGCCTACTAAAACCCTTCTGAAGAACGGTACCATGAACGCCTGCAGAAAGGCGTTCAGGAGGGTGGTCAAGAACGGCAGCAGGGAGACAAACATAAAGAATAAGATGTTGAGCCAAAGAAGCGTGCGGTCGGCGCGCCGGATCGCGTGGTACATGATGTGGTGACTGACCCAGAAAAATCCCAGGCTGACAAAAGTAATCATGTAGCTTATGAACTTTGGCCATGACTCGAGGACTATGGCTGCTTGGCGATCAGTGGCTCGAAGAGAGTGCCGCTCGAATCGTGAAATATCAGGTCGTGTAGTAGGCATTTTCCTTAATATAACCTTCGGTCAAATCGCATCCCCAGACGCGCGCCGAAGCTTTGCCGATGCCAAGATCGACGCCGATGATGACTTCGGCTTGACCGAGATAACCGCGCAGCGCTTCGAGATCGCAATCCACCGGCGAGCCCAGCGCGAAGACTTTTGTTTCGCCGAGGCGAAGGGTCACCCGGTCCGGCTCGATGCTGTTGTCGAAACACTTGCCGATGGCCATGATCACACGGCCCCAATTGGGGTCGCAGCCGTAGACGGCGGTCTTGACCAGCGGCGAATTGACGACCGACTTGGCGACGCGCTTTGCCTGCGCTTTGCTTTTTGCGCCGGCGGTCTCAACCGTGATGAGCTTGGTGGCGCCTTCGCCGTTGCGCGCGATTTCACGAGCGAGATATTCGCACACTTGATAGAGTCCCTCTTCGAACCGGCGAAGATTCACAGAACCGGCGAGGCCGTTTGCCATCAGCACGACGGTGTCGCTGGTGCTCGTGTCGGTATCGATGCTCATGGCGTTGAATGTCTGATCGGTTACCCGCCGCAGCATCGGACGCAACGCGGTTTGAGGCAGATCGGCATCGGTCATGATGTATGCGAGCATCGTCGCCATATTCGGCTCGATCATTCCGGCGCCTTTGGCGATGCCCGCCAGGGTCGCCGATCCGACCCGGCAGGAAGTGTATTTCGGATAGGCATCGGTGGTCATGATCGCTTGCGCGGCGAGGGCGAGGTTGTCGGGCTGCAACTCGCCGCGAATGCCTTGCAAGCCGGCGCAGATTTTGTCCACCGGCAGACGGCGGCCGATGACGCCGGTGGAGAACGGAAGGATATCGCGGTAATCGACCCCCAACTCGGTTGCCGCGCTACGGCAGATCGCGATGGCATCGTCGATACCCAGTTGCCCCATGGCGAAGTTGGCGTTTTTGCTGTTGATTACCAGCGCCTGGACAAAACCGTTGGCAATATGCTCGCGCCCGACGATCACCGGCGCGCCGGGAAAGCGATTGCGCGTAAACATTGCCGCCGCACGCGCCCGCGTGGCCGAGTAGATCACGGTCAAATCCAGCGTGGTGTCTTTGATTCCGACATTCTTTGCCGCCGATAAGAATCCCTGTGGCTGCGGGAATTCCTTGGATCGGGTGTGCGCTTCTGACGAGGTATTTTCCACTTGCTAAATTGCTTCCAAAAATGTTTTCGGCTCGAAGTTTAGCACGGAGCAACCATGACGCGTCGGCCCACTGCTAGTGTCCCGCGTCGTTAGCTTGGATGGGTGAAAATCAGTGCCGCACTGAAGTACGGCTTAACGAAAACTGTATTTACAACGACAATTTCTCCCAGTCGGAGCTTGATGCGTCGCGCGCGAGCGCCAGCCCGCCATCGGATCCCGCGAAAACCGGATCCTTAACTACTGTGGCGCGTCCGCCGCCGAGATCGGCGAGTGCCTTTTGAACGGCATCGCTCAGTCCGGTAATGAGCGAAGTTCCGCCCGCCAGGATAATGTTATTGCGAACGTTCTCTTGATATTCGGGCTCGACACGGGCGAGCAGATCCAACATGGTTTCGCAAACCGGCGGTAAAATGCTTGCGCAGGCCGCGCCCATCTCTTTGGTAATATCGAAATCGGTGGCCTTTCCTTTAACCGGCACCGTGACCACGACGGGTTTTTTAGGTTCTCCGACAAAACTCCATTTCTCCTTCCATTCACGGATCATATGAATGGAAGTTTGAGCTTCGGGATGATGTTCGCGCATCAGTTTAAGCAATTGTTCGTCGATGGAATCGCCGGCATTGGGCAACGTCCTTTGGTCCTCTTCAGTCGGATAGCGGCCTTGCATCACGCAAAAATCAGCCGTTCCCGCGCCGATATCGATGATCAAAGCATGTAGCAGGGCTTCCAGACCGTAGGCGACCGCAAAAGGTTCCGACACCAGCATTACGCTATCGGCGACTCCCTCCAGGGCGCTGCGTAAACGCTGCTTGCTATTTCGGAACGCCTCGGCTGGAACGCCGACCACTGCGCGAAGCTTTGCCCGGTTTTTGCCTTTTTGCTTTAAGCCGATGAGAGAGATCAGGTGCCGGAGAATTTCTTGGACGGCGTCTTCGTCCTTTTTCGCCCCTTCCTTGATGAGTCCGCGTTCCAAGGGGCGGCGCAGATCCAGCATCAAACGATTGTCCAGCGCCTCGCGGCCAACGAGGACGGTCTTCTTGATCACTTTGCGAGCAACCATGTCTACCGGCCAGCCGACGTAGCTGTCGATCACGTGGCGCTCGCCGTTCGATGCCGAAATCGAGCTTCGAGAGGTGCCGAGGTCGATTCCTACGCAAAAAGTTTCATTGGTTTCTTCCATTATGGTTAGCTACCTTTCCTATCGGAGCCGTTATGGTTATCCGCATAGCTGCGAATGCCCCGCAAAAGTGCGAGGGCGATCTTTTCCCGATAATCGGGGTTTGTCAATAACTGGACTTCTTCCTCATTAGAGAGGGTTGAAACTTCCACCAGTATTGCCGGCATCTCCGTGCCGACGAGGACGAGAAATGGCGCCATTTTGACGCCGCGATTGTCCAGCTCGGGATTGATTGTTTTCAGCGAATGATAGAGTTCTGCCTGAATATTCTTGGCGAGACTGCGCGACTCATCGCGCCGTGTGTCAATGTAAATTTTTTCTAAAACCCGGCGGTACTCCGACAGGGAGTAACCGGACTCCTGGTTCTCCATGCTCGTTAGCTTCATTGTCACTGGATCGTCGCTCGGTCCGACGAAATAGGTTTCGAGCGGGCGGATCTCGCGCGGCTCGGTCCAGTTGACGTGGATCGAAACAAAAAGGTCGGCTTTGTTGGTGTTGGCGAAAGCCACTCTCTTGTCGAGCGATATCGTTTGATCGCCCTGACGCGTCATCATGACCTCGAAGAGTGCTTTTCCCAGCAGCCGGCGCAAACGGAGCGCGATGTCGAGAGTGATTTCCTTTTCGGAGACGCCGGACTCGGAGATCGCCCCGGGTTGCTTCCCTCCATGTCCCGGGTCGATGACGATTTTTTTGATCGCAAGAGGAATGACTCCACGATCGAGGGCGTGCGGTTCCGATGCCGGCGCCTGGTTTTCGGGGACTTTAACTTCCGTGGTGGCCGGAGTTTGTTTGATTTCTGCTTCGAAAGTTTTTACTGGCGCCGTTTGCCGTAGCGAGACCACCGGCGATGGCAGCAAAAGATAGGCGATGACAACTAGCAACAAAGGGCTCCACGACCAGGGTCGGCTGATGCCTTTGCGCTGAACAGGGTTCGATTGTGCCGATTCTGGCAGCTTCCTTCGGGCTAAACCTCGCGTCCGGATTCCCCGAACCAAATCGACATTGTCTTGGACCGCGCCTTTAAGGAGGCGGAGCTTATTCGGTGCTACGTCCGCCATCGTGTCTTCATCGCTTGGCAAATCATTTCGCAAGAAAAATGCAGTTTGGCAAAGTTAGCCGATGATCAATCGTGCTGTCAAACGCTGCCGGACAATTGTAACCGAGTTTGCCGCATCATGCAGCAAACTTCGTTCGCCGCCGGCGTTCTAAGGCTTGTCATAAGCGCTACCAAGTCCAAGGGAGGGGTCACTTGGCAAATTCCGGCAGAAAATCGTCCAGGCGAATTCTTTTCATAACTTCGTCCGGTACCTGAAGTTCCGGTGGAAAACCGGCTAGCGGTTTAGTCGCGTCCAGACCCATTTTCGCGTTGACACCGCCGGGGCCGGCGGAGGGGTCGAGTTCGCTGCCTTGAGCATTGGCAATGACGACGAGACCGCGATCCGCTTGAAAACGATTGGAAACCGCCCAGAGCACTCGCTCCTCATCGAAAACATCGATGTCGTCGTCGACCACGATCACGTGTTTGAGCAGCATATCGGCGGCGAAGGCGGCGCATATGGCGTTTTTCGCCTGGCCGGGCGTCCGTTTTGCGATCGAGATGTAAGCGTGGAAGCGGCAATTGCCCGATACCGGCATGCAGACATTCTTTACCGTCGGTACCGACTGGCGGATAGCTTTCAATAGGGCGGCTTCGCGCGGTACCGCGCCCATCAATTTGTGCTCGGTGTAGCCGGCGTGGATGTCTTGGAAGATGTAATTTTCACGGTGCGTGACGGCGGTCACTTCGATAACCTGGCGTTGGTCCTGGGCTACGGCGTGACCGGTGAACTCGCCGAAAGGTCCCTCGAGGCGCCGCACGTTGGGCATAATCTGCCCTTCGACGATCATCTCCGCGTCGGCCGGCACCAGAATCGGCACCGTCTTGGCCCGCACCAGACGCAGCGGTTCGTTCATCATGCCGCCGATGACGGCGTACTCGTCCTCGTCCGAAGGCGTGAGCGCTTGCGCGCCGAGAGAAAAGAGCGGATGGACGCCGATCACGATGGCGATAGGCAGCGGCTCATTGCGGCGCTCAAGCCTATTATGCAGCGTCCATAGATGTCTGCCGACGGCCATGAAGATCCTTAGCTCGCGTTGGCCTGCCATCATCAGCCGGTTATAGCTCGTGTTTCGCACTCCCGAATCCGGATCGGCTGCGACGACGATACCGGCTGTGATGTAGGGCGCGGCATTGACGTCATAGTGAGTCAGCAGCGGCACTTGATTTAAATCGATTTCATCGACGCTTTTGACGACTTCGTGCACCGGCGCATTGATCATTTCCACCGGCGGCAAAGGTTTTGATTGGCGTTCGATAAAGGTGCGCGCGAGTTCCTCGGATCGGCATTCCAATGCCATGGACATGAGCCGGCGGCTGGCCTGGGCGTTGATCACTACCGAGGCCCGGCTGTTTTCGGTGTTTTCGAAGATTAGCAGTGGAAAGCGTTTCCGTTTTTCCAGATGGGTGAGAACCGCCGACATTTCGTAGCGCGGCGAGACTTGTTTAGTCACGCGCGCTACGTCTTCCGGTGAATTTTTTTCCAGTTCAGCGATGAAGCTGCGCAGATCTTTGGGCATCGGCATATCGCGGGGAGATGAAGTTGAGATCGGTCACGCAGGCAAACTCAATTCAACTACAAGATATACAACGTCCGCGGATTATCGTCCAGAATCTTCTTTTTAATCGACTCCGTGAGCGTGCTATTTGCCCGGAAAATTTCGATGGCGTCGACTTCGCTGGAGGCATCCGTATGGCCGTAGTCCGTGCCGATGACGAGGTTGTCTTCACCGGCATATCTGAGGATGAAATCAAAGTCATCATTGGTTTCCGTCGTGACGTAGATCCGGAACTCCTTAAAGGGCAGCTCGGGAAATCCTTTAGCGCCGGTTCGCCGTGCCGCTTCCTTCACAACCCACGGCACCCACTGTGCCGACGCTTCAACGAAACTCCAGCGCAGCTTCGGGAAGTCATTGGGGACTTCGCTCATCATCAGAGACAAACAAGTAATCACGGTGGGGATGCGAAATTGCGCGAAGCCGCCCATCTTGTCATAGCGCGGTTTAAATTGATCTAATAGTTGTGGGCTGGCGTTGGCGATGTGAACGGCTACCGCCATATTCAGCCGGGTCGCTTCCTCGTAAATCGGATAAAAATAGGGATCGACGAGATGTTTGTCGTCTTCGAAGGGACGAAGGCTCACCGCTACCGCGCCGTTCTCCTTGGCGAAGCGCATTTGCTGGAGCGCCTCGTTGATCGTCATCGCCGGAACGACACAAGACCAGCGCAAACGATTTTTGCCTTGCTTCCAGACGTCGGCCATCCAGTGGTTCCAGGATTTGCACAGCGCGATCTCCGCCTCGGCCTTGTCGGCGACCCGCGCGATCCACATGGTGTTGAACAGTATCTGGACGTCGATGCCCAGCTTGTCCATATGGCTCAAGCGCAGCTCCACGTCGCGCAGCTCACGCGCTTCGGGCGCCGTTTTGAGCTCACGGCCGGTCGTTTTAGAAAGGGCAATCAGCTCTTGTTCCGTCAACGTCGGCGGGCGGAAGCCGATGGCTTTGCCGTCGACGAACCAATATTGCGCATTGGGGTTGTCGGCGGATTGAAATAGTTGCGGGCGAAATTTTTTTTCCGCAGCATCGAGATAATCCCAGGTGTGTTCCGTCTCAACGACGTGCGCATCGGCATCGACAATCATGGTTCACTCCTTCTGACGCGAACTTCTAAATATAAATAGGTAAAGAAATGCTTGCCGATCCTTTCCTATTTCAGGATCTCTGTCAACTTCGGGATCAACGCTTTGTCGAGCGCAAATAGCTCTTTAATATTGTTTTCCAGGGTTTGGCCATCGAGCGGATTCAAATCGAGTTTCGCCTTCTTAAGTTCAGCGCCGAACTCCGGGTCTTTCATGGTATCCATGAAGGCTTTGCGTAAGATTTCCACCCGCGCCTTAGGCGTGCCCGGAGTGACCACGTAAGGCCGCGCGGTTGCGCCGAAATTATTGATGACACCACGCACCAGCTTTTTAGCCATGTCGGTTTTTGCGTAATCGATCACCAACGGAACGTTGGCGAGTTCCGGGTGACGCTTGCCCGACGCTTGCAGCAGAATCACTGCGTCGCCGTTCCGAAGCTCTTCCGGCCAGGTCGACACCATCGATTCCCAAGCGTTGGCGACGCCGTCGACCTCGCCGCCATTAAACGCCAGGCGGATGACCGAGCTGCCTTTATAGCCCGACACCACTTGCAGCGGCAGGTTTAACGCCTCTTTGGCGATTTTTGGAATCGATTCATTGGCGGAGCCCGGACCCGTGCTGCCGAATTTGACCGGTGTCGGATGCGCCAGCCATTGCTCAACGCTTTTGATGCCGGTGCGCTTGTGCACGATCAGGAGCTGCGTATCCTGCGCCGGCGCGCCGATATATTCGAACTTGCGCCCGTCGAATTCGATCCCCGGTTTGCCGATGAGTTGGTCGATGAACATCGTGCCGATGGGCGT
Organism: Binatia bacterium; assembly: GCA_040877705.1. Lineage (GTDB taxonomy): Bacteria > Desulfobacterota > Binatia > UBA9968 > UBA9968 > WHTF01. The sequence goes on along the minus strand of JBBDNJ010000114.1, from coordinate 4,144 downwards.
GCCGATGGTGAGGCCGTCCGGCTTGGAAACCTTGTAAACATGATTGATGCCGATCAGGCCGCCGGCGCCGGTCATGTTCTCGATTACGAAGACCGGATTCCCAGGTATATACTTGCCCATGTGGCGGCCTATGATCCGAGAATAGACATCGTAGCCGCCGCCGGCGGAGAAGGGCACGATGATGCGAACCGTCTTGCCTTTGAAGAACGTGTCCTGGGCGAAAGCGCCGCTCGCGGTGCATAGCATCAGGGCAAGGGCCAACAATCGAAGGCTAAGTTTCATTTCGATAAACTCCTTTACAAAAATTCGAGTACTGGATTGTTGGAGTATTGGGTGAAGAAACCCGGTGTGGAAGCGTCTTTTTCCATTAATCCATCACTCCAATCTTCATTACGCCTGACCTGAAGATTAGCTGATTTCGAGCCGCAACATCAACATGAAAATAAGTGAGCACGGCTCCGGAAAACAATGATGTGTACGTTGACAGCAAAAATCGAACACAATAGATTGCCCACAGTTATGGCCCGGCAAGAAAAAGCCTTGGCGGCATCGGTGCAGGCGCCTCTTGCCACCGAAGGCAGCGCTATTCCGGCGCGAAGCAAAATGGGGCATGGTCGTGAGGCTGCTTGGACCACCGGCCTCAGGATCGCTTCGATCCTAACCTTTGAGTCCTAATTTACTTTCACAAGGGAGTCGGAGATGCCCTACGCTCAAGCCGGCGATGTTCGTTTACACTATGAAAGTTTCGGCAGCGGTGTGCCGTTCCTCTTCGTCTCTGGCACCGGTTGGCCGGGCGAGCCATGGAAGCTTTGCCAGGTGCCGGCGTTCACCGACCGGTACCAGGTAATTGTTTACGATCACCGCGGCGTGGGCAAGTCCGACGCGCCTTCCGGAGCGTATTCGACACGGCAGTTTGCCCATGATGCCGTGAATCTGCTCGATGCCATCGGTATCAAAGAGCCGGCGCACATCATCGGCCACTCCATGGGTGGGCGGGTTTGCCAGTGGTTAGCCGTCGATCATCCACATAAAGTACGCAGCATGATCCAAGCGGCATCGGGTTCCGGCAGCATGGGCAACCCGGATTACCCGCGCTGGCTGACGCTTCATAGCCTGGAGAGCCTGATCGAAAAGGGCTACCAGGCACACATGTGGAGCCACTTTCAAAGCCCCTTTTTCTTCCCTCGTCAGTTCGTAGAAGCGCATCCGGAAGTGTTGGAAACGCTGTTCAAAACGTTCTGGGAAAACCGACCGGAGCTTGACCCTTATCTACGTCATGTCATCGCGCGCAATCAGCATGAAACCGGTGAGTGGCTGCACAAGATCACGGCGCCGACATTAGTTCTGGTTGGCGGCGAAGATAAGGCCGACGCCGACACCGGCAATCATTACGTGACTTCACAGCATCTTTGCGAGAATATTAAGAACGCCGAATTCGCGGTGGTAGAGGGCTGCGGCCACGGGTTTTTCTGGCAGAAGCCGGAGGAGACCAACAGGATCATCAGGGATTGGCTGGATCGCCATTGACGGGTTGTGCGGCTGGGCGCGTGAAAGAATGTTTCCGCGCTCCACCGGTGTCATTCTGAGGAACGCAGTGACGAAGAATCTCAAACCGGACTTGTCGGAGAAAAACAAAAAGCAGATGCTTCACTTCGCTCAGCATGACAATAGCCGGTTACGTGGCTAAGCCCGCGGTAGCGTGGTTAAACATGCGTGAGACCAATTCCATCGCCTGGGTTGATTATGCTAGGGTAGGTTTAGTCTTCGAAATAGACACTCGTACTTGTTTTCCGAAAGATTAACGTGAAACTCAAATTCCTCTAAGGAGCGATTATGTTCGATAGTTCAAGAATTCAGCCGCATATTGCTTTTACCGATTTGCGCGAATGGATGCACGAAGCTGAGGAGCTGGGTGAGTTGAAGACCGTTCTCGGCGCGTCGTGGCAGGAAGAGATCGGCTTGGCCACCGATGTCGTTGTTCCGCCGGACGATGGACCGGCGGTGCTGTTCGATGAGGTGCCGGGCTGTCCCAAAGGCTTCCGTCTCCTCATCAATGCCTTCGCGGGCAAGCGACGGGCGATGACTTTCGGATTCCCGCAGGGGCTGACCAAGCAGGATCTGAGCGACGCTTACTTCGAGCACTATCAGAAGAGTCCCGGGCACATTCCTCCGGTATTCGTCGATAACGGTCCGGTCCTCGAAAACGTCCTCAAAAATGATGATATCGATATCATGAAGTTTCCAACGCCGGTCTGGCATGTGAATGACGGCGGGCGTTACATCGGCACCGGCTGTTACTCGGTTACCATGGATCCGGACGAAAAATGGATCAACGCGGGTTGCTACCGCGCCATGATCCAAGACAAAAAGACCGTCAGTCTGCTGATGGTGCCGGGCAAGCATGGTTACATGCATCGGGAAAAATACTTCAAGCGCGGCGAGAAAATGCCTTTAGCTCTGGTTATCGGCGGCGATCCGCTGTTTTTCTTCATGGCTGGAACGGAGCATCCTTACGGCGTGTGCGAATACGACATCGTCGGCGGGATGCGGCGAAAACCGGTTGAGGTCGTCCGCGGCAAGATCACCGGCTTGCCTTTTCCGGCCAATGCCGAAATCGTTTTCGAAGGTTTCTTAAACGACAAGAATCGCAAGTTCGAAGGCCCGTTTGGCGAATGGACCGGCTATTACGCTTCCGATGAAAGCGCGCAGCCGGCATTGGAGATCGAAGCCATCTATCATCGCAACGATCCGATTATTCTCGGCGTGCCGCCGATCGGCGGCGGCTCGGATGAGATGGCGCGCTACCGCGCCATCATGCGCTCGGCCATGCTCAAGCAACAATTGCGTAGTGCCGGCGTCCCCGATGTGACTCAGGTGTGGCCGCACGAGATCGGCGCCTCGCGCATGCTGGTGGCGCTGGCCATCAAGCAACGCTATCCCGGCCATGCCAAACAGGTGGGAGCACTGGCCGCGAGCTGCGGCGCCTCGGTGTACGGCTGTAAAATGGTGATTGTCGTCGATGACGACATCGATGTTTCAAATCTCGACCAGCTCATGTGGGCGATGCTGTCGCGCTACGATCCCGACACTTCAGTAGATATTTTGCGGCGCATGCGCAGCACGCCGGCCGATCCCCGGCTGACGCCGGAACAGCGTAAGATGAGAGACTTCACCAATTCACGCATGGTCATCGATGCGACGCGGCCGTACGAATGGAAGGACAAGTTTCCGATGGTGAATGCGCCGAGCCAGGAAGTTGTCCGCAAGGCGCGGGAGATGTTCGGTTATTTGCTAAAGTAACGCTCGCCTGGCTCACGGCGGCATGTCTCCGCTACCCGAGAAATTTCGTGAGACTATCTCTATCGCGCGCTCGACACGGGCGTCGGCCGACGAATAAATCTACCGCGTGTGAGCCGGGTTGACCGGTGTGGACGTGCCCTGGGAAATCGTTCGGCTGTAACTATAAAATAAAGCCCTGATCCCGGGGCTCCGATAGCCATTGCCGCCACTACCAGCCGCAGCCATGACCGATCCGACGGTATTTATCGACACAAGCTTCGTCGATCAGTTGCTGAAAGAAGGATATTTCAAATGAGAACTCGGGATGAAAAACCTGGCGCAGGTCGAGTCTGCGAACCAGGCGATGACCGTTAAAGAGCTGGAAGGCTTGGATCATCGGCTCAACGACGCCAGCCTTATGGAAATGCAAGTGGGAAAACGTCGATAGCAAAGTATTGGCGCAAACCGCGTTCCGTTCAAGAAATCGAATCGGGCGTTGGCAGCCGAAGCAAGTGCCTTCGAATCGGGAGCGGAACGTCCTTAGGCGGCGCAGGACGGCCGTTGCTTAAACGGACATTTTAAAGCCCAAAAACCGACGGCTAAGCCTCTAAACAGCGCCTTTTTTGCGAATTTTTCTCGCTGAATCAGTGCGTTGGACAGGTCCGACCCGGCAACCCGGCTGCCCCGCCAATCCCTTGCGCGCATCGATCCGGACGCTGTTGGCCGCTCCAGGAAAGATCTCCTTAAATCGCGCCAACTTTAAGTTGTTAATGTTATACAGCCGGTAGCCGCGCCGACGAACCATACGAGCTAACCCGACTTCGCGGATTCGGTGCTGAATGAAAAATTTTCGTTGTGGCAAGTA
>JBBDNJ010000113.1:0-6033 GCA_040877705.1 Binatia bacterium | reverse complement strand
GATTTTGGTAATTCGCAGTCCACTCGGCGTCCAACCCAAATCATAGCCCACCGGCTGTCCGACCTTGAGATTTAGTGGAGATTGAGCTTCGCCGTAAAGAATCACGAATTCATAGGAGAAAAAAACTTCGCGACCACTCTCGGTCCGGACGATTCCGGTATTATTGGAAGGAAATAATTTCGTAATGACACCGTGGTGGTATAGATCATCGGTCTCGGGTTGGATCTGCTTTTCGTCGCTCATACCGGCTGCTTCTGATTTGCAATTCGGTTTTGCAATTCCATGAGGCCGTCGAGAACGGCTTCCGGCCTTGGGGGACAACCAGGGACATAGACATCGACTGGTATGATTCGATCAATCCCTTGAACCGTAGCATAGTTATCGTAAAACCCTCCGCTAGCCGCACACGCGCCAAACGCCATGACCCATTTAGGTTCCGACATTTGTTCGTAGACGCGTTTGAGCACGGGCGAGAGTTTATGATTCACCGTACCTATAACCATGAGCAGATCTGCCTGTCGAGGACTGAATCGAGGCAAAAGGGCGCCAAAACGATCGATATCGTAAGGAGCCATCGACAGAGACATGTATTCCATGGCACAGCATGCCGTGGCGAACGGATATGGGAATAGAGAGTACTTGCGTGCCCATCCGATCGCCTTATCCAGTCGCGTTAACACAACAGTTTCGGTCAAGAGACGGTCCTGACCGAAGTTAGAGTCTAAAGCTTTATCCGCTTGCATAATTCCGTCATCTATTGGGTTTTAAGTTATTATGTTCTTGAAGCTGTGATTGTCCGAGATAGATCGAAAACCAAACCAAACGATGCATGAAAGCATCGGAACGTATCGTCAAACCACCAAGAAGTGGCAACTCATGTTGTATTGGAAAGCTACGACAGGGTATTACCGCTTCTTTGTCTCGATCACACCTTCACAACATTTATGGCTTGCGGCCCCTTGTCACCTTGAGAAATTTCGAATTCGACTGCCTGACCCTCGTTCAAAGTCTTGAATCCATCCCCTTGAATCGCGGTGTAATGAACGAAAACATCGCCACCGCCCTCTTTTTCAATAAAACCATATCCTTTAGAATTGTTAAACCACTTTACTTTTCCGATTGCCATCCCTAGACCTCCTGTCCACGTTGCTTGGCTGATAGCATGCGGACTCAAATCAACGGTCGTCTCCTGAACTGTAGAAAACAGTCCCCAGCCTCATCCTTACCAGAAAACCCTCAACCACTTATTAAGGAGACAAAATCCGTGGTCTAAAATTGGAGGTGTCCCAGCAATGACGCGACCATCTTCTCGTTCGACAGGGACATTAGAAAAACGCGCGTATGATTGTCAAGAAGAAAATCTTTCCGCTTGCTGGTAAAACTCTGAAAAGATGGAATTTTTTGGGCGTTTGGATTTTAACCGAGCAACTAAGGCTTGCTACGAGCAGTAAAGATCCATTTTAAAGTCAATTTGGAGAAGTCGCCGTTTTCACCCTGCATTGGCGTATGACTTGAGATTGGATTGAATACCTGACAGTTCATTGTTTAGATGTTTGTTGGGATCGGATGGTGCTAATTACTACGGGAGTACGGAAAATCAGGTACAACAGGTTAACAGTAACGAACACTAACAGTGACTAACACTTAGATTGTCTTAACTTAAGATCCCGTATTTAAAAAGAAAGCCTCCTATAGGCCTTTTTTTCTGTTGAAGTGGCGATTATACCTTGACATAGTGCGAGTTTTCCATTAGATTTAGCGGGGTTAGCGATTTGTCGGACATTGCCCTCTAAAATCGCTGGGGACCAATAAATCTAATAACTATGGCCATCTACACTCCACTCGCAAAGAAGGACGCGGCGAAAATCGCCGACGAATTCGCACTAGGCGACGTCGCTTCCGTTAGCGGAATTAAAAACGGTTCCGTAAACACCCATTATCTCCTTGAGACTAAACGTGGTCGTTTCTTTATCAAAATCGACGAGATCAAGGGGGAATTAGAGGTCAAACAAGAGTTGGATCTTCTCTTTTACCTAAAAAAGCAAGGATTCCCCTGTTTACAGCCGATAAAAAGCAAGACCGGCCGACACTACGTGGAAGTGGACGGAAAAATTCTCACTATCAGTCGCTACCTTGAAGGAACGGAAATGGCTGTGCAGTCGCTGAATGCTACGCATCTCAGCGCATTGGGTAACACCTTAGCTAACCTTCATCTCATTGGCAGGGGTTATAAAAAAGGCATCGACAACCGTTTCGGTTTCAACAGGATCGTAACCATTTATCGAGATGCACGGCGGCAACTTCCTCCGCACCTTAAGCATATCGTCAGAGTTCTGGATGATGAATTCTCCTATTTAGAAAACTATCTCGATAACAATTTGCCGAAAGGGATCATACACGGAGACCTGTTTTCCGATAATGTTAAATTCAAAGGCAGTCGGCTGGTTGGCGTCTTAGATTTTGAGGCGGCCTGCCGGGGAAAGCTCATCTACGACTTGGCTACGGCTGTTAACGCGCTGTGCTTTGTCGACGGCCGTTACCGCATTGATCGGTTCGAGTCTTTGATTTCAGGTTATGAAAGCCTGCGCCCATTATCCCTGCCGGAGTGGGATTCCTTTCCTAATGAGCTGCGGTTTTCGGCGCTGAGATTCACGGTAACCAGGATTAAGGATTTTTTCTTGCGCAAGGTCGACGAAAGCCAACGGATATACAAAGATTTTAAAGAATTTTACGAACGCCTGTTGATTTTAAGGCGCGAGAAAAGCGGTGGGATGGAGGATATTTTACTTGCCATGGCCACCGGTTACGACTATCGAAAATATCAAAAGTCGAAACCATCGAAATAACCTTACCTTATCTTCATTGATCAATGATGGTCGGTTGAAGAACAGCTTTTCTAACTTTATTGTGACTATCTCGGCGTATTAAACGGATGATGGCAGCGACAGTCACTCCGGTTCCAATCAACAATAACCACCGTCCACCAATTAGAACCACATAATAAAAGTCCAACTTGACACGGGCCGCGTTATATCTTTCCCGGTCCTGGTTGATGCGAAGTAAGACTTCTTCATTTTTTTGTTGATCGAGTTCCTGAAAGCTCCTGTACGAATCCTCCAGACCGGTTTGCGCCGTTTTGTGTAAAAGAGCTTGGTATTTTGCGCTCTCAAGGGCTCCAACAGTCCAGTTCCCAATACCCAGGAACAGACACAAAACTCCAAAAATGAGAAGATAACTGGAGTAAATATCCCGAATTTTCACTTCGTCGCCTTTAACAAAACTAAAGATCCGAGTCAATTTTCTTGCAACCTTATGGCCATGCGTAGTTGAAGTCTAACATTTAGTAACCTACGATGACCAGGTCATGAGTAGTTTTGTAGTTGGAGACATCCACGGTTGCCTTGGAGAGCTCCGGTACTTAATTGAGCAACTCCCTCTCCGTCACGGCGATCAGGTAATCTTCCTGGGAGATTATATCGATCGCGGTCCCGATTCAAAGGGCGTTGTTTCTTTTCTCTTAGAACTTCGCAATGCGGGTAATATAGAGATTGTTTGTCTCAAGGGAAATCACGAGGATATGCTTCTAGGATACCTCGGCTTCGCAGGCAACCACGGGGATGTGTTTCTGAGCAATGGAGGCCAGGCCACCCTGGCAAGCTATGGGATTTCGACGGCAACCTTCCGAGCCGGGGAAATAACTAAACAGTTTCCGGAATCCCATCTGAGTTTCTACCAGAATCTTGCAACATTCTACGTCTTAGAACCCTACTTATGCGTCCATGCAGGAATTCAACCCTTGAAAAAACTAGGCGAGCAGATCGAAGCCGACATGTTTTGGATTCGCAATGAGTTTATTCGTAACCCTCATAATCTTCCTCTTACCGTTCTGTTCGGCCATACCCCGCACAAAGAGGTGCTGTTCGATCTGCCTTATAAAATCGGGCTCGACACGGGACTTGTATACGGCAATAAGTTGACGTGTCTTGCGATCGAAGAGAAAGTCATTTATCAAATTAGGCGCGGAGCCAAAACAGTCCAACAAACTTTCATAAGCGATAAATGGAACAGAAAGTTTAAGTTTCGAGCTCCTTGATCTTTTTGCAACCCCAGCATAGTTTATAGCATCCTTTTGGCGGTGTAGCTCAGTTGGTCAGAGCACGCGGCTCATATCCGCGGCGTCGGCGGTTCGAATCCGCCCACCGCCACCAAAAATTCCAGAAAGTTTTCCAACGCTTAATCCGCTTTGGAGCAATTCAGCGATAAGCTGCAAAGTGTCGTTTTCGACCTTTTTTTGCCCCCGAGCGGTGTTTTGACTTGCCCCCAAACTTGCCCCCAAGCCCGAAACGGCATCTTTCATGCGCTCATTCATTGCGCGGAGGTACTTAGTCGTAGTGGTCAGGTTGGTGTGGCGCATTAAGGCCATGAGTACCCGCGGGTCATCGGTGTCGACCGTGCTGGCAAAGTAATCGCGCATGTCTTTAGGGCGGAGCTTGACGCCCCGCTTGATGTTACCCGATCCACAGGCACGACAGCCGATACCTTCATGGACGTTTATCGATTTGCACTTCGAGCAACGGTGCGTGCGCGAAACGGGCTCGACGCTGGTGCACTCCTGGCAATAGCGCCGCTTGGCAATTTTAGATTCGCCGCAATCATCACAGCTAGCGGTTAACCGCTCGATTTTCTCGAATAGGCGCCTGCGTGAGTAGATTCTCTTGTCTTTGGTGCGCGCTGAGCGGCCGGGAAATACGTACTCCGACGCACTGGACACCTTGTGCTTGTTCAGGCTCTCGATCAATGCTGGCGCCAACGGAAGATAGGCATCAGCGTCATCCGTCTTTGTTCCGCGGCAGTGGAAATAGCCTTCTTGGAAATTCAGGTCATCCCAGCGTAGCCGGTTCGCCTCATCTTTCCTGAGCCCGGTGAACCGGAGAAAATCGAAATACGCACGCTCCGCTGAACCTAGTACCCCGGCCGCCCTTTCCACCGCCGCTAGATCAAGCGGCGCTTTCTTGGGCTTCGTATTGCCGATGATGGATAGGTCAAGGGCATCAATCGGGTTCTTTGTGAGCATCGCTGGTATCTTGGTGCCGTCCGGCAGTTCCCTTTCCCGACAGGCCCAGTTTAAAACCGCGCGCAAGTTCGTAACGTCATGCCATACGGTTTTAGGCTTCACGGTGCGCTTGCGCTGGATAACCAGCTTTTGGATTTGCGCGGTTGTGATCTCCGCAATGGGCGTTGCGGCGCCGAGAAATGGGATGATTACTCCCTGGAAGTTCGAGCGCACTCCTTCGGTGCGCCACTCGGAACGCCCTTTCTCGGCAGAGTCTATCAAGTAGTCGGTAACCACAGTTATCAAAGCGGTTGGCGGAAGCTCCGGTTCCTTCGGCCGTTGCGCAAGTTCCTGTTTTTTCTTATTGCGCGCCGCGCGCGCCTCCGCTGGCGTGTCCCAATCGTATCGCTTGTAAGTGCGCCCTCGATGGGAGAGCCTGTAGCCCCAGCGGCCCCGATCCGCCCGGTACTCGACTCCGTTTCGCTTTTTTCTCTTCCTTTTCATTGCCCCTTTCCTGGTGGTACTGAACGCGCAGATTTATATAGGCATCAACGTCCTCTTGCCGCCACCGCTTGAGACCCTTACCTGCACCGACTCGCACGAATGGGATGCCGAGCTTGGCTACTGTTCGCGGTTTCACCTGGAGTTGCTCCGCAACTCGTTTGTCGGTAAGGAGGGTCAACGCGGACCTCCCGCGCCACAAATGAGATGAGAAGCTCCATCGGCGAAGTGATGATCATAACACCCTGCTCCATTCGAGAGACAGAACTCGCCGTAATCCTCAGGCCCGCAGTCAATTCCGCTCGTTTCAATATGCATAATGCATTGGATCAGTATGGCTGAGTTGTCAACAATTTTTGTTCGGCTCGGTGCTGATTTTACAATTGATCTTGCTATTCCCCATTGCCGCTTGGCTGTGCGTATTTCCGCAACGTTGTTGATCAAACACATTCGTTCATGATCGCCGCCAGCGTCGGGAT
>JBBDNJ010000112.1:0-6040 GCA_040877705.1 Binatia bacterium | reverse complement strand
GAAATCTCCCGAGTTTAACCAACGCGCCTACAATGGTGCCGGTGTACGGTCACGCCGTGACAGCGGTCCAGGCAGAAGAATCGTCAGTTCCGCTTCTATATGACTGACGGATTTCGCAACGCGCGATGGGAGAATTGGCAGCGGGGACTCACGATACTACCACCATCGACTGCGCGAGCAAATCGACGTCAATTGTGCCTCCGTGAGCCTGTCGAATATGTCGCCAAGCGTTGTAACCAGTCAATATCGCTCGTTCCCAATCAGCGAGTGAACGAACCTTAACCTCTCGGTCTGACACTAAAGTGTGGATTTTCTGAAGTAGATCGTAGTCGACACTGGAAACGCCTTCTAAATAGTTGTGCTCTCGCGCGTAGGTGTAGACAAGTTGGGAGATCAATTCCTCAATAATCTTTGCTCTGGCGCCGTCTTCAATTTCATCAAGTTTCGGCTGACTCTTCCTTTTCACTTTGAGAAGAGAGCGAGAAATCGGTGACCAGCCAAGAACCGCGGCATACGAAAAGTGAAAGACATCGTGAAAGCGATAACCGTCGTCTTCGTGAGCATTGTCGGTCAATGGATCGCCTATGACCACGCCATCCCTCGATATTACTACGCGAACCTTTGCGCCTTCCAGTTTTTCGGCGAAAGTAATTTGGAATCGGCGAGGCATTTGCTCGATTGAAGGTAGCGCTTCGTCGAACAACTGATATTTGCAAGCGTCGGACGGCCACCGGTTTTGCGTTTTCTTGAGATTCGCCTCAGCGACCGCGCTCAAGTCCAGACCGAACTTAGTCGCAACGTTTGCAACGTACCAAAGAAGGTCCCCAAGATCTTCTTCAACTTCGTTATGAAAATGTGAGTGAGCAGGTCCGTCGCGAAGAAACTTTTTATATTCCGAAAGCAGTGTTCCAACCTCACCCGCCAGACCAAGCAGTGGAACTAAGATAGCCTCGCGACCGTCGCCTTTTACCTGGTCGGTCTTCGTGGCTTCTTTTTGATAGTGTGATAGGTCCATATTTAGCTCCATTGCTCGCGAGCCCGCGGTTTACTGTTTCGGCTGCGCCAAAAGTGACTCGATTTCCTGCGCGAGCCCCAAGACGGTTTCGACGGCTGCCACTTGATTGCCAAGTTGCGGCGCAAAACGCAACAGTCCAAAGGCGATAAAAAACATGGGGACTAGGTATTGCCAATTCCAGTCCGGGTTCTCAGGAAAGACGCTGGTTGCGAGTGATCGCAGATGGTTAATCATATTGGCGTGGCGGATGCAATGCTCGCTTAACCCGGACGGTACGGGCTCGCTCCATTTAAGCCAGCGGGAGAACTTGCGGGATTCACTAGCGGAGAGCTGCGGCCGAAGAAACAAAAAGCGCATATTGCATTCCATCAGTACAAAGTCTTTTGCAATATGGGTTCGCTCTTGTGACCAGCCAAAGTCGATGACACGAGCGCCCTTGTTTTGTGCGAGTACAATGTTTCCCGGATGTAAGTCGCCGTGTACTGCGCCCAGCGAGAGGGGCACAGTTTTTGTACGCAACCTATCGAGTATCCACAAAGGGTTAATTATATCGGATCCATCAATGTGACAGAACTGCTGAGTCCCCTCCCCCCACACATCGATCCATTCTTGGCCCCAAGCAGTCCCAAACTGGCGCAGGTACCACTCGTATTCGGTGTAAATGTTCCGGTCTTCAATTGCCTGGCGGCCGAAGGAGCGGTGAAAGGTCGCAAGTGCTGACATCGTACTCGTCAGAACCTCGTTGACCGTTTGTTCGTCACTACGCTTCAGAGGCTCTCGTAAATCCTTAACTACGATGTTCGGTATCGTCAATCCGGTATACCAAGAGGGTTCGCTTGCCGAGAAAATGGACCACAATACGTGAAAGTCCGTGCTCTGATCGTCGAAGCGGAACGGTATTGCGAACACGTCCTTCTGGTCATATGCAAATGGTTTTACAGCCACAGCATTTTTAAATTCGTCGCGCAACTTTGATCCAGTCGCCGGCATTGTCTTAATGACAATCGGGTGAGAACAAGGTAACTCCGGAGCGGTCTTGTCGGCAAAGTAACCGATCAAGACAAGACTTCCACTCTTACCTTCCATCTGACCAATTCGGCTTAATGGGAGGAGGAATAGTGTAGTGTTTTTTGCTGGTGTAGCCTTGTACTCTGGAAGCGAGCATGCGGGCCAGATACTGTCGGATAGGCTCCAAACACAATCGCAGTGGTCATCAGCGTTCATGGTTTCGAGTAGTCGTTGAGCTGACGATCGTATAGCCTCTAGGCGAGTTTCTTCGATCGCTTCGTATACCAACTCGATTGTTGGACTTCCTGGCGTTGCGGATTTTGTGGATGTCGTTACTGCCTTGCTCACGGAAACTCAGCTCCTGTATCCGGCGGTGACGATTGTCGAGTGGAACGACGCACTATGAGAAATGAGGTCATTGATGCCCCATTTTGGTGGATACCAGTATTCGATTTGAGCGTTATTGCAGCGGTATTTTTGCTTGATTCGTGTCCGGTTATTGACTCCTTGGATGTCGGGATGCATTACACGGGCGTACTTACTTATCTCACAGAAAAGATTCTGACAGTCAATCAACTGTAATGGCCTGCCCCATAACGATTGAAAAGCTAATCCGAGCCTTTCAAACTCCTGTTCTTGTCGCTCGGTAACGAGCTTGATGATGTCCACCTCGTTCAGGCCGCCAAGGGAAGAGAAGCATTTGTGAATTCCGTCGAGTGCCCCTGGACCCGGGACAACGAAATCCATTTCGCTGAAGTCTATCAGCGTGCTGTAATTCAGATCAGTCACATATTGGTACGCTAAGAAATCGCCGATCATTGAATACGAAAGCAATAGCTCAAAGGCCTGCTTCATTGATTTACAATCGGCAAGTCTGGCAGGCACTTCATCGTCCATCATCTTTTTCAGTAAACTCAGATGGGCGCGGTGCTTCTTTCTTGTGCGAAACGCTTTGCTCCCCGAGGGCATAATATAAGCAGCAGAATAAATCGTGCGTTTATCCTTCATTGCTTTCGTCAGGACCTTGTCGACCTTTTCAAAATGGTACGAAGTGTAAGCGATCGTCCCGAAGTGCCGTTCCAGTAGTTCCCATGTTTCGATTTTGTTGAAAAGCTTGAACAAAATTGTGCGGAAAAAAATCTCCTGCGGGGATTGGTCGCCCTGATAAATCACATTGCGTATGAGGTACTGGCTTACACGGTCTGACGCTCGGTAGGCATTGGTGAATTTGTACGTCTGAAGCACGCTGTCCGACGTCCATGGTGGCGGTTGCTGGGTAGCACGGCGAAAAAACATTGCCTGTCGCTCAACTGCAAATCGCCAGTAAGTGTCGTATACCGGCGTTGTTTTCGCGGGAAATAAGTCTTTGAATCGATTGGGCGCACGAGTGCGGACACCACAGGCATTAGGGCAAAATGATTGTTGTTGTGGACTACCGGTCATCCGTTACTTCCCATCCTTGACTGCAAGTATTCGCGCTAGTTCCTTGCGCAGACCGCTCACGGCGTTCTTTGACACTTGGTCATCGAGCTTCGCGACTGATGACACGCAGACCAACTGAGTAAACTTAAGGCCCATGTTGACGGCCATGAACTTTCCGAGTCGACACAGCCCCAAGTAGTTTCCATACGCACGCTCGAAGAGGTAGTGCATCGGATAGAAGGCTGTCACACAAAGCCCATTGGACTCAAGAGGGAGAAATGCGACTTGGTGAAGGCAAGGGAAGCGACCGATGCGGCTGTGGTTGTGGTCGCGCGTTGGGTCAAAAATGGCTGCCTGTAACGCGCTCCGGCGGTGATTCTTTTTGTTGAAGGTGCAGGTGATGTGTTCTAGCTGGTTAACAGACTTAGGCGATCCGGCAGGTTCATACGCTGTCATTCGCCGAAAGTAGTGGCCTTTGGAATTTGCGGGAAATTGGTGTATCTTTGGCCAGGTACGCTCAAATCTGGAGAATAAATCGGCGCCGCCGTCAATTTTATTAGCGTTCCAGAGAGACGACGGAAAAATCGTGTTTGCCACGGTGTGACAGCTTTGCTTACGTGCCGACAGAAGCTGAGTATCTAGCGCATTCCGTATATCAGCGTGCTCATTTACTACGCCGTCGGTAATGTCAGTAACTGTAACGACGAGAGGCGAGAGCTCAACGCTTTTGTTCAGCTCGGACACGGCCAAAAAAGCGCGCGCCCATGCGATGGATAGGTTATTGTCGCTTGGAATCAACGGGCTAGGCGTCATCGCCGGCCTCTTCATCGAAACGATAAGGCGCAAGGCCGACATATCCTCGCCGCATGACCCGCACGAACGCGGCCCAAGATGCATCGTTGTGCGAAATGCGACTGATTCCTGGGGCACAAGCCCTTAAAACGGTACGAGTTTCAGACTGGTCGACTATCTCGACTATCTCGCCTTCGATTTCGGCGCTGCGGGGGGCAATCAGGATATCGCCTACTTGGAGATCGATGGCACGGCCAGTCCAATGCTGATCGGCCACATAAAGGTTAGTCGGGCAGTCTTCTCCAAAGATCTCGGCACGGATGTCTTTGGGTTGATATTTTAGGAGGGAGGCTTCGCGGGCAGCCGGGATTAACATGAGCGTGCGTGCCATGTGCATCACGAGTGTGCTGTAGCCAACTCCAAACCATCCTGCTAATTCGAAGATCTGTGTGGGAGCGCAGACAAGTAGGTTCAACGAGCGGCATGTGAACGCGGTGTTGACGGCAAGTTTCGGCATGTGAAGCATCGTCGAAAATATGTCGACCTCGAATTCTTCGAGCGCGTTTTTTCGCTGGTCGGTTCGGCCATCGAATAATTCGTCAAACTGTTCTCCATGGCCGAATAGATGATGGCCGAGTTCGTGGCCACAGGTAAGTGCTTGGCGGCCCGGAGGTCGGAGCGACGAGACGATGATTGCGGGTTTAGGGTCTGTGTCGGGCAAGTACACGCCTTCCATTGACGGTATGTCGGCAAATCGTACGGACACATTCAAGCGTTCGCAGAGATCGTACACACAGATCGGGCCGCGCAGGTCGATGCCCGCTTCCTGGCGGGTTTTGAGCGCCATTCGAGTAGCCTTCTGTGCTGTATCTCGTCTGCTTTGACTCATCCCATCTTTCCCGTGCCGCGCAACATCTGAATTAATTTCATTAGTCGGTCCAAATCCTGTTGCTTGAGCTTACTCAATTGTCGCGCTGCCAAGACGATCTTGTCGTTCTCGGGGGAAGTCTCAGCTTCGTTTCCGGTAATCCAGCCGACCTGAATGCCATAGGCGCTCGCCATTTCGGCAAGTTCTTCGGCTGAAACTCTTCGCCGCCCAGCTTCAATTTCAGAAATTGATGGGCGGTGAATCCCCAGCTTTTTGGCTATTTGACCCTGCGTCAATCCGGCCGCTTCGCGAGCCGCACGGAGTCTTTCGCCAATTTTCTCGCGATCTTTTGCAAACTTGCCTGTCATACTCTGCTCCCGATCGCTTCGTGAATCTTCGCCGCTGCCTCCGACACGGACAGTGCTTTCAATCCTTCGGCGTTGACGAAGATGTTTGCGCAATCCAAGTTCACACCCAGACGCTGTTCGACTAGCACGGTAGCCTCGACCGCATTTAAGCTGTCGAAGTCGGGAAGGCCGCCGATTGGGCAAGAGGAGCCGCTGATTTGATTCGTCTCCCTTCCCGTGCTTTGTTGAATCTCTGTCAGAACCTCACACAGAACTCGAACAATTTCATCAACATTTGACATAAGATCGGTCCTTACATGAATGTAAGAATATCTTACCCGGCAAATGGCGGAGCGTCAATAGAGAAGCCGCTGCTGGAATCCAAATATTGCCTTGTGCGGAAATCGGTTGCGCTCTCCGCGGCTTAATCAGCTCATTCGACACTTCCTGGCACACGCCCGACACATCGATTGAATTGCCGGCGGCTTTATTCAGCGTGTGTGGGCTTTCTCGATCGACAAGCACCGAATGCATCCCTCACGCAGCTCGCGAATCCCATTTCGTATCGTGCGATCGGAGATACCCGTC
>JBBDNJ010000111.1:0-6100 GCA_040877705.1 Binatia bacterium | reverse complement strand
GAGACCTTTTTTGAGTACATCGACAGCTCGCGCATAATTACCCGTATTGTGGCAGGCGATGCCCAGATAGTAGTGCGCCACAATGTGCAGATCACGCTCCCCGGACCCGACTGTAAGATTCACGGCATGTTCAGCAAGTGGAATGGCGCGGCTTGATTCCCCGGTGAGGTTCCAGTGAGCCGTCATGAAGTTATATAGTTGCCCTAATCGAGTTTTATCGCCCAAGGCTTCGGCGGGCGCTTTAGCGGCTTCCAGATGCGAAAGGGCCTGGTCAAATGCACCCATTAAGAAAAGTGCATTCCGAAAATCAAAGCGTAGATCTATAGTGTGTCTGAGTGTTTCTTGAGTCTCCGGGAGATGCTGCAAGGCTTCCAACGCTCGTTCAAAACAAGTAACCGCGTCTCCGAAACCCGATCTTGAGATCGCCTTAAGACCGGCTTCCTTTAGATAGCTGACAGCTTTCTCCCAAAGCTCGCCGAGATATGCGTGATGCGCGAACTTTTCGAAATAGTCGAACGTATCTGGGCCTGCTAATTCCTCAAGCGCATCGACAATCCGTGCGTGAAGTAAAGTTTTGTGATCGTGAAGCATCGCCCCGTAAACAACTTCGTTGGTGAGCGCATGTTTGAACGTGTATTCAAGATCGGGAAAAAGATTGGATTCGTAAAGAAATTCCGATGAGCGAAGAACAGCAAGATGTCGGTAGAGTTCGTCTTCCGGCAACTCCGCTACCGCACGCAGCAAAGCCATCGGAACAATGACTCCGATGGCGGCGGCGGTCTGTAACAGATGCTTTGCCGCGATCGGTAAGCGGTCGATACGATCGGCAAGCACCGTCTGCACCGTGCTTGGAATGCGAATGCTGTCGATCTTCAGGCCGGGCCGGTACTGTCCTTTGATACCGACCAGAAATCCGCTTTCCACTAGGGAGCGCACGCTCTCTTCGATGAAAAAAGGATTCCCCTCGGTTCGCTTGATCAGGAGTTCTCTAAGAGGCGCCAGGTCTTCGTTGTCACCGAGTAGGAATTGCAGCAATTCTTCCGCGCCTCCCGGTGGTAAAGGATCGACGCGTATCTGCGTGTAGTAGCTCTTATCTGCCCAGGTGTGACTGTAGCCGGGCCGATGATTCACTAGAAGGAGCAGGCGGGCCATGGGCAGACTCTCTACCAGATGGTCAAGAAACGCTTGGGTCTCGTTGTCGATCCAGTGAAGGTCTTCCATCAGCAATAGGACCGGTTGTTTGAGGCTTTCACGAATCAGCACACGCTTGAGAGCTTCGAAAGTCAGTCGCCGCCGTTGTTGCGGTTCCAGCTTCTGAAACTTCTTTATGAGCTCAGAAAGCTCGCGATCTTTTGTAGTTCCTAAGACATTTGTTTTGCCCAGAGGTTCAGCATCGGGCAATGCATCCAGCAGAGCGAGAAGCGGCGGGATCGCATCCTTGAGCCGCGCATCGAGTCCAAGCAAATGCATCTGTGCCTTGAGCCGGATCGATTCGCGGTTCTCCCCTTCTTCGACTTGGAAATAGCGCCGGAGTAACTCTATCAACGGATAGTACGGGGTGGCTTTGCCATAAGATGCAGAGGTCCCTTCGAGAACTGTCCATTCAGGAGGCAGGTGGCCGTGGGTAAATTCATAAACGAGCCGGGACTTACCCATCCCTGCCTCACCGTACAACGCCAGGATCTGCCCGTGGCCTGAATTCGTTTGCTCGAGCACCCGTCTGAACGTGTCAATTTCACCGCTCCTGCCGACAAATCCGCTTAACCCACGCGCGGCGGCCGCATAAAGTCGCTTGCGCACAGCCGTCGCACCGGTCAGCTCGAACGTCTCAATCGGTCGGGCAAATCCTTTGGCTTGTAGTGGCCCTAGGGAATTGACCTGAACCAAACCTTCAACTTCACGCAGGGTTGTGGTTGTCATCAGGATCGCGCCCGGGGCTGCCAGTTCCTGCATTCGTGCCGCCAGATGAATAGAATCTCCCACTGCGAGATAATCAAACTTGAGATCGTTATCGATCGAGCGGACAACCACCTCCCCTGAATTCAAACCGATACATATCTGCGGCGATTGGTCCGAAGGACCGATCTCGCCGGCGTAACGCCGCATCTGCTGCTGCATAGCCAGTGCCGCATAACACGCGCGCACTGCATGATCCTCGTGCGCCAGCGGCGCGCCAAAGAGCGCCATGATGCCGTCCCCCAAGATATGATTGACGGTTCCTTCATAACGATGCACCGCGTCCATCATGACTTTCAGGATCGGATCTAACAGCTTCTGCGCCTGCTCGGGATCGCGCCCTTCCACCATGCGCGTCGAATCCTTGATATCGGCAAACAGAACCGTAACCTGCTTCCGTTCGCCTTCCAACATGTGGCGTGAAGCCAGGATTTTTTCGGCAAGATGCTTGGGAATGCGTGATTGGGGAGTCGAAATGTTAGCCGCGGCGGTGGGCGTTACTACGACCGGGCCGCTAAGCGATTGGCCGCACTTTTTACAAAACTTGGATCCCTGGCGATTAGCTTCACCGCAGCTAGAACAGGCGGTTTCTAGTGGGTTCCCGCATTCGTCGCAAAACGCTGCGGCGTCGGGATTCTGATTCTTACAACGGGGGCAATTCAATCCAGCTTCTCCGTGTTCAGCTAGACCGCTGCAATAACATCCCGCAAGTCCGTCCATTGTTGGACGGGGCTTATCAGGAAGCCCTACGGGCCCGTTGTAGCTTCTACCGGTCTATTTTGCTCAATGCCAATCCAGATGGACTTTGCAGACCTCTCCTAGCACAAAACAAAGCAACCAAGCAACTGAGATGCCCTCACTGATTCCGGCTCTGAAACATACATTTTCACAAACCGGTGTAAACCGGCGGGTACACCGACGCAACTTGGTTGACGCTACCGGAGCAGCACAAAGCATTACACGTGCATAGCGCGAGCGCTTGAGAGCTTTGGCTGCGAACCGAGCATTTATGGATAAGCGCCAAGATCAAACCACTCTGTCATTTTTGAAAATTTCCGGTTTTGCACCGACCATCTGCGCGGCGCCGGTTTATCTGTCTATCCGGTAGTGGTTCACTTTAATCCAAGATCCCTCACTTCGTTCAGGATGACAAGTCGCTTAAGTGTCATTCCGAGCAAAGCGAGGAATCGTTCTTGCTGCTAAAAGTAGACTCCTATTGTAACTGAACCCCTACTGTCCATCGGTATTCGTTGACACGGTTTCAATCGGCATGGTAGGCAGTGGTCAAATGAACGAGATTGAGACACCGGCTACCAGGGAACCCTCCGGTCCGGAAGCCAGCCGCACGGAAAAGTTGCGGACGGTTCTCAATGCCTGCAGGGGGATGACCTCCGTTGGAGATATCATTTCTTTGCTGGAGTTGATCACCACGGAAGCCACGAAGCTACTGCAGGCCGATCGCGCCAGCGTCTTTCTGCTCGACCGGGAAAAATGCGAGCTATGGTCGGTTATCACGCACGAGAACGAAAAAAGAATCCTGCTATTCGACGCCCGTTTGGGAATAGCCGGCGCAGCCGCGATGAACGGTCAAACCGTCAACGTCGCTGACGCCTACGAACATCCGTTATTCTTCAAAGAAGTCGACCAGAAGATCGGCTATCGCACGAAAACGCTGCTTGCCATACCGATTAAGAATGCCAAGGGCGAAATCATCGGCGTCGGCGAAGCCATCAATAAAAAAACCGGCATGTTTACGGACGAAGATGCGGAAATTCTGCAAGCTTTGGCCGCGCACGTCTGCGATGCCATCGAGACCACACAGATAGACAAGGTATTGCCGGGCCAACAAAACGACGAGAGTTGCACGGAGATCGGCGGTGTTTTCTCTACTCGAAACATCATCGGCATGAGCCACCGGATCCAATCGGTTGTCCGCCTTATCGATCAAATTCGCGATAGCTCCGTCGACGTGCTCATTCAAGGCGAGAGCGGAACCGGCAAAGAGCTGATAGCCAAGGCGCTCCACTGTAACAGTCCACGAGCGGCCCGGCCTTTTATCGCGCTCAATTGCGCTGCCTTGCCGGATAACCTCGTCGAAAGTGAATTGTTTGGGATCGAGAGAGGCATAGCCACAGGCGTCGATCGTCGCATCGGGAAATTCGAAGCGGCTCACGGCGGGACTCTCTTCCTCGATGAAATCGGCGACCTGAGCTTGACGGCACAGGCCAAGATTCTCAGGACGCTGCAAGAAAGAAGCGTCGACCGAGTGGGCGGAGGGAAACCGATCCTGGTGAACGTTCGGGTGATCGCTGCAACCAACAAGAACCTGGAAACCGCAATCAAGGATCGCGCTTTTCGCGATGATCTGTACTATCGCTTGAAAGTCATTCACGTTCATATGCCTGCACTGCGGGAAATCGCCGAAGACACTCCGCGGCTGGCAAACCATTTCCTCGCCAAGCATTGCGAAGCCATGCAAATCCCGCTCAAAGAGTTTACCCGGTCAGCATTAAAATGTTTGACAAAATATCAATGGCCGGGAAATTCAAGACAATTAGAAAACGAAGTGAAACGTCTCGCCGCTTCAGTGCGAGGTAAAACCATTACCGAGGATTGTTTGGACATTTCAATCCGAGAGTTAAAAAACAATACCGCGGTCAACGAATCCCCACCACCATTGTCCCAATCGCTGCCCGATGCTGTTGAGCAGCTAGAACGTCGCTTGATCGAACAAGCCTTGCGCGATCTTGGCGGCAACAAGCAAAGAGCCGCTCAAACGTTGGGCCTGAGCCGGCAAGGTTTATTGAAAAAGATAAAACGACTGCAGATCTAGCCCGACACAACTTCCTTACAGATCCTCCTCCGTTCTTGTCAAAAATTTGATTCGCCCGCTGAAAGACCGTAAACAATGTGGTCGGTTGTCTGTGAGAAGTGTAAACGATTGCATCTTATCGCCGCGTTAGAACAGCCCCAGCCAATGGAAAACATCAGCAAACAACAACGATTGACTGAAGCCACACTCGGTTGGCACGACTGATGCTCTAGGACAGTCCGGGAAGTGAAAATAAAAAAGAAAGGAGGTGAGAAAAATGAAAAAGACCATATCACTTTTAACGAACGCGCTGTTGTCGTCGACACTGCTCTGGGGCGTTGCAATCGCTGAAGGAAACGACCTGATCGTCAAGGTTCCTGCGGAGCTTAGCACATACTGCCATATAAAGTTTCCGACCATCAGCGAAGACAGTCTGTCCTGGGAGCGCCCGGTCCTGAGTGAGAGCGGCGGCAACATCGTCGACTTCTATGGGCCATGCGATCATGATCCGCTTGGAGCCGATGAGGTCAGGGCATGGCGTCGCGGGACGTCCGCGGATCGCGAATAGATGTTCAGCAGGTTTGATGTCGCATTAGGGGAGAGAATATTTCTCTCCCCTAATGGCGAACATATGGGTCGGATAAGGACCCCTTAACGCCAGGAATCAAGCGCTAAAAATAGCCTTAAATCCTGCTTGAGCTTTTCGACCAATTGCGCATGGATCGAACGATGCCACCTCGCGGGATTGCCGGAAACCTTAAGAGACTCCGATGAATCCTTGTCGATACTTACTACCACGACGTCGGACGGCGGTGTTCTGGGGCCCCTGAGAGTAAACAACAAGGCTAGGCCGGAGTTTTCCTCAATTTCATTTACAAAAGGGAAGAAGTACCCCAAAAATCCCAATCAACAAGCCAAAAAAGGCTGCTCGACAAAGACGGGGCATTGCGAAACTCCGGCTCTCGGTTAAATGCTCGTAGCGTACCCGTAAGAAGCCAAGAACGATATATTACTGTGCAACGTTAAAGCAAATTGACACTTTAGGGGAGGGACCTGGCCCTCCCCTAAAAGCCGCTGCTGCAGTGTCACTCACTCGGCCAAGTGCCCACGGAGAAGCAGTTCCTTCTGCGTGCGGATCTCATCTACTCCCAGCGGATTGTGATCGCACGAGCCGTAGAAATCGATGCTGTTGCCGGTGCTTTCATCGAGCATCGGGTTAACCGAGAAGAGCGTGTCTTCGCGAATTGGGGGGAACTTCATGTGGCAATAACTGGTGCTATCGGCAGGGACCCTAGCGATTGTTTCCTGGCCGCTCGCGCTAGGCACTCCCCA
>JBBDNJ010000110.1:0-6131 GCA_040877705.1 Binatia bacterium | reverse complement strand
TGAGATCGCGCTCTTCGATAACGGCGCGCCACGCAGAAGCGGCGAAAGCGCTCCCTGATGCTTCGCCCGTTCGCGCCGCTTAAATAACATCTCAAAAGCCCTCGGTCCACCGACGCCGCGCGACGCTGATATCGCTCGATTAACCCGCTCTGCCATTTCTTGTCCCGCTCTCCCGCAGAGGGCAAGTAACGAGTCTAAAGATGGAAGCAACAGGAGACGGGGCATTGTCAGCAATTGAGTGGAGTATCGACCAAGGCAGCGCCGCCGCCGTGAACCGCCGCCGTCTACACTAAACCATTTGCAGGTAAGTGTCTCATTTCTTATTGGCAGAGAGGAATGGCTGATGCGCTCTCACTCACAAAGATAATTTCAACAACTGTCTATTTAATGATCGAAAGCCAGTAAGTATCCGATTCGTGGATGCTATTGCGATATCCTTGTTTCGGCAGCAATGTCGGATGAACCACGTATGCCATTTAAATTGTACATTTGAAACTTTGACTCACTGAGGTTGACACGAGATTCGTTCGCTTATAAGGGGAATGGTTGTACGATCTCCTCTATATTAGAATCAAAAAAATGCGGAATAGAATCCCTAAGATTAAACATCGGCACAGTCTCGGAGAACCACACAGTTCTTCATCCCTATCCCTTGCACGTTTCTTTTATCGCAAGGCTAGTCCGAAAATCCGTTGCGACAACTCGCAAGATTTCTTGCCGAACGTACCGGGCGAAGCGTATCACTTTCAAAACAATATTGGATTGGGCGTGAAAACCAGACCCACTAACTGCTGACGAAACTCCATGATAGTGAAAGGAGCAACCGGATGAATTATCTAAGGGAAGGATGGACTAAAATGACCTGGATCGCTGCGTTTCTATTGTTAGCATCGCTTTTCTCACCTTCGCTTTATGCAGCTTCGGATTCGAAGATTATTGAGGGGGCAAAAAAAGATGGCGAGTTGATGTTGTGGACCAGTAGCGACTTGCGGACGGCAAACCGATTGGTGGAGCGTTTTGAACAGAGATATCCATTTGTGAAGGTCAAAGTATTTAGAACCGGAACGGGTGCCCTCCATAACAAGATCACAACAGAGGCGTTGGCGGGAAAGCACAACTGGGATGTGATGAACACCTTGATCCCTACGCGCGACTTGATTGAAAGGAAGCTGCTCGCTCGATACAGCTCTCCGGAAGCCGGAATGCTGTTGGACCAGAGCCTTCGAGATCCAACGGGATATTGGACAGCGATTTATGCGATCCCCTTTGTGCTGGGATATAACACGAACTTGGTTAAGCCAGCGGATGCCCCCAAGAGTTATGACGAACTTTTAGGTCCTCAGTGGAAAGGAGGCAAGATTTCCATTGATCAAGATGGTTATGAGCTCCTCCAGGGCTTGATCCTTTCATGGGGGAAAGAAAAAGCGTTAGATTATCTAAAGAAACTTGCATCTCAGCAACCCGTCCCAAGACGTGGGAATTCGCTCCGCGTGCAGCTTGTTACCGCTGGCGAGCACCCGTTGCTCATCTCTATGGCGAGTCCTATTCAACTCGCTCGTCGCGATGGCGCACCAATTAATTGGATCCCCCTGGAACCCGTTCCGGTGAGCTTCCACGCGATAGCGCTGGCGGAACATGCTTCGCATCCGAATGCCGCAAAGCTGTATATCGATTTTGTCCTTTCACGCGAAGGCCAAGAGACTCTTCGCAGTGTCCAGAGAATACCAGTGCGTAAGGACGTCGAAGCAGACCCGCCGACCTTGTTTAAAGGCTATGACCGGATCATGCTCCAGCCCATGAAAAGCGAGGAATTTAACGAGATCTTGAGCCTCTACAAGAACATATTTAGTCTTCGTTGAGCGCACGCTGGAAACAGCCAAGTAGTCAGCATACTGATATTGCGCAAGCTCTTGGATATGGCGGCACCGACCAGCTCCTGAACATAACATCTAAGTAGGTCTCTATTGTTTGGTGGTCGCGCGCATCCATACTCGGTTTGTGGCCAGTTTTAGGATCATCACTCGGAGGGTGGGCAATATGAGTCAGAACGGTGAAATAAAGTTCGGGGTGAAAAAAAACATAAAGCGTGTTTCAAAAATCGACCTCCCAGGTGGAGGTCAGGTGGTGGTGGACGATGGTTATTGTTATGTCGGACATGTAGAGCCACCGCACGGCACTTCAATCGTTGATATCAGGGATCCCAAGCACCCCAGGATTGTAGCCCAGCTTTCCGTTCCCGAGGGTATCCACTCCCACAAAGTTCAGGTTAAGGGAGACTTGATGCTTGTGAATTACGAGCGATACAAGACGGAGAAAAGACCGCAGGGCGGTTTGAAGGTATTTGATATATCCGATCGTTTCTCGCCTCGTGAAATAGCATTTTTCCCCACCGATGGGGTTCATCGTTTCACTTTCGACGGCCGGTACGCTTATTTTTCTCCCGAATTGGATGGATACCTAGGAAACATCGCAATGATCCTGGATCTCAAGGATCCGTACCACCCCGAGGAAATTGGGAGATGGTGGATGCCTGGGCAGTGGGTTGGTGGTGGCGAGGTTTCGAGCTGGAACCACAAGGCCCACCGCTGTCATCACCCCATCAGAAAAGGAAACAGACTGTATGTTAGCTATTGGCATGGAGGCTTCGTTATTCTCGATATCTCAGATATGAGCCAGCCCAAGTTAGTGAGCCACCTGGACTGGAGCCCTCCTTACCCTAGCCCTACCCATACCGCCCTCCCTTTGCCGTGGAAGCTGATGGACCGGGAAATTCTTGTGGTATGCGATGAAGAGGCGCAAAAGACTTCACGTACACCGCACGCCTTTATGTGGTTCGTAGACATCACAGAGGAAACACGTCCGGTGCCGCTCTCAACCTATATAGTCCCACACGATCCAGAGGCCACTGTGGGACTTCAATTCGGCGCCCATCAGCCTGCAGAGCAAGTCTACGATACACTGCTTTTTGTCACCTGGTTCGCCGGGGGGCTGCGGGCCATCGATATAGCCAACCCATACGTGCCTAAGGAGGTCGGCTATTACGTGCCCTTGCCGGGAAAGGGCCAGAACACGGTGAAGAGCAATGACATTTTCCGGTGTGAGAACGGGCTGCTCTATCTGGTAGATAGACTCGAAGGGTTGGAGATTCTGGAAAGCCAACTCTAATACTCTGATTCTCTGTGGCAACACCGCAGCGCAGCTGGCACGATGTCTCGACCGCTAACGGACACGTGCGAAGAATAACACCTGAGCCTGAGTAGGAATCATTTAGGCTCTGTCCTCGAGTATCCCCGAAATTTAACCAAGATTTTCACTGCGCCCTATTGAATCACGCGGGACCGGTTTACAAAGACAGCATTTGAATTTAATAAGTTTGAGCAGGTCAGCTGTTTCGAGAACAAAGCTAGTCAGGCCTCATCTTGGACCCCACTACCTGTTTCAGGCAATCTAAGATCTCATTGGCTCTAAGCAATTCCTAACGCATCAATTAATTCCAACACATATCCGCCAGATACTCATTGACAGCAAATGCTGACACTGATACATAACTTCTAAATAGAAACTAAGTTTACTATGTTGAAACTCACGAACCTCAAGACAAAACCTAAGAGCGGAACTCAGCCCCTTACCTCCTTGGCGAAAGGATTAAAGCTGCTACTGTCACTTCGAGATTCTTCGAAGCCCATGAGTTTGACGGAAATCAGCCGTAATTTCGGTCTTAACAAAGTCTCGGCCTTGAGAATTCTCCTGACGTTGGAGCAACACCGCTTTGTTGAGAAAAATCTTCAGGACAAGAAATATCAAATTGGCAGCAATGCGTTTTATGTCGGAAGTGGCTTCATCGCCGGGGGAAAACGAGACAAGATTCTAGAAGCTATGGGGAAACTGGTCCACGACCTCAAACATACGATTACTTTGGGCGTCTTAGATGGATCTTCCGTTCTATTTATCGAAAGAGTCGATGGCACGGAGAGAGTTAAGGTCACTGTAGACATTGGGTCACGTGTGCCAGCCCACTCCAGCGCTGCTGGGAAAGCATTGTTGGCGGGATTAAGTGATACGGAAATAATCAAACGCTTCAAACCACATCACTTGAAATCGGCTGCCAGTGCCAAACCGATATCGGTCAAACAGATCTTGATCAATATCGCGAAAGTTCGTGAATCCGGATTTGCCGTTAACAATGAGGAGAGCACTCCTGGCCTGATCGCAGTTGCGGTACCGATTAAAAGCGTTATGGGCGAGCATGTAGCTGCGTTAGGCGCAGCGTTTCCGGCTGGAACGTTAAAAAACAAAGAAGAACAAAAAAAAGTATCCATAAGACTACAACAAGCAGCAGACGAAATCAGCAGCTTAGGTGTGCGAAACTCGAGGGAAATTTCTAACGTGGCGGGCTGAAATTAGCGAGAGTTCAGTTAAATGAAAGGCTCATATGAAACTAGCAGCTCATACTTCGCTGAAATGTTTTTTGATGTTTTCTCTCGTTGTAGTTCTTTCCATTACAGTTGAAGCGCGCGCTCAAGACAAGATTCGAATCGGCATATCGTCCAGTTCGCCTGGTTTTTTACCCACTGTAATTGCGGAACAGAAAGGGTTTTTTTCAAAGTACGGCCTCTCCTCCGAGCACATTCGAATCTCTTTGGCAATTGCGATGAACGCGCTGGGCACGGGAGACTTGGACTATGCAATTACCATGGCTCAAGGTGTAGCAGGTGCGATAAGAGGGGTGCCGGTCAAGCTCGTCATGATGACTCAGGACAAGCTAGTGTTCTTTCTCATGGCGCGGCCGGGAATTCAGCAGGTTACCGATCTGCGCAATAAGACGATTGGCATAAGCTACTTTGGAAGCACAACTCACCTGGTCGCCGATGTTATTGCCAGAAAGCATGGGATGGTTCCGGGAAAAGACATCAATTTGCTGCCGAGCGGCGACGACCAAGGACGGCTAGCCTCTCTCGAAACTGGCCGGGTCGATGCGGTGATTGGTGGGCCGCCGTTGAACATATGGGGCGCCAAGAAAAACTATAAGGTAATCGCCTGGGCTAAAGATTACACGAACCTTCCACAAAATGCGGTCATTGTGACGGATAAAAAACTTCAGCAATCCGCAGATCAGGTTAAGAGAATGGCCAAGGGAACCATCGAAGCTTTGCGGTTCATCCGAACACACAAGAAGGAATCGATTGATATTCTGGCGTTGCATTCGAGATCGGACCTTGAAACCGCGGCCGCGATGTTCGGGGATATCTCCCCGCGTACAGTCATGATGGGACCATGACCGATGAAGCGCTGCAGGCTGCGATTGACGAGGCGTTAACGAGGGCAAAGTTGGACAAGAAAGTTCCTCTGTCCCAAATCGCCGATCGCACGATACTGAGGGAAGCGCAAAGAGAATTAGGACTGAAGTAAAAGTAAAGGAGACTGCAGCAAATGGTTATTGATGGCGATGGTCACTGTAACGAGCCGAGAGATCTATTTGATCGGTATCTTGAGAAGGAGTTTCGTGAACGCGGACCGAAAGTGGTCGACGCGGGCGGAATGCGGTGGATGATCGAAGGCAAATTCCTGCCGCGTCCACTCGGGACCTGGGGACATGGAAGCAGCAGCGGCTATTTCGGAACCAACATGGCGAAAAAAGGCATGGCAACTACCACGCAATCACTTGACGACGTTCCCGGCCGGCTGAAGGACTTGGATACGGAAGGAATCGATGTTCAAGTCGTTTATCCCAACATTATGGCCATGGCGTCCCACCTTGACGACAGCGATCTCGCAGCTGCAATGTGTCGCGCCTACAACAACTATGCCGCGGAACAATCTAAAGGTTTCAATGGTCGCGTCAGGCCGGTCACTGCGGTAGCGCTTCAAAATCCCACGGAAGCGGCCAATGAGCTTCGACGCGCCGTCAAAGATTTGGGGCTAGTGGGAACAGTGGTAACGGGAACGGTCGGTTCAAGAAATCTCGATGATCCGTGCTTTGAGCCATTTTTCCGTGAAGCCAACGAGCTTGGCGCGGCGGTAGGCGTTCATTGGATTACCGGCTGCTTCGATAGTCCTGGACAAGAACGTTTTAAGGACCCGTATTTCTATATTCACATGGTCGGTATGCCGTTCAATTTGATGATCGGCAT
>JBBDNJ010000109.1:0-6151 GCA_040877705.1 Binatia bacterium | reverse complement strand
CAATCACTCCCCGGCCCCCACTACCGCGCAGCGGTTCCACTCCAAAGCCTAGGATTGCTCGCCCCAGCGAGCTACTCTGGGTAATCGACCACAACACCACCCCTTACGCCGAAGGCGTTACACACCCCAGCCGCAATGCGGCGACATCGTGTAGCCGGGTGGCGTCAGCCCCCGGTAAGATGCGAACGCCTCGCTCCCCAAGCCGCGCAGCGGCGACATCGCCGGCTGCGGCGTGCCACCGGCGACCTACTTTGCTAACTCGCGTTTTCGATCCTCGGCCATTTGCAGAAATTCATTGGCACCGTGGAAGTCCGGTCGATCCCGAAGCGCATTTTTCAGATCAGCAATGACGTTAGTTTCGATCCTTTCGATCGTGTCGAATTCTCGAAGCAGCCGCTCGTACTCTCTCCGCGCGTCATCAATCTGCCCAAGCTGCAACAGCGCATGAGCAAGATTTGCGCGAATCCAAGTCTGCGTAACATCAATTGCCAGTGCCGCCCGGCAATCCTCGATCGTTTTGTCATAGCTCTTTTCGAGGTAATAAATCCAGCCGCGCTGACCGAGCGCTTTCACTTGTTGCTGCGACGAAATGTCCTGCATCCCGATCACTGCCGAACAGTCCGACAACGCTCCAGTACGGTCGTCCCGACGCAATCTACCTGACGCACGGGACATGTACGCGTTTGCTTTCTGTAAGGGTGAAATATCGGTTAAAGAAATGGCTGCCTGAAAATCACTCTCAGCCATTTCGGGTTCATTCAAGCGGTCATGGTAAATGCCGCGTATTACAAGCGCTGCAGCGCGATGCTCGTTTAATGATGTCGGCGCTTCAATTACGATCGTGCAATCCTCTAATGTTCCCTCAGCGTCGCCCTTTAGCGCCCGAAATTCACCGCGAATACCATGTAAGTTTACGCGATCTTCGCTCGTGCCTTGATGTAAATCTATCGCAATTGTAAGGTCTTCAATGGCTCCGTTTAGGTCACCCAAGCTTTTCTTAGCAAACGCTCGATTTATCAATGCCTTCTGCTTTTGATCCGGCGGCGCTTGCTCTGTGCCAATCACGATATTAAAGTATTCGACCGCTTCGACATGATTTCCGGCACGTTGGCTCATTATTCCCGCATTAACGAGCGTGGTTGCTCGGACTTCGAGCGACAGGACCGGATAGCCGAGTAGTATCTTAAAATCAACTAGTGCATTAGGGTCACCGCGCAAGTCCCTTCTTAGAGCGCGGTTGAACAGCGCCTTCGCCTTAAGATCCAATGACGCATTTTCGATAGCCAAAACAGCCGTGTAATCTTCGATCTCTCCTGAAATATCCGAGAGTTTTCCTTTGTTAAGCCCGCGGTTATAGAGCGCCGTGGCGCGTTGGTCGGGCGACAAGTGTGGCGTGTCTATTGCGATATTGCAATCCTTTAGTGCCTCCGCCGCATTACCCGCATCGCCTTTAATTGCGCCTCGATTAATCAATGCCAATGCGCGCGGAAGGTCCTCGATACTGGATTCATCTATAAGCCTTGAATAGTCTGTAACTGCGTTCTCTTTATCGCCCATTTGGTGACGCATTACCGCTCGATTGAAAATCGCGTTTTGCCGCAGCTCGTCAGGTACATTTGGAGCGTCAATGACTTTCGATAGAGTTTCGATCGCCTCTAATTGTCTTCCTGCCAAAAACAAATAATCAGCGTTCTCCAGTTGTTCCGTCGCCCAATGCTTTCCTGCATCCCGTTTTGCATCATCAAATTCAGCCGCATTCCACAAATCGATTGCTTCCTCCAATCGTTTGATCGTTCTTCCGATAACATCCTGCGGCCGCAGACGTTCAGAATCTCGGGAAGTTGCTGCGGATGCAATCTCTTGCACTGCCTTATTGCTTAATTGCGCTTCCGCAATCTTTTCGATTGACGTCTCTTCTTCCTTCATAGTAGCTCTCTCATGCGTCTGTCGGGAATCTTATCTGCCGAAAGCGGTCCAACAACGGAGGCAAGGGATTGGAAATCATGCTAGGGGCAATACCCAACTTAAGAGCTTCATGAATTTGCTGCATTATCGAGTCTGCACTATCGATTCTAACGTAGAATGCGTTGTCCGCATGATTCACCAAAAACTTGTACACATTCTGCCGTAAAGAGGTCTTCGCGCTATCTCCTCTGCATATGTCGCACCAATACAAATTATGATCAAACTGATCACATTGCGTTAGCGCCGTCATACATGAATCAATCCACCCGCTATATCCGATAACAATTACGCCGTGGCGTCGGAAATAACCTGGTAGTTGCCGCGCTTGCAAATTCGCAAAACGCCGAATTTCTTGTTTTGTATTTGCGAGTGCCGCCTGATGAATGCTCCCGTGAGTATAGATTAAATGGATCGCGTCGTTTTCTTCGTCATGTGGTGTTTCAAGAGTCTGCGGTCGATCGGTCATGTAGTAAAGCTTGCTGACCAGCTGCAACGCTATCTGCAGCAAAGGATCGAAGTTCGTTGTGAAAATCGTCGAGCAAAATCTCGAATAACCCCTGTTCTTCCATTCGTCCGTATCTTGTGCATGGAGAATGCTCGCAAGATATAGGTGCGCTAGATTAATTCGATGCTCGGCATTTCTGCACAGCCCGCGAAAGAATTTGCGCCGAAGGTAAGGCGTTGGTAATCCTTGCAGCATTGCCGCAGTGTAGACCCGGCTGACGTGGTCGCCTGACCTCAATTCCGGCAGGCCATTCTCCACTAATTGGAAATCGCGCTCTTTCGACAATTTTGCCCAGAATCTCTTCTCGAATTCAGACTCTGCATCGAGTGAATTGACCTCCTTGTGAACCCATTGTGGAATCATGGGAATCATTTCGCGGGAAACCGGAATAACGCCGTGGCTGAAACCACCTCCGACTATCAGCGTAAAAGGCGGATTATGACTATCGGGACGTAAGGTCTCCACGATGCGACTTAGAAACTCATCCACCGAAAGCGTGCTTGGTTCGCGTGATGACATTGAAGACGCCGATCGCGGTGAAAGATCAAGACGGCAAGGTCTCATGATATTACGGGGGACGCGATATATCCATCTTTTTACCCGCGCGCGGTCATCCGTTTCTTGTGTCTTTGCACGCTTAGAGTTTCTATATCTGATGGCCAAATCTTCGGTTGCATCTCCCGGCCTATCTGCTACGCTGATCGTGCGTTAATATACGCATGACCACTATGCCGCTCCGAGTCGCCGGCGATGCGGCCGCACTCATGTTGCGCGCGGTGGGCTGCGTTCGTTCTTTGAAAACTTAACACTAGCCGTCAGCTATTAGCTCTTAGCTGTTAGCCAGACGCGGAACTCTGCAAGACGGCGCACATGGTTCAATACGTAGTCAGCGATAACGTCATTGATTCCTTTCTTCCCACGATTATTGGGCAAGCTGATGCATTTGAAGGCCTCGCGCGACCACTGATCACCGACGAGGGCATTCCGAGGCTTGTACAACGCTGGCAGGAATTGGCCCAAGAATGCGCTTCGTGGTCTAATTGGCGGCCAGACAAAGATGCGGGCGGGAGCACTTTCTAGAACAGTTTCACCTTCAGGCGACTAAAGGGCGATCAATGTCAGGAGCCGGCTTCCTACTCACGCCGGCACCGCCGCCACCATCCCAAACTGCCGCAACTGCTCATCAAACGCTCGCCACCCGCTCGCCTGCCAAGCCGCCGCATGACACCCCGGCCCAACCTACGCCCGCAGTGCATCCACATGGCTTTGATCACCTCGGCCCTTGATCCGCTGGCCGATCTCCGCCGTGGCGTCGCCGTCACGGGATGAACGTGATCCGATCCGCAAAATCGGCCGGCTCGCCCGCTTGGGCGATCAGCACCATGGACTCGATCACCGTCCGCATTGATTGACCAGCGCGAACGACAAGAATGCCGGGCGAATGATGGCCGGCTGCAGTATGGTCGCGCAAATGATGGGACATTGTATGGCGATCCTCGGTCACGAGAATTCGCCCTTCTCGCTCGGCCCACAGCAGGATCGCCGAGTCGTCGGACGCGAGCGGCAAGTCCGGCGGGTCGCCGACGCGCACCACGTCGAGCCATTCGCCGCCACGCAGGTTGTGCTGAAGGACCGCTTGCCAGAGCGGCCCGCGCAGATGCTCGTCGAGCAAGAATGCCAGTGCCATCGGCTAGCCAACCTGCGCTTCCGGTACAGGCGGCTGCTGGCTCTCTAGTCGGCGGCGGAGGGCATCCCAATCGAACGGCTGCGCGCCCTGCCGCTCTTCGTCCATCTTCGCCGAACAGGACGCAACATAGGCATCGACCTCCGCCTGGTTGTCCAGATAGAACGCCAGCACCTTATGAACCAGCGCGAGCGGCACGGTCGGATAGCGACAGGCCAACATCTCGGCCGACTCTCCCTCGTTGTAGTGCAGGACGAGATGGTACAGGCCGATGCGATGACCCGACAGGCGGATCTCGCCGTCCTGCGCTTGCGTAAGGAATTCAGGAAGTTGCACTGGTCTGTTCTTCGTGGGCGGAATTCGTTGCTGTTCCACTTCGCAATTATATCACGCCAGGGTACGTCAACCTGCCGACACAACTCGCTGAAGAGCTTCGGGCTACCTTAAATAATCGCCGGGCCTGCCACCGGTGCGGGCTTCTGCCTCCAAAATCCAGTTGTTTTTGGCCGCCGAAGTTCATATCATGGGACGGTTTAGGGCCGTTCGGGGGCCGCGAACCCTTCGCCGCCCTTCGTGTCCCTCCCTGACACCCGACACCTAGTTCTTTCGAGGTTCCGCCGTGGCGACTGTGACTAAGCCGAAGACGAAAAGCGAGTTGACGAGCGGGGCCGATATCCTGGTCCAAGCGCTCGTCAACCACGGCGTCGACACGATCTTCGCTTACCCAGGCGGGGCCAGCATGCCGCTCCACCAGGCGCTGACGCGGTTCGCCGACAAGCTCCGCACGATCCTGCCGCGGCACGAACAGGGCGGCGCGTTCGCCGCCCAGGGCGTGGCGCGCAGCACCGGCAAGCCTGGCGTCTGCATGGCGACCAGCGGCCCGGGCGCGACCAACCTCGTAACGGCCATCGCCGACGCCAAGCTCGACAGCATCCCGCTCATCGCGATCACCGGCCAGGTGGGCACCAAGGTGATCGGCAGCGATGCGTTTCAGGAAACGCCGATCGTCGAAGTCTGCCGCGGCATCACCAAGCATCATTACCTCGTCACCGACGTGAACGACATCGCGCGCGTGGTGAAAGAGGCGTTTATTATCGCGATGACAGGCCGGCAGGGACCGGTGCTCATCGACCTGCCCAAAGACATCCAGCAAGGCAAGACGGTGCCCGACTACGACGTCGCGCCGGACCTGCCTGGCTTCCAAAAAGAAAACCCACGCGCCAAGCCGGAGCAGATTCGCCAGATCGCCGCCGCCATAAAACTGGCCAAACGCCCCGTGATTTACGCCGGCGGCGGCATCATCAGTGGCGGCGCGAGCGACGAACTCCGCACGCTGGCCAAGAAGACCGGCATTCCAGTCACGATGACGGTGATGGGCCTCGGCGCGTTTCCGAGCACCGACCCGCTCACGCTCGATATGCTTGGCATGCACGGCTCGGTGTACGCCAACTACGCCGTGGAGCAGGCCGATTTGCTCATCGCCTTGGGCGTGCGGTTCGATGATCGCGTCACCGGCAAAGTGGAAGAGTTCTGCAAGCACGGCAAGATCGTCCACGTCGATATCGACGCCTCAGAGCTGAACAAGAACAAGCCGGCACACATCCCCGTGTGCAGCGATGTGAAATACGCGCTGGCCGAGCTGAACAAGATCGTCGAGCCGCCCGAGGACATTTCTGGTTGGGTCGAGCAATGCCAGAAGTGGAAGCGCGATGAGCCGTTCCACTACAACGAGGATTTCCAAGGCATCCTTCAGCAGCACGCCATTCGCGAATTGTGGAAGCTCACCCACGACCGCGATCCGGTCGTCACCGTGGGCGTCGGCCAGCATCAGATGTGGGCGGCGCAGTTCTACAAGTTCGACCAGCCGCGGACATTTCTCTCCAGCAGCGGCTTGGGCACGATGGGCTTCGGCCTCCCCGCCGCGATGGGCGCTCAGAGCCAGTTCCCCGACCGGCTCGTGATCGACATCGACGGCGACGGCAGCTTCCAGATGAATA
>JBBDNJ010000108.1:0-6156 GCA_040877705.1 Binatia bacterium | reverse complement strand
ATGTCGGCGGGTCGAATCCGATCAAGGAAGACGATGTGAAATCGCAGTATGATTGCCGCACGGCCAGCGAAAACGATTACGGCGGCCGAACCGGCGTCTGGCGCATCCTGCGCATTTTGGACAAGTACGGGGTGAAGGCGTCTTTTAATACCAATGCGCTTTGCATTCATCGCTATCCCGAGGCAGTGCGGGCCGTTCACGCCAGAGGCCACGAAATCGTCGGCCATTCCTACGCCGAGGACGTCCAGCTTATTCATCTCACGGAAGAAGAAGAGGGGGAGGAGATACGGACCTGCGCGAAGATGTTCCAGGATTTTATCGGCGTTAAGCCTACAGGTTGGCTTACCTCCGGCATGCGACATACGGAGCGGACGCTGCGGATCTTGGCCGACGAAGGTTTTCTCTGGCATGGCGATGCGGTCAACGACGACAATCCCTATCCGGTGAATATCAACGGCAAAACCATGATTGTCGTTCCGTACAAAAACGCTATCAGTGGACTCAATGATACCGGCATGTATCGCCGCGGCATCACGGCGCGGGACGTCTTAAATTCGTTTAAGGATGAGTTTGACGTTCTCTATGAAGAATCAGCCGACGAGCCGAAAATGCTGACGCTGGCCATGCATTGTCAAATGGCATTTCCGGCCACCGGAAGAGTCTACGACGAGGCCATCCAATACGCCCAATCATTTGCCGATGTTTGGTTCGCCAAGCGAGTCGAAATCGTGAAATGGGTGAAGAAAAACTGCCTTTAGACGGATTAATTCGCCATCATCCGATTGCCGGCTTTGGCCTGTATCGGGTCGGCTGCCGATTATCCGCTGGCGTAGTTCTTGGCTCGTAGGATTCTTTTAAGTTCTTGTCCCGTAAGGTTATTGCGGCTCTTGAACTCGCTGATATGGGCAGATAGTATCCCAGCGAAGGAGATTTTTGAGCATGGCCGGAAGGACACTTTACGATAAGATTTGGGAATCCCATACGGTTGGGATTCTTCCCACGGGACAGACTCAGCTTTTTATCGGGCTTCATTTGATCCACGAAATAACCACGGCTCCGGCATTCGACATGCTGCGCGAAAATGGCATGGACGTGGCTTTTCCCGAGCGAACCTTCGCTACGGTAGATCACATCGTGCCGACTGACGTTCGTACGCGGCCGTTTCTGGATGCCGAAGCGGAAGAATTGATTCAAGCGCTGGAAAAAAACGTCAAGCAATTCGGCGTTGAATTTTTCGGCATCGATAGCGCCAACCAAGGTATCGTCCATGTGATCGGACCGCAGCTCGGTTTGACACAACCGGGCATGACGCTTGCCTGTGGCGACAGCCATACCAGCACACACGGGGCATTCGGCACACTGGCATTCGGCATCGGCACCAGCCAGGTGCGTGATGTCTTGGCAACGCAGACGCTGGCGATGGACAAGCTTAAGGTGCGTCGCATTAACGTCGATGGCACGCTTGGCACCGGCGTCTATGCCAAGGACGTAATTCTAAGTATCATCCGTCGGCTCGGAGTTAGCGGAGGTAAGGGATTCGCTTATGAGTATGGTGGTTCGGTTATCGACAAGATGAACATGGAAGAGCGCATGACCGTATGCAACATGAGCATCGAAGGCGGCGCATTGGTGGGTTATGTGAATCCGGACGGGACGACTTTTGAATACCTGAAGGGCAGATCGCACGTGCCGACCGGAGCTGCTTTCGACCGTGCGATTAGCTACTGGAAATCTGTCACATCCGACGCCGACGCCAAATACGATGATGTGGTCAAGCTCATAGGGAAAGATATTGAACCGACGGTTACCTGGGGAATCAATCCGGGACAAGCGGTAGGTATCACGGAAATGCTTCCGAAACCGGATGAATACTCCGACCCGGCTGGAGCAACGAAGGCGTATGAGCATATGGGCTGGCAGCCCGGCGCTCCGATTCTTGGGACACCGATCAATGTCGCATTTATCGGTTCCTGCACCAATGGTCGTCTCGCTGACCTGCGCGCCGCCGCCAAGGTCGCCAAAGGACGAAAAGTTCAGTCGGGAATTCGCGCGCTGGTCGTGCCTGGCTCCGCCGAAGTAAAAAAACTTGCGGAACAGGAAGGGTTGCACGAAGTGTTTAAAGAAGCGGGATTTGAATGGCGTGAAGCGGGCTGTTCGATGTGTCTGGCGATGAATCCGGACAAGCTTAACGGCAACGAAGTCTCGGCGTCTTCATCCAATCGTAACTTCATCGGCCGCCAGGGGAGCCCCCAGGGAAGAACTCTGCTGATGAGTCCCGCGATGGTTGCGGCGGCTGCATTGAACGGTAAAGTCGTCGATGTCCGGGAGTATCAATAAGAGGAAGCTATGCGCGAAATCGTAAAAATCACCAACGTCACCGGGACTGCGGTCACGATCCGGGGCAACGATATCGATACCGACCGAATCATTCCGGCGCGCTATTTGAAAGAAGTTACCTTTGCGCGAATGGGTGAGTACCCGTTCTTCGACGAACGTTTCGACGGCGCCGGCAATTTGAAGCCGCATCCGCTCAACGATTCCAGGTATAAAGGCGCGGCGCTGCTATTCGTCAATAAGAACTTTGGTTGCGGTTCGTCCCGCGAGCACGCGCCGCAGGCGCTGTATCGGTACGGCGTCAATGCGATTATCGGCGAATCCTTTGCGGCTATTTTTGCCGGCAATTGCACGATCATGGGCGTACCGGCAGTGACGGTGAGCGCCGGCGACATCGAACAGCTGATGCAAACCGTGGAGCAAGACCCGAAGAAGAGCTTTAATCTCGATATCGAAGCCAAAACGATTTCTTTCGGCGAGCAAAAGATTGCCGTCGACCTGCCCGAGACGTACCGAAGCGCCTTGACCAGCGGGTCTTGGGATTCGACGGCGTTGCTCAGGGCTAATTTGGCAGAAGTAAAGAAGACAGCAAGCAAGCTTCCCTACATGAGCAACTTTGCCGGGTAGGTCTCTCCCGGCCGGATTGACGCCGCGCTCAACGCCTGTTCCGCTGCTTTAATGTCCCGAACTTCAGTCATCAGCCGCAGGTTGCCAATACTGCCCAGTCGATTAGCGGTTGCCGAATCGTCGAACTCACTAGGAGGTGAACATGGCTAACAAATGGGACGAACGTAAGAAGGCCCAAGAAGACGAGTATTTTGTTAAGAAGGAACGCGAACTCCTCGAAAAACTTAAAGCCAAGCAAGAGGGAGAGGCGAAGGCTGCTGAGCAGATGGCCGGCCAAATGAAGTGTCCGAAGTGTGGCCAACCTCTCCAAGCGCGCAGCTTTCAGAAAATCGAGATCGATCAGTGCACGGGCTGTCATGGCATTTGGCTCGATGCTGGCGAAATGGAGCAGGTCGCCGGAAAGGAAAATGACAGTTGGCTCGGCAGGTTTTGGCAGAAGAACCGCTGAGAGCGTTGCGTCAGTCGATTGACAGAAGAAACAGTTCGTCTAGATTCCGAATGCTCAATCAGCCATAAGTAGGAGGCATCGATGAACAGATTTTGGCGCACTCCTTTGTTGATTCTTGCGGTTATGTCGGTCTCGGCGCTTGCTTTTAATCTCACTTTAGCGCCAGCCCAGGAAGCGAAGATTGTCCCCTACGTGCCAACGCCCCAAGAGGTTGTCGATCGGATGCTCGAATTGGCTCAGGTAAAAAAGGGCGACGTGGTATACGATCTTGGTTCGGGTGACGGGAGAATCGTCGTAACGGCGGCCAAGAAGTACGGCGTTAAAGCAATTGGGTTCGAGATCGATCCCGAACGCATTAGAGAGTCCGCCGAGAATATTAAAAAAGCCGGCGTGGCACATTTAGTGGAGATCCGCCAGCAAGACATTAGAACGGTTGATTTATCACCGGCCTCCGTACTGACGATGTATCTGTTGCCTGAGGTCAATCTTATGATCCGACCCAATATCTGGAAGCAAATGAAACCTGGTTCGCGTGTTGTATCCCACGATTTCGACATGGGAGATTGGAAGCCGCTCAAAAAAGAAAATATAAAGGACGGTTCGAGTTGGGATCACACACTCTACCTCTGGCATGTCGAGGCGGGAAAAAAATAATCGTCCTCCCATCGCGAATTCGGATACTCCTATCTCAAACTTTAGTCTTCAGGCTCAAGCCGACATCCGTGTGCGTTCTCGTGAAAATGTAGCAGGGGAAAAACCTATGAAACTAAAACAAAGCATATTTTCGGCGATACTGGGGATAGGTTTTCTCTACGGTAACGTGGGTGCGGCTGACATCAAAATCGGTATCGCTGCCGCATTGACAGGTAATGCCGCGCAATACGGCCTCCCAATCCGTCAGGGGTTTGAGCTTGCCGCCGGAGAGATTAACGTTCGGGGCGGCGTCAATGGGAATCGCTTAGAACTGATCATCGAGGATGAGCAGGGCAAAAAAGAAGAGGGCATCAACGTCTTTAAGAAGCTTATTTTTCAGGACCAGGTCATGATGTTGTTCGGGCCGACGTTGTCGAACTCAGCGCAAGCTTCCGATCCGGTTGCCCAGGTTGCTAAAGTCGTCGTCTTTGGTACCTCAAATACTGCCGATGGGATCACCTCGATTGGCGACTATGTTTTTCGGAATTCAGTCACCGAGCGGGATATATTACCGATGACACTCAAAATTGCTGCACAGAATACCGGCTTAAAAAAGGTTGCGGTGATCTACGGCAACGACGATATTTTTACCAAGAGTGGCTACGACAACTTTAAGAAAGCGCTGCAAGATTTGAAGATCCCCGTCACGACCACCGAGACTTTTGCCAAAGGCGATGTGAGTTTCAAGCCACAGCTGACGAACATCAAAGCCAGTAATCCTGACGCGGTCGTACTGTCAGCTTTGGTTGCGGAAGGCGCTCCAATTATGGTGCAGGCGCGTCAGTTGGGGATCAACTTGCCTTTTATCGGTGGCAACGGCATGAACTCTCCGAGAGTCTTTGAGCTGGCCAAAGGCAGCTCCGATAACCTGTGGGTTGGCAGCCCCTGGTCCGTAGAAAGTCCGGCGCCGGAAAATAAACGATTTATCGCCGCTTATCTAAAAGCCCACGGGACGATGCCGGATCAGTTCGCGGCACAGGCTTACGATGCCATGTGTATCGCGGCGCAAGCGCTTAAAACAATCAAACTGACGGGCAAGCTTGAGGCGGATCGTAAAGCGTTGCGGGACGCTCTGCCCGCTACGCAGTGGAACGGTGCAACCGGTCCCTTCAAGTTTCGCCAGATCGTGGGACGCAAGGGCAAGCCGGCCGGCTACGATGCGGTACAAACCGCCATTGTCATGGTGACTCAGGACAATCGGTACGTCATTAAGCAGTAGCCGATGCTCGCCCAGCAGGTCATCAATGCTATTTCATTGGGCGGTGTCTATGCGCTTTTTGCGCTTGGTTTTACTTTGATCTTTGGCGTGCTGGGGATAGTGAACCTAGCGCACGGCGCAGTATTCATGATCGGCGCCTATTCTGCTTTGCAGGCAGTCACATTATTGCGGCTGCCTTTAACGGCGGCCATACTCGCGGCTATCGTGATTACAGGCGCCGCCGGTTGGCTCCTTGACAAGCTGATTTTTGCGCCGTTGCGCGCTCGCGATGCGCCGCATTTGGCGCCCATGATCGCGACGATTGGTTTGGCGATTTCCTTAAATAGCTCCGTAGAAGGTTTTTTTGGAGCGCAGAATCTGCGTTTTCCAGTCGAGGCGTTGCCGACTGAAACCTTGAGCCTGGGTGGTGTTCGGATTACATGGCTTGAACTGCAAATTGTTTTGTTGGCTTTCGTGCTGATGGGCGTATTGATTTGGTGTCTGAAGCAAACCCGCATCGGTCGCGCACTGCGCGGTTTGGCTGAGTCG
The DNA here is from genome assembly GCA_040877705.1 of Binatia bacterium. GTDB lineage: Bacteria > Desulfobacterota > Binatia > UBA9968 > UBA9968 > WHTF01. The sequence continues at coordinate 307 of JBBDNJ010000108.1, read as the reverse complement.
CCGAAGGCGGCTGCGCTTTTGGGCATCGATGTCGAGGGACTGTTTCGCCTCACTTCAGTCCTTGCATCGCTGCTCGGCGGCCTGGCTGGCGTGCTGATTGCGTTATATACCAACGCCGTGTTTCCTCTGATGGGACAGCCGATGCTGCATAAGGGAATCGCGGTGGTGATCCTTGGCGGCATGGGCGATATACGCGGCGCTTTGCTCGGCGGATTTTTTCTTGGTTTCGCCGAGGTTTTCTCGGTTGCCTACATAGGTTCGACCATGCGCGATGCGGTCGCGTTCGGTCTTTTGTTTGCCATCCTGC
>JBBDNJ010000107.1:0-6171 GCA_040877705.1 Binatia bacterium | reverse complement strand
AGGAAGTGGCGCTTCCCTATGACGTCCAAGCCATCGACATCGGCAGGGGGGATCAGCTCAAGCCCGACTATCTGGCGATCAATCCCAACAATAAAATTCCCGCGATCATCGACAGCGACGGACCCGGCGGAAAACCGTTAAAGCTTTTCGAGTCCGGCGCGATCTTGATGTACCTCGCAGAGAAAACAGGTCAATTTCTGCCTCGGGATATGGCGAAACGCTATGAAGTGATTCAGTGGCTGATGTTCCAGATGGGCGGAGTGGGGCCGATGTTCGGACAGGCGAATTATTTTTACAAGATGGAAGAGAAAGTACCCTATGCCATCGAACGTTATTATAAAGAGGCGATGCGGCTTTACAAAGTTCTGGACCAGACGTTAGGGCAGCGGGAGTATCTCGCCGGCCGATATTCCATCGCCGACATCGCTACCTACCCATGGGTCGGCCGTCACGACGGGCACAGCGTCAAGTTGGAAGAGTTTCCCAATGTGAAGCGCTGGTTCGACACGATTTCTGAGCGGCCGGCGGTACGGCGGGGAATGGAAATTCCCAAAAGATGAGAGCGCGATAAAGAGAGATTTCTCCCTGCGGTCGAAATGACAGACGGAGTTCCGCGCGGCTCGTGTAGTAAGCTAATCTTGCACCCGCCGGCTCTGTTGAATATGTTCGCTGAGAAAAAATAGGTTATCAATCCAGAAAGGAATCCAGGCATGGCCAAAGCACAAAAAATCGAAAAACCCCGCGCCGAATGGGGATCCGATGTTGTTGTCGATCTGCTTAAAGCGTTTGAATTTGAATATATCGCTATCAATCCCGGAGCGACGTTCCGCGGCTTGCATGACTCGCTGGTCAACTACGGCGGGAATCACGCGCCGGAAATCATTCTCTGTAATCACGAAGAGATCGCCGTTGCGCTGGCGCACGGCTACGCCCGCGCCAAAGGCAAACCCATGGCCGCCGCGGTGCACAATGTCGTCGGTCTGCAACACGCTTCGATGGCGATCTACAACGCCTGGGCGGACCGCTTGCCGGTGATCGTTCTCGGTGGCACCGGTCCGATGGACACGGCCAATCGCCGGCCGTGGATCGATTGGGTGCATACGGCGCTGGTGCAAGGAAACTTGGTTCGCGATTTCGTCAAATGGGACGATCAGCCGGCCAGCGTCGAAGCCGTTCCCGATTCCTTCATCCGCGCTTATCGGTTGGCGACTACCGAGCCTCAGGGACCGGTTTATATCTGCTATGACGGCGACGTGCAGGAAAAAAAGCTCGACGGCGAGATTTCGGTTTCTCTCGATCGATATCCCGCGCCGCTGCCGCTGCAAGCCCCTGAGGAAGGTTTCGAGAAAACTATCAAGTGGCTGCTCGAGGCAAAGAAGCCCGTAATCTTGGCCGATTGGGTGGGAAGGAAAGAAGCAGGCTTCAAGGCGTTAGGCGAGTTGGCCGAAATGCTCGCAGCGCCGGTCCTGGATCAACTCGGCAGGTTCAATTTCCCTGTACAGCATCCTCTGAATCTCACTGGACAGACCGATAAGGTCATTCCTCAAGCGGATCTGATCTTGGCGCTCGACGTTCCCGATCTCGAGAGCGCGACCAGCCGGAGAGCGCAGGAGGGGGGAAATCGGCGCGCGACTCCCCTGATGCCGGCCCATGCGAAGGTGATCAACGTTGCGCTGGATGATTTGCTCGTGCGCGCGTGGGCGACCGACTTTAACAAGCTCAGAGAAGCCGATCTGATGATTATAGCGGATACATCGGTGTTCTTGCCTGAGCTGGTGCGGCGTTTGAAGGCCGAGAAAAAACTCACTGAGTCGAAAGGCGACATCGAAAAACGGCGCGGTGATTGGGGCAAGATTTATGAACAGAAAAAGGCGGCTCTCGACAAAGAACTGAAGACGAAGTGGGACGAGAAGCCGATTGCGATGACGCGAATTTACGCGGAGATGGCCGAGGCTTTGAAGGGCGAAGACTGGGTGATAACCAACGGCAGCTCGCAAGGGAAAGAAAATCTATACATGCCGGCGATCAAGTTCAACCAGATTCTAGGCAAATACAAAGGCGGCGGCTTGGGCTACGGCATGCCCGCATCGCTCGGCGCCGCATTGGCGCACAAAGGTTCGGGTAAATTTTGTGTCAATATTCAACCCGACGGCGACTTGCTCTTCACTGTCAGTGCGCTATGGACGGCCGTGCATCACCAGATTCCACTGCTGAGCATCGTTTGTAGCAACCGTTCCTACTTCAATGACGAGGAACATCAGGAGCGTGTTGCGATCCAGCGCAATCGTCCGGTGGAAAACAAAACCATCGGTATCCGCATCGAAGATCCCAATGTCGACTTTGGCGCCATGGCGCGCACCTATGGCTGTTGGGGCGCCGGACCGATTACCGATCCGAAGGATCTCATCAAGACACTGCGCAAGGCGGTAAAGGTGGTGAAGGAGGGAAAACCGGCTTTGGTGGATGTGGTTTGTCAGATGCGGTGAGTTGCTTGGCTTTTTGCCTCTGCTGCGCTGTCGTGGACGTCTATATTTCCCACCAGCTGATTAAAATAGGTTGGTACTTTTGTCTCGAAAGTGAGCCGTGTCCGGGTAAAGGGGTGTTTAAAGGAAAGCGAGTGAGCGTGAAGAGCCAAACGTCCATGCCCTCGGCTGGTCTTGCCGTATTTTGTGTCGCCCACGACTGGATGACCGAGATCGGCAAGGTGCACGCGTATTTGATGCTTGCGGCCGGTTAAAAGATCAACTTCAAGCAGGGCCAAGTCTCTGGTTTGCTTGAGCACCTTGTAGGCCGTGCGCGATAATCTTCCCTTGCGAGTGTCCGGCGTGGAGTAGACGAAGTGCGCTTTGTTCTCTGCCAAATAGGTGGCGATCGTATCGATCTTCTTTTCGCAGTGGCCATGGACAACCGCGAGATATTTTTTTCGCGTCTCTTCCCAGTGCTCCTGCAAAAACAGTTTCGCCTCGATGGTTTTCGCGAAGATGAGTATTCCTGATGTTTCGCGATCGAGCCGGTGGACGATGAAGATACGATTGCGGGACTTGCTGTAGCCCTTGCGGACATAATCCGTGAGCATGAAGTAAGCTGTTCGTGTCTTCTCCGAATCGGTCGCCATCGTTAAGAGCCCGGTGGGTTTATCGATTACGATAATATCTCTGTCCTCGTGGACGATTTGCAGTCCTCTCGGCAAATATCGCGTCGAACCCGAAGTCATGATCGTAATTCCATCGCCCTACAGTAGCGGCAGTGCGCGGTTCTTACAACGCATCATCATCGTGGCAAGATGATAAAATTCTTCTTGGATCACGGGCTTTATCCCGTTCGGTTGCAGCACTCAAAATCCGTTTGCTAAATTGATCGAAGCGCCCCCCTCGTATCGCATCAGACGGTGGTACGCGGAGGATCTCGTTTCGAGTGACGCCGAGAGATTTTGAGCGTCGGGACTCATCGGCGGGATTTGCCATGCAAAGCAGCGGTACCAGAAATGCGCCTGTTAGCACGTTCAGTCCCCTGGAATGGCATGCTTTACAAGCACTGGGAGAAGCCATTTATTACTCTGCTAATGATTTACTCTCGCAGCCATGCGGTTTATGAGCCGATCATAGCCGGTAGGGTGCTGTTTATCCTAATCAACGGCAAACTTGGGATACCTACGAATTGTGCCGATCCTCTATTTGAATCATTCTCCAGTTGTTTCTACCTTATCGAGCCTGTAAGCAAACCCATGTCTATACAGTAACTCGTAGCTCCCCCAGAGCACTATTGTACTTCCGAGCATCTCGCACAGTTCCTCTGAGAAGACTTGAATCATAAAGTATAGAGATCTAGGCACTACAAAATTAGCTAATGTTTCAATACCTATGGCTCCGGCCAGGAAAATCGCCATCCCCAAGAGCATTTTTACAAGGGCACCGGGCGCACCGCGGAAATAGGTCCGCAATGAAAGAATCAGCGCAATAAATAAGGCTAGAAAAGGCACACCGATCAAAAACATCCATATCCCGGTTCGGGAGAACAGAATGTTTTTACGAGAGGCATCAGGGAGAAATCTATCACTCTCAGTACCCAGCCACTCGTGGACCTGGGCAACCTCGTCCATAGAAAATGCTAAAAATACCGTTGGTAACATCATAAGAAGCCATGATTTTCTTTGAGAAAAGCTGAAATTGTGAAAGGCGAATAATCCAAGTAGAGCTGCTACAGAAAACCACTGGATTGAGGAGTACCAGCTCGGGATATTACTTTCTTTATCCAGATCCAGGATGAATGCCAGCTTCCAATTGGCGGCGCCGGCTCGATAGATAAGAATGTGGGCTACGCCCAGCGCCAAATCGATCATGAAAAGGATTATGATAAGGAGCGGTATTCGTACAGATGGCAAAATGGTTTACCTGATTGAATTTACTGCAACGATCAAATGCTATCCAACAGGGCTTATATAAGGGACCGCTAAAAGCCACAAGAGCCTCAACGAACGAAACGCAGTAGATGAGGGCAGAACCCATTTATCCTCGCGTCAACTGTCGATACTTGATTCGGTGCGGTCGCTCCGCGGCTGCACCCAGGCGAATCTTTCGATCGGCCTCGTATTCCGAATAGTTGCCGTCAAACCAAACAGTCTTGCTGTAACCTTCAAACGCGAGGATATGGGGCTCAATCCGGACCAGAACCCAGCGATCGTGATAGATCACAACCACGCACCCCGCAAAGTTGTCTAACGCGTATTCAAGCTCGCGCAACGTGTTCACATCCAGGTCATTGGTAGGCTCGTCGAGCAACAAAACGTTGGCACCCTCTTTCAACATCTTCGCCAGATGGACGCGATTGCGTTCGCCGCCCGACAACGTGCCGACCTTCTTTTGTTGATCCGAGCCGGAAATGTTGAAACGCGCCACGTAGGCGCGCGAGTTAACCTCGTGACTGCCGAGCTTCAATAAATCGGTGCCGCCGGTGATTTCTTGCCAGATCGATTTCTCCGGATCGAGCGTGCGGCTCTGATCGACATAGGCCAGTGCGACCGTGTCACCGGTTCGAATCGTTCCGCCGTCGGGTTGCTCCTGCCCCGTAATCATGCGAAACAACGTCGTCTTACCGGCGCCGTTGGGACCAATCACGCCGACGATGCCGCCGGGAGGCAGCGCGAACGTCATGTCCTCGATCAGCAGGCGATCGCCGTATGTTTTGCTTACCCCTTGCGCGTCGATCACGATGTCGCCCAGGCGCGGCCCCGGTGGGATGTGAATCTCCAAATCTTCGCGGCGTTTCTGTGACTCCTGGTCGAGCAATGCTTCATACGCATGGATGCGCGCCTTCCCCTTGGCGGCGCGTGCTTTCGGCGACATGCGAATCCATTCGAGCTCGCGCTGCAAAGTCTTCTGCCTTTCACTGTCAGACTTTTCCTGGCGACGCAGCCGCTCCTGTTTCTGTTCCAGCCACGACGTGTAATTTCCTTTCCACGGGATGCCCTCGCCCCGATCAAGTTCGAGGATCCAACCCGCGACGTTGTCCAGGAAATATCGATCGTGGGTCACCGCGATGACCGTTCCCGGATAACTCTGCAGATGATGTTCGAGCCATGCGACCGACTCCGCGTCGAGGTGATTCGTAGGCTCGTCAAGCAGAAGAATATCAGGCTTCTGCAAGAGCAAGCGACACAACGCAACCCGGCGACGTTCGCCGCCGGACGACACCTTCACCGGCGTGTCCGGCGGCGGACACCGCAGCGCATCCATGGCCATCTCAAGCCTGGCATCCAGATCCCAGGCATCCTGATGGTCCAGCTTCTCCTGCACCTGGCCTTGCTGTTCAAGCAGCGCGTTCATTTCGTCGTCGGACATCGGTTCGCCGAACTTGGCCGCAATCTCTTCGAACTCTTGCAGCAGGTGGACGGTCTCTGTTACGGCTTCTTCGACAACGTCACGCACAGTTCGTGTATCGTTTAATAACGGTTCCTGCTCCAGATAGCCGACAGTATAGCCCGGCGAAATGACGGTCTCGCCGTTAAACTCTTTGTCCACGCCCGCCAGTATGCGCAGCAGCGACGATTTGCCCGATCCGTTAAGACCTATCACGCCGATTTTGGCTCCATAGAAATAGGAGAGATAGATGTCTTTGAGGACGGCCTTCTTGTCGAAGTATTTACTGATGCCGACCATCGAATAGATAACTTTG
>JBBDNJ010000106.1:0-32851 GCA_040877705.1 Binatia bacterium | reverse complement strand
CTTCACCTTGGTGCTGCACAATGAGCAAAAAGCGCGAAGCGTCGTACAGGGCCTGCGTAAACCACCCTACGTGCTCTTCGGCCGTGGGCGGTTGCGGGTTATGCGCAAAGCGGCGCGTATCCGGATATTGCTGCCAGGCCAAGATCAAATCACAATCGCGCAATTCTGCGAGGCGCAACGTCACCTCCGATCCATCTCTCGCATATTCCGGAGCAAGCAGATCGATGACGACTCGCCGGGCACCGCGTCCGTCGCAAACCGCCGCGGACTTGCGGGACATCGTCATGCGCCGCTCATGGTCAGCCGCAAGTATGCGCAGGCTGGCCGCGACGCGCTCGGGCGTAAGCTCCCCGCCCTCACCGATCCTTTCAATCGCCCCCGTGGCAGTCAACGCCTTCCAATAGGGCCGCTGATTTTCGGCAGCGAGGACAGCCAGGGTCGGCAATCCCAGACAGCAGCGTTCGAAGCTCGAGTATCCGCAAGCACCAATGGCCAGATCGGCTTCACTCATCAGCTGCGCCATATCGGCGACGTCCACGTGCAGCCGTGCATCGATGTCGAGCGTTGCGATGAGCCGCCTTGTTGCCTCCAGATGAGGCGCCGCCGAGCCGAGCACGACATCGACCGGAACTGACACGCCGCTTTCGGCAACCCCCCGCAGCACAATCGCCGTAAGATTTTGCGGGTCCGTTGTGCCGATGCTAACCAGGAGACGTTCGACCGGATGTTTCCGTTGGCGGCGCGCCAGAACGGAAGGGCGGCAAGCGGCGAATTGGCGGCGCAACAGCGCAAAATCGGCTCCAAGTAGTTGCGTACAATCGGCAGGAACGAGCTCTTCGTATTCAGCCGCCATACGACCGGGTGTGGCATCGAGCAGGGAATCGCAGTCGTGAACGCGGCATGGCTGATCGTCGAGGGCTAGGATGCGCTTTACAAAGCTCCGGCAGGCGGTTTCAAAAGCACGGTCGCGCCCATAGTGATCGACAACAAGAAGGTCGCATGGCGACCGAACGAGGGCCTTGAGTTCTGCCGCCTCATCTTCAGCCGTGCCACGGAGCGCGACAAAATCGTGCGGCGAGGATTTGAGAGCGGGCACGGTTTCGATGGTGCCCTCGCGACAGGCAAAGCCGCAACGCCAGCCGAGTTCCGCGAAAGCATCGGCAAGCGCGAGGCAACGCTGCACGTGCCCTCCTCCCATTGTCGGCGCGGCGTCGGCTCGAAAGAGGGCGAACGGCGGCATCGCGGCGGCACTCACGCGCCCTCCACGATGGAAGCGAGCGCCTCCATCACGCGGTCCACGTCCCTGTCCTCCATCCCAACATAAAGCGGCAGCGAAAGCGTGCGCGCATAATAAGCGTCTGCTCCAGGCAGTGAGACATCCGCATAGCGGCGCCGGTAGTACGGCTGGCGGTGTACCGGGATATAGTGGACCTGGGTTCCAATGCCGGCCGACTGGAGGCGGCGCATCACTTCGGCGCGCTCGACTCCGAGGGCGCGGAAATCGACGAACACCGCATAGAGGTGCAGGGCCGGCTCACAGCGGGGAACGCGCGCGACCGGGCGCACGATCGGCGCAAGCCGGGCAAGTCCCGTGTCATAGCGCTGGGTCAAAGCGCGGCGTTTCGCGACGAAACGATCGAGCTTTTTCAGCTGGCTCAAGCCGAGTGCGCAATGAATGTCGCTCGCGCGATAATTGAGACCCGGTTCGTGCATTTCATGGTACCAGGGGTTTGGCTCGCCTTTGGCGTCGAATGCGGCCGCCCGATCGATAAAGTCGTTCGCTTGCCGGGTGATGCCGTGATTGCGCAGGCGGCTCAGCTTGCCGGCGAGTACCGCGTCGTTGGTGGTGACCGCGCCTCCCTCCCCCTCGGTAATGGTCTTGACCGGATGAAAAGAAAAAATGGTCATGGCCGAATGGCGGCAGCTTCCCACCGGGACTTGCTGGCCATCCTCATATGCAACGGTGCCGATGGCGTGCGCCGCATCTTCCACAATCGCCAACCCGGACTTATCCGCGATTCGAGCGAGCCCCGGCATATCCGCCGTCTGGCCGTTGAGATGCACCGGGAGCACCGCGCGCACGCGACGCGGTCCGGCGCGCTCGAGTGCCGCCTCAAGATCGGCCGGTCGCATAAGGCCCGTATCGGCATCAACATCGGCAAAGACAATATCCGCCCCCGTCAACCGGACGACGTTCGCCGTCGCCATGAACGTCATCGCCGGCACCACGGCCCAATCGCCGGGCCCGAGATCGAGAGCCATCGTCGTCAGGTGCAATGCCGCGGTTCCGCTGCTGCAGCTGACGGCATGCCTTGCACCAATGCGTGCGGCGAATGCCTGCTCAAAGGCCTCCACCGCGGGGCCGGTCGTCAGATAATCGCTGCGCAGCACGGCGGTCACCGCCGCAATATCGTCTTCCTCGATCTGCTGGCGCCCGTAGGGGAGCATTTTCTGATTGCGGCTAATGCGCTGTGCTCTCGATGAGGAGGCGGAGATTTTCGATCGAGAGAAATTCATCGTTGCTGTCGCTGGCGTAGCGGAACGCTTCGGCAACGGACTTGAGATTCTTGCCCTCGTAACCCTTACGGGACCACTCCGGCGCGAATGCAGGTTCAATGATATAACGATCCGGCATTTCCAGCGTGGTGCGCGCGTCGTCCTCGGTAATCATCAATTCGTGCAGCTTTTCGCCCGGACGAATGCCGACGACACGATGCGGCAATTGCGGCGCTATGGCGCGGGCGAGATCCGTCACCTTGAGGCTGGGTATTTTAGGCACGAAGATCTCGCCGCCATGCATCATCATGAGGCAAGAAAGGACAAAATCGACTCCCTGCTGCAGGGTAATCGCAAAGCGCGTCATGCGCGGATCGGTGATCGGCAACTCCGGTGCGCTCTCGCGAACGAGTTTCTGAAAGAGCGGGATCACGCTGCCGCGCGAACCGAGCACGTTTCCGTAGCGCACGACCGAAAATAGAGCGCGCTTCGAGCCGGACAGATTGTTGGCGGCGACAAAGATCTTGTCGGAAGCAAGCTTACTGGCGCCGTAAAGGTTGATGGGGCTCGCCGCCTTGTCGGTCGAAAGCGCGACGACTTTCTTGACGTCGCTGCGCAACACGGCACGCACGATGTTTTCCGCGCCGTACACGTTCGTGTTGATGCATTCGAAGGGATTGTACTCCGCGGTTGGGACCTGCTTCAGCGCAGCCGCGTGGATGACGACATCGATGTCGCGCAGCGCCATCTCCAATCGGCCGGCATCGCGCACATCGCCGATGAAGTAGCGCAAGCAGCGGTGCTTCGCCGGGGGGAATTCCTGCGCCATATCGTACTGTTTAAGCTCGTCGCGCGAGAACACGACCAGGCGGCGCAATTTGTGGCGGCTCAGCAAGGTATTCACCATCTGGCGGCCAAAGGATCCCGTGCCGCCGGTAATGAGGATGGAAGCGTTGTCGAGATTGACATCGCCGTTTTGGAAATTGCGCAAGGTGAATGCCATTGTGATCGGTGCCAATCGCCGGAGTTAAAAGTAAGCGCGCCGCCTAGCCGTGCGGATCAGGCAAAGTCGCCAAAGGAGCCGATTTGCGCGCCGCGCAGGCACGAGTGGTCGCGCATGTGTTCGGTCGGGACGAGAACGAGCGGCGGCACGGTGCGCAAGCGCGCGTCTGTGCCGCGACGGTTGCCGACGATGAGGTTGCCGATCGGACCGATGCGTGAAAAACAGATTGCGTCGAATCCATGTTGATTCATTGCCTCGATAATACTGAGTAACGGGAGAAATTTCGCGTGACCACTTTGCACATTGACACGGATTATGATTTGACGCCGCGTAGCGAGCAACAGTCGTTCGAGGTTTCTTAAGTCAGTCTGCGCACCCAGATCACCTTTTCCCATCACGCCCAAATAAAGGACGACATCATAAGTTTGCTCCGGAAGAGGATATTCAACAACCGACCCAACGGTGAATACGACATTTTTAACTTTGCGCTGGGCGGCTTGTCTTCTGGCACATTCGACACGGTATGACTTTATTTCAACACCTTGGACCTGCATTACCAATTTCGCTACCTCAAAGGAGATTGAGCCTTCGGCACAGCCCATGTCGAGAACATGGTCGGTTGAGCGGAAATCCGCAATCTGCGCCACGTCTATCCACCGCGTGGCTATCTTCGCTCCCAAGCCGAAGATATGAGAATCCGCATAGTAATTACCTGACTTCATTAGTCCGCCTAACAAACGCATCAAAGGACGTCCAAAAGAGAGAACATCGCTCATATTACCTCCTGACGTCACTGGTCTATGCGATTGTTGATCCGGCTACCGGACGTCGCCGGCTCTGATATCACGCTCTTTGATATTTTCTGCTGTTCACGGTAGGCATCCGAAAACCAACCGCCTGACGCCATCAATTCATCATGGCTGCCGGCGGCCTCGACCCGCCCGTGCTTCAAGACAATGATCTTGTCCGCGTCCATAATGGTTGAAAGTCGATGGGCGATGACAATGATGGTGAGACGCGTCTCAGAACGCAGGGTCGAAAGAGCATCGCGAAACGTCGCTTCGGCCTCAGCGTCGAGCGCACTCGTCGGCTCATCCAGGATCAGGATCGGTGCTCGGCGAACCAAAGCGCGGGCGATATCGAGCCGCTGGCGCTGCCCGCCTGACAGCCGCTGGCCGCCATCGCCAAGCAATGTGTCGAAGCCTTGCGGTAAGGCTTGGATGAAATCAAGTGCGCCCGCGAGTCGCGCTGCCTCCCCCACCTCCTCATCTGTCGCATCCTCTTTGCCATAGCGAATGTAGTCGGCCGCCGAGATATTGAAGATCTGCGGTTGCTGCGGCACAAAGGCGATGCCTGCGCGCAAGCTATCCATTGAAAACTCGGCGATCGGAACTCCGTCGAAACGAATTTCACCGGCTGTGGGATCGCGAAGACGAGGAAGCAGATCGATGAATGTGGATTTGCCTGCACCCGACGGACCAATAAGGGCCGACATGCGATGAGCCGGCAGCTTTATCGTCACTTCCGAGAGGGCCGGCGTGTCATCACTTGTGTAGCTGAATGAAACATGCTCATAAGCGATGTCGCGATCGAGCCGTTCGAAAGTTCTGTTGCCGCCTTTTTCCTCGCGCGCATTCATGACTTCAGACAGCCTATGGTCGACTCTTTCCAAGGACGCCCATCTACCAATGATAGCGTTGTAATCAGTGAGGACTGACTTCATGATCGGCATTAGACGAATTAGAACGATGACGAAGAGTGCCAAGCTCGCCAAGTCGAGACTAAAAATCTGCCCACCAACAAAAAGCACAAGGTAGCCGAAGGCGATCACGATCGGCTCCGGCAACAGGGTCATGCGCGTGGCGATCAATTTTTGCCGCACGGTTTGCTCGGCTTGACGTCGGCTGATCACTGCGAATGCAGCCCCCTCGGCATTTTCCATGCCCGAAAGGCGAATAAGGCGCACCCGCATTAGCCGTTCCACAATGAAGGCCGTAAGCTGCACGTTGCCGCTACTGATCGCCTTGGCTGTTTGCTTCACCCCGGCGACAAGATCCTTGATCAAAAACGCTACGACGATGAGGACACCGAGCGAGATAAGGGTCATAGGCACGGAGAGAACAAACAACCCGGCGACATACAAAGAGACTTGTACGGCATAACCAAAGGTGCGCAGAACACCAAAAATTGCCGCTATAGCTCGGTCAAGTTCGACCGTGAGATCTCCTGCTACCTCCCCAACCCTGATCCTCTGCTGCACTGTAGTCTGCGCCTTCAGAATTCCATTGAAGCAGCGGCGGCGAATCCGGTCCGCCGCATTCTTCATGATCACGCCATTAAAGCGCGCGTTCCAATAACTAAATATCTGGCGAAGCAATATGAAAACAAAGCTGACCGCAAGAAGGCTGCCGAGAGTGATAGGAATACCGAGCCACTCATAAACGGTTTTTAGCACTCTCCAATACAAACCGCTCTGGTCCGGATCGACACCTCCCATTCCGCTGCGTAATTTCTCGAAAACCGGCAAGAGCATTCCGATGCCGATCATCTCGAACCCGATCGACAGCAACTGCAAAAACACGAGAAACGCCATGGTTCGCAGGGAAATCCCAAAGCGGCGCGTCACGGCTATATAGCCGGCAATTTTGTTGATCATTGGCTCTTCTTTAGTTGCTATGATCTATAATGCTAATATAGCAAGGCGCTGGCGAAACTTGACGTTTGGATATTTTAAGCCAAGATTGCTGGTAACCCGCTGCAACGAGGAGAATGCAGGATGTTAGCCGCAGCCATTCCGCATCGGCAGACGCTTGAGCGGACCGTTGAGCACATTCGGCGCGCTGCAAAGTCGGTGCGCGTTCGCACGAACCGTGCGCAACGCCGCCAATTGGCAACGACGATTCCTCGCCGGCCGGAGTTGGCTCATCTGATTGATGAGCAAACCGGATACGCAAAACTTCCCTTTGGAACAATCAAAGAGGTCGCGCCTGCGATCGAATTGGCCCAGCGCCTTATGCACGACCGCCGCGCTATGAAGAAGACCGAGGATGAGGACCTGGTCCTTTTGTCGCAGCCCGAATGTTATGAAGAAGCTCCGATCTTTTTTGAACTCGCCCTTTCGAACGATGTTTTGCAGATTGCGACGGATTATCTTGGCGAAGTACCCATCATGATGCGAATCAAGCTGTGGTGGACGCCGATCAACAGCAATCTGAAGGGAAGTCAACTCTATCATCGAGACGGTCAAAACTGGCTCAAGCGCCAGGCCAAGTTTTTGTTCGTCATGAACGACGTCGATGAAACCTGTGGACCGTTCACCTTCATGCCGGCTGATGTTTCCCTTCGCGTCGCCACTGCGTTGGGTAGCGTGCATGATCAAGAACGGGTCACCGACGAATCGATGTTCCAATACGCCAACCCAGCGGATGCTATATCCTTGGTCGGACCGCCTGGCACCGGCGCAGTTGTCGATTCGTCGCGCTGTTTTCATTTCGGAGCGCGGGCCCGGGGCGGCGAACGTCTGATGTTGTTGTTCAATTTCATGGGATCGATCGACGCCCCGCAACGCATGGGTGGAATGCTTAGGTCCGAAGGCTTCCGGCAGCGCTTTGGTAACGATCCGGTGCGTGAATTGGTCATGCCCCGCACGAGCAAAAGATAAGCGCCGCAACGCTGCAAGATCCGCGGTCACCGGCAATACGTTACTCAAAGAGGATAGCCATACTTTTCTAGCGGCAGACCCCATTCCGCGGCTAATTGACGATTGTCCTCGCGATAATAGGACTCCATCTCCGCTACCCATCGTGCCGGCAATTCTACTCGAGCCGGCCGGCCGCCGCTGATAAAGCGGGCAAACGCATCGCGGATAGGCCGCGGCGCATAGTTGCTGAGGCGGATATCCGGGCCCAATTTCTTGCGCAGCTTGGAATAGACGTGAACACGTTGACTGATACGGACGTTCTCGTGCTGTCCCTTAAGAAGCTGCGATCCCTTCTCCGCATCGACGCCGATGAAGTCGCACAAGCGCCGTGCGAATGAATCAACATCTTTTATGAGATCCTCCAGCAAGAACACCCCGATATTGTCGCGTCCGAATGCCTTGGCATAGGATTCGGCCACGGCATGGTAGCGGTACATATGCGCCCATCCGCCCTGATTGGCCTCGAACCATTGCTCAGGACACAGGTACGAATGCCCCTTGGTGCGCGTGATATAAAGCGACTCGAGCAGCCTGATCTGGTGCCGCGCCATGATCACGATCCGAGCTGGACCAATCAGGGCATGCAGTCTTTCCGGCAGACAATTGTCGCCCGGCGACCGGTAATAGTCCGCACGGATCAACGATTCCTTGGAGAAAACCGGAATCTTTCCCGGCTCAATCTTGGCCAACGCCTTGTGCCATAAACGGCGGCTGTTTTCCAAATCAAATGGCTGGCGCCGCGCTGGGTCGCGGTGGCAAGATTTCATCGCGTTGAACATCGCCTTTTCGGCGTTGGGTTCCCGTCCTTTGCCTGCCTCGCCCTCGCCAAGGTTTGCGATCTGCGGATGCCGCGCGAACAGCGCTCTTTGCAAGGTAGTTGAGCCTGCTTTATTGAACCCGATATGAATAATTGGAATCATAGCGCCCTGTTTGGCAACTGTTAGGAAATGACGTTATCTGTTGTCCAAAGATTAGATGAATCTAGTTAGCCAAATGCACGGCCAAAAATTGATCCATAATGCTCTTCACGCCATCGTGTGTAACGTGCCTGCCGTCCTCTTGATAAATATCGCGCGCCATCGCAATTTCAAATGAAGGCCAATATAATACGTTGTCGAATTCCTTCGTGATGGCGGCGGCGACGGCGCGCAGGGTGCACTTGCTTTCCATGTTCGCGACAACAATATCGTTGCCGGAGTACGTTCGACTCAAGGCGACGGGAGAAACGGTCAAAACGATCTTCTTTTCGGGGAATCGCTCGGCCAGAAGCGAGCATACTGAACGCATATTTTCATAATTCTGCTCATAGTTACTGCGTTCGAAGGTGAAGCCGGACGCTCTGCCATCCAATTCGCGATCGGGCGTTTGGTTTACGACCATGCCATTCCTATCGTTTCGCCAGACTTCAGTTAACCCAAGTGTAATGATGTAAATATCGGATGTCAGAATTGCGTCGCGCATGCATGCATCAATCTTGCGGCTGAGGTCTAAAATCGCAGCTTCATTGGCCGCGTAGACATGCTTGCGGTAGGGATCCTGCCAAATCTCCCCTTTCGAATCACCGAGCATCTGCCGCCATAGTGCCGAGTATTTTACGAAGTCGTCTGGTTTCAGATGGCGGTCAAATAGCGCGCGCTCAAATTCCGCCCGGATGGTGAAAGTGTTGTAATGATTGATGTCGTCTCGCTTTGGTAGCTTGGCGAGCGTTTGCAGCTTCGGATCGAAAACAATGTCGCCATATTTTGGATAAACGTCGAAACCATGTCTACGTAGTGCCGCCCGGATTTCCAGTGCAAAACAGCTTCCGATCGTCATGACCTTGTAGTCTCTGCAAAGGACCGGCTTGCGCACAAAGGACAGCCGTGAGCCGCGGCACGTTTTCTTCCAAGAACTGTTACATAAATCGACCAGCGCGAACTCCAGCGCCCCATTCCGAGCTGCGGCATCGACGGTGGTGACATTTTCAGGCGCTGAAGATGTGGTCCGAGTGCGGCGAGCAAATCGTCTGAGACGATACGGCAGTTCCATTGTGGTCACCTATGCAATTCGGGCTGGAAGTACAGGTCAATTTCGATTGAATCGCCCGCCGCCAAGCACATGCGCGCTTGTCTTTAAGTGCCACCAATACTTGCTACATCGGAAAACTCCACATCGGGAAACTACTTACATCGGATAGCCATAGTGCCGCAGGGGTAAGTGAAAGCGCTCTGCCAGTTTGCGATTGTCGAGACCGTAGTAATCCTCGATGCGGCTAAGCCAGATAGGCGGCAATTCGATACGCGCAGGTGGGCCGGCTTCAAGAAAGTTCCGCCATGCACCGCGCAACGGCGCCGGTAATGCATTACCCAATGAGATATCTGGAAGGACTGCGCTACGCAGTTTTGCGTACTTTTGAGTACGCTCGCTCTTGCGCACATTTTCATGTTGCCTGGCGAGCAGTTGCACACCCATTTCCGCATCGATGCCGACGAAATCGCATAACCGCCTAGCGAACGAAGCAGAGTCCTTGGCCATTTCCTCAAAGACAAACACTCCGACATTTTCCTCGCCGACGATCCGCATCCATGCCTCGGCAATTTCATAAAAGCGGTAGCCATATGCGAACCACTCAGGCTGGCTTGCAAGCCACTTTTCAGCGGTCAAGAAATTCGATGAATTCGCCTTGTGGATGTAGAGGGACTCGATCAGCTTGACTTGGTGGCGGACGACGATCGCCACGCGCAATGGGCCGGCCATTGCGACGATCGCTTTCGGCAACCGCTCCGGGTCAGGTTCGCCATAAAGGTAGTACCTGATCAACTCCTCATGCGAAAAGACCGGCACGCGGCCGTCTATTTCAGCCGCCGCGACTGCCTGTCGCCATAATTGCCGAATCTCGTCGCGGTCAGTCGCCGGCGATATTTTCTGCCGAGAATCGCAAGTTTTGACAATGACAGCGACTGCTTGCGCCGCCTCAGCCACGGGCGCGGGCTTGGCCAGATTCAATACTTCAGAATGACGCGCAAACAGAGCCCGCTGAAGGGTCGTCGAGCCAGCTTTGTTGGCGCCAATATGGAAGACCGGCAACCTTCGGGGCATGGTCTTGTTTGGCTCTCAGCCCTTGCGGAATACGGCGCCGGACAAAACCAAGCGCCGCATTTCGTCTTTCGGCTCCGGCATCAGGTCGAATATCGGCGTGCGTGATTCACGCGCCTTATGCGGAAGCATGAAGGCGATAGTCAGCATCTTCCGCTCACCCGTTCGGCAACGACTGCCGAAATGAAAACAATTGGACGTATCGGCGAAGCCGCCGGTACCGGACTCTCCGCCGAGTACAACCTGATCGGTGGGTGAACAAATTGAAAAAACAGTATCATCGGTGAGGCGCCCATCGCCAAGAAAGTAGATTGCCTCGTAGCGGGTTTTCTGTCTCACCTTCCGCGAAATGTTAGCAGGCAAAAAGGTAAGGGGGCCGCTGTTGTCATCGTTTGTATCGATATTGAGGAACAGCTTCACAAGCTGGGCCTCCGGTTTGTCCAGGTGGAAAAGCTGGCTGCTGAATTGATGTGTCTGCGGCGGAGTGAGCCAGATGCCAATCTCCTTCATTTGCGGCACCATGCCGTAATAGTCACTGACGATCTGCAGCACGGTGTCGCTAAGAGCGAACTCCATCAGCGCTGGGTAATTTACGAGATCCTCGGGCCGCTCGCACTGATAGAACGGGTTGTTTCGGCGAGACTTCCAGCCGGTCTTGCGCCGATCCTCAATGATCGCGCGCGCGGTATCCAATGCTTCCCGCGTGCCGGGCAGCGTGTCCGGGCCGACCGTGGCATAGCCCCGGTCCCGCGGCATGAAACCAATCCAGGGTGAACTCGCAGTCATTTGGCGCGCCAGACTACGGCGGCGGGCTAGGTCGGGTGCGTTGCGCGCCGCATCGAATGCGTTCGCGATCGATTTCAACGCGCCGTATGGCAGCCCGGCGCCAAGGCCGTAGTGATAGAGGCGTCTTTCGATATCCATGGCCTTCCTCAGTTCTTTAACCTATTATAACAATCATACCTTGGCCCGTTCAGGAAACCACGTGGCAAATAGCGCTCACGCAGTCCTTGCTCGCAACGCCGATTCATCGACGTCTGCACCCCAGCCGGGAGCATCCGGCATCAGCAGATGACCCTGCTCGATCCGCATGGGCTCGGTAAGCAGCGAGTCACGCCAAGGAACGTCATCGACGTCATATTCCATGATGCGAAGGTTGGTTGCCGCAGCACAGAAATGAGCCGCCATTAAAGTCGCGAGCGGCGATCCGTGATTGTGAGGCGCAATGTTGACGTCATAGCAAGCCGCTAAGTCGGCGATTTTCTTGGCCTGCCAGACGCCTGTCCAACGCACATCGATGATCGCCACATCCATCGCGCCCGCGTCAAGGAACGGCTTATAGCCGCTCATGAGCTGGCGCTTCTCGCAGGAGCCGATGGGCATCGGCGCCCGGCCGCGAAGCGCGCGAAGCTGCGCCGGGTCGTCCATATCCACCTCCAGCCAAGCCAGACCATATTCCGAGAGCGCCCGCGCCATTCGCACCATGCCGTCGGCGCGAAAATGCATGTTGGCGTCTAGGATCAGATCGGCATCCGGTCCCAGGCCCTTACGAAAGATTTCCATCAGCCGGCGGATGCCGGTAAGCGTCTCGCCCGACAGATTGCGATCATAACTGCCTTCTCCGCCGCCGAATCCCTGTCCGATAATTAGCGGGTCGCGGCCTTCCGGAAACAAGATCAGATTGGTCTTCGCACCTGAAAAGCCGCGTTCCCTAACCTCATGCGCCAAAATCTCGATATCTGCGAGCGAACGAACCGGGCGTGCGCCCGCGCCCAAAAGCGAGTGATGCCTGATCCGCGTGCTGCCACAATGCGACCAATAGAGTCGCACGCGCTCGCGCACAGGCCCTCCGAGAAGAACGCAGACGGGAACGCCGAGTGCCTTGGCCTTGATGTCGAGTAGCGCATTCTCGATCGCTGCGATGGCCTTCTGCACGACGCCGCCTGAGCTCTGCCTGGTGATGCGGTATAGATCCTGAAAAACAAGCTCTAGGGGCATAGGGTCGCGGCCGATGAGACTCTCGCCCAGTTCACGTATGCTCGCCGCTACCCCGGCGTTGGAGCCGTGCGCATCGGTACAGTCCGACCAGCCGACGATGCCCTCGTCGGTCACGACCTTTAGGAAGAACCAAGGCCGCCACCCGGCTTTCACCTCGAAGAGTTCGAAGGACGTAATTTTCATCGGTGCAATCGCGCGGCACAGGCGCGCGCCAAGTCGCGGACCGTTCGGGATCGATCGAAGGTTTCACGTGTCTCGCCATTGCCGAATTCGTTGGCAATAAGACCGAATGTCTCGGCGGCTCCCTTGTGAAAACCAGGCGATAGCCCGACTTCAGACAACAATTCAGCAATCTCGTGCATCTCCGGCACCCAACGCGCGGCATTAACGGGCAAATAGGGAATCTGAGCCGTCATGCGCTTCGACAAAGCGGGCACCATCGTTTCGATCTCCGCTTGCAACGCCTCACCCATATCCAAGCGCTCGGCGGCGATTACCATCGTTGCGGAAAGTGCGTTAAATCCTTTGTTCAGGCCGGAAAACAGCAGCTTGAGCGCCGAGGCCCGCCCCACGGGCGCCCGCAGGTCGCGGACGATTAGACCCATGCCGTCGAAGGCCAACAATTCGGCGGCACGGTTGCCGCATACGTAAAGGCGCGGCGTGCCGACGCCCGGCGGCGGCCCAATGATGCTGCCATCCACAAAACTGCCGCCTGCCGCTTCGATCATGCGCGCGAGGCGACAGGCGTGATCTGGAGTTACGGCATTGCAATCGACAAACAGCAGCGGCCCTCCAGTGCGGTCTCGTGCGATATGGGACGCAACGGCTTCGGCCAATATATCGGCCTTGCTCGGTGGCACGACCGATAGAAAAACGTCGCAGGTCTGCACTACGTCAGCAAGTCTGGCCTGGAGAGTTACTCCGCTCGATTTCGCCCGGTCGCAAGACGCCGCGCTGCGGCCTTCCAGCGTGGTAAGCACGGTTACACCATGACCACTCAGGCTCTTGGCGAGCGCTGCGCCCATGTCGCCCATGCCCAGGATACCGACGCGCGGCAGGTTCACCAGCGTTCCTCAATGATCAGTACACCTAGCTGCATGATCGGTTCCGCAAAACCCGCGCTATTCGTGATGTGCCAAGGCCGGGCGCCATCCACTACGTGGACGGAGTACGGGCCCGATTGTTTGCGTAAGTTGCTCGTGAGCGAGTCTCGTGCCTTCCAACCCGATTGGAAAGGTCGTTTCGAACTCGGCATCAGCCATGCGACCGAGTGCCAGCTCATGGGTCTGAGGATCGACGACCGAAGGATTGGCGACACGCCCGGCAAGCGCGTTTTTTATAGTAACGGCTCGATCGCGGCCCCGCAATCCTCGGATGATCCCGCGGCGAGTTTCCGGCTTCAGCAAGTCGGCCGTTTTCTGCGCAATCGGATTGCGACGCAGCCATTCTATCAATCGACGGTACATGAACTCGGCTATCCGTGGCCAATTGTTGAACGGGCGCCGGCACTCCCAGTTGAGCCGGGTACTGTGCAGCACTTGGTTGCAAATGAGCAACCCCTCAATTGGTTAACGCTCTTGAGGTTAATGCTCTTGAGGTTAATGCTCTTGAGGTTAATGCTCTTGCCGTCGGCGGTGGTCATGCGCAAGGGAGAAGTCCTTTTTTAGCGTGGCGCGCTTGAACGCAAGGGCGCGCCTGTTTATTGTTTTGTCCCGTAAATGAAAGGCATCGCGGTTTTCCCCGGGCGGTTCGGCGGACGCGATGCGGCGGGTTAAGAGCAGAGACGATCATGTCGATAGTGGAACTGGCGCGTCAGCCCAACGTCGAGCGGATAGTCGAGCGCTTTCGCCGTACGGTCAGATCTCTGCGCGTTCGTGACGAACAAATGGAGCGGCGCCAACTTGTTCGCGCGATTCCCCGGAAAAGCACGCTCGATAAATTGATCGACGAGCGCCTCGGCTATGGGATGTTGCCGGTCGGATCGCTCGATGGCATGGAGGCCGCGGTCAAGTTCGCCCAGCAGGTCCGCGAAGAAGGCAGGTCCACCCCGGCAAAGAAAAAGAGAGACTACAATCCGACGATTCTTGAACCTAAGCGTTACGAAGACGCGCCGGCCTTCTTCGATCTTATTCTTTCCGACAATGTGCTCCAGATCGCAGCCGATTATCTCGGCGAAATACCGGTCTTGATGGGCGTCAAACTGTGGTGCACCCCCCCGAGCCATGACCTTGAGGATTTTAAGGGCAGCCAGATGTTTCATCGGGACGGGCGGAAATGGCTGCTGCGGAGAGTCAAGTTTCTCATCAACATGGACAGCGTGGACAACGACAACGGCCCATTTACTTTTCTGCCGGCGGATATCTCCCAGCGTGTTTCCGAATCGATCGGCAGCATGAGAACGCAGGGGCGCGTCACCGACGACTTGGTCTATCGCGTGGCCAAGCCTAGCGATAATGTATCGCTCATCGGTCCCGCGGGTACCGGCGCTGCCGTCGATTCCTCTCGGTACTTTCATTTTGGAGCCCGGGTCCGGCGCGGCGAACGTTTGCTGTTGCAATTCCATTTTCTGAGAAGGGCCGATGCGGTGCATGGCGGCGCAACCGAGCGTTCTCCTGGTTTTGCGGCGCGATTTGGCAGCGACCGCATTAGAGAGCTTGCGATTCCGAACGAAACCTCGATCGTTGTATCCGAAGACTAAATCGGATAGCCGTATTTCCCGAGCGGCAAGCTCCACTCCTGCGCCAGCCGGCAATTGTCGTCGCGATAGTAGGATTCCATTTCTCTAACCCAGGCATCCGGCAATCGAACCTTGGCATCCTCGCCGGCCGTGACAAAATTGTTGAACGCCTCGCGAACGGGTCCGGGTACGATCCGACCGAGCGGGACATACATGCCAAGCCCCTTGCGCAGTTTAGAATAAATCAAGTAGCGCCGGCTGACGCGCTTGTTGCGGCGTTCTCCGCGGATCAGCGCTGCTCCTTGCTCGGAATCGACGCCGATGAACTGGCACAGCTGGCGCGCAAATTCGGCCGCATCGGCTTTGAGATCCTCAAACAAAAGGACGGCTACGTTCTCCCGTCCAAAGCGCTTGACGAAAGATTCTGCCACCGTGTGATAGCGATAGAGACGCAGAGGGCCGTCGCTCCTTGAGCGCAGCCATTGCTCAGCAGGTTCCCAGCGAGAGCCCTTGGCGTGAAATAAATAGAGCGATTCAATCAGTCCGATCTGGTGCCGCACGACGATGACGATCCGTGCCGCCCCCACCACGGAATGAAGTTTCGTTGCGATTCGGTCGTCGCCCGGCTCGGAATAAAATTCGGCAAGCGTGAGTGTCTCTTTGGAAAAAACCGGAACCTTCCCCGGTGCAATTCTTGCGAGGGCATCTTGCCACAGAGCCTGGCTACGATCGGCATCAAAATCCGAACGCTTGCGCGGATCAGGATGACAAGACTGCCATACGCCACGCACGGCTTCCAGCGCGCCCGGGTCTTCGTCCGGTTCCCCCAAATTGGCTATTTGCGGGTGCCGTTGAAATAGGGCGCCTTGTAGTGTGGTCGAACCACACTTGTGAAAGCCGACGTGAATAACCGGCAGCATATTATTGTTGCTTTTCCTAACGGGCGTGAAAACTTGGGAACGCCTTAAATAGACGCTAGACTTGCTTAGTGAAGCGATGAGCTTTCATCGAGCCTTCCGCATCCGCCCGCGCGGTCAGCTCTTTTGCCGCCAGACTATCATAAAGTGACAAGCAATTACCTTCGATAATCCTACGCTCGGCTTCCGATAGTTTACTCGCGCGCGCGAGCGGCGACTTGATAACTCCGAACTGGCCAATCCCAAAGCTGGAATTAGCCTGAATCGCGGCGCCGTTAAAGGTCGGCTGAAGGAGAATGGGATGATAATCAATATCGAGTTCGCGCGCGAGGCCGCGCATAGTACGTTCCGTATTGCCGACCAGGTTCTCAAAAGTCAGGATGATCGCCCGATCGCCGTAGCGCGCCTTATTGCGCAGCATCGATTCCGCCGATTCGACCCACATCGCGAGCAAATCCCCCGATTTTTTTCCATCCAGCACTGATTTGCGATGGTTCTTGGCCGAAGGATACCAGGTCCTCGGATCGCGAATAATTTGAATGAGGCGCCCGTCCGGATAGCTGTCAAAGAAGGCGGCGGTGCGGACATCATCATGAGCCAGCCGTGGAGCAAATGCGGTGATCCATTTCTTTTCGTCCAACCGCCCCTGATAGTCGAGCCATGCGTTGAAATTTGCTGTGAAAAAATGATCGAAAATATCTCGTGAAGATTTCGGGGGAGCGCTCTCGAATAATTGCTTGAAAACGAGATATTGAATGCGCGGCACTAGAAAAAACCGGAGACGTTCGACCTGACGCTCGACCATTTTTCTCTGCTCTGGTGAAAATAATTTTCTGCCGCCTTTGATGTAGCCGTGCTGCATAAACCTGCATAATTTGAGATCGACAAGTAATTCGTAATTCTGATCGTGGTCTTGTCGTGGATCAACCAATGGCCATTGATCATTCTGCGAAAATCCAAATCTAAGTTCAGTCGGATAGGCGGCAAGCGCGGGATGACCGTCGAAGAGCTGGCTTAAAAGCGAGCCGCCCGATCGCTGAACCTGAGAAATAAGAACGAGCGGTGCACGCACCGGAATGGCATGTCCGCGCAAGAACGCGGCGATGTCTTCAAGATTGGCAGCTTGGCCGCCGATCGCCTTCTTCATCGAATGAACATGATAGCGATATTGTAGCATCCGCGTTGCCCCTTGGGCGAGGCGACGCAACGAGTCTGGCGTCCAAGCGGGCAGAAGTTTTTTCGCGGCCACCTTATCGATCGATTTCAGGATCGTACGCAGCATGTCTAATGGCTCCGCGAAGACGCCCGTGCCGGCGGTGCCGGGGAAGCCTCGCGCTCTTGCAGCGCCGGCCCCAGCGTTTCCGCCATCCGATCGAGTGCGATCGGCATACCTTTTACAGTCATCGGAAAAGTCATCTCGTTCTCAGCATCGATCATATACCCAAGTGCCTGATCATAAGCCTCAGGGTCGGATACAGGCGCCTTGGTCAAGGCATCTAGAATAGCAGCGTTGAGCTGATCAGGATCTTTCACCTTGGTCCCCAGTCCAGCGCCATCGTAAAAGGTGGAGGAAAGGATGATCACCGGCTTTCGCAGCAAAAGTCCTTCCCAACCAGATGAGCCATTTTCGGTAACGATGAGATCAGCATTGCGCAGATATTTGAACTGAGAATCGTAAGGATCAATAACCACGACATTCGGCAACTTTAACAGCTCTTCGTAATAGCGAGTGGGTCGACGTCCATAATTTAGACGATGCTCACGAACGAGCAGCCGATAGCCAAACGGCAGCATGCTCGCCAGAACTCGTATTGTATTGCGCTGATCATGCCAAAGCGTTGATTGGAACGTTTGGGCGAGTTCCGCCTCCTTGTGAAGAGGAAAGTAAACGTACTTCGTATTCATCAGCGCGCCCTCGTCCAATGTACAGAAGAACCGCTGCTGGCGGCTGGACAAGTATAGCCCTCGGTAATAGCGAAATATGCGGGACCAGCCTGGTTCTCGCGCCCATCGATCCTGACCACGAAATGAATTAATCAATTCTCGGAAGATAATGCGCACGTATGTGACGTGCCATCGAATGATGCCCCGTCGTGATTTATCCCGCCATCTTGCTGCAATATATTTGATCATACTCGGCTGATCACGAAAGGCCTGTATGTATGCTTTGGCCTCCTCGGATACCGACTCACCCAGGTTGCATTTTGCTTGTGCTAATTCCACAATAGCGGGGTTGAGCATGATTCTGTCCGTCGTCCAGTAGCCACGATCCGGATGGATTTTGGAACGACGATGAACAAAACATGGGATATGGCGGCTCGCAGCAGCGGTACAGATCATGCTGTTGATTGGAGTCACTCTCTCCCAAGCAAAGATCACATCGGGCTTTGCCAACTCGATAATTTCCTCGGCATGGCGATAGACCCGCTGTAATATCCGGTAAGGCTCCCTATTGTTTCGGAGGACTTTGGTCAGCAATTTGCTTCTTTTTGGATATATCAGCGGTGCATTAAACGCACGGCCAATGCTGTGCCCAGCCGCTAGAATTTGCCTACCCGCCGGCACTCCCAATACTAGCTCTGCCTCACGGAAGCGACTCTCATTGGCCGCTACCGCTTCGGGATCATCCTCCCATTCCTGAACACGCAGGAGGTATGGGCGCGAATAGAAATTTCCATTCGGCGCCAGTAACTTTTCAAACGGCGCCCTATCAACGTTTTCACCGACCATAGAAATCCGCCAGTTCCATCGCAGTTTGGCCTCTTGAAATAAACTCACCAAGTATTTGCTGGTGTCCTTTCTGCTTTGCGGAAGCAATACTAGGACGTGCCGACCAACCAAATCCTGCGAAGGAAATTCCGTGCCTACTTTTTGGTCCATTGGATTCTCCTTGCTGACCTACGCATCAGCAGCGCGGACAATGCTCTGCGCGAGACTTGCGGCGTTGAGCCCATGAGTACGCAACACCTCGTCATTCTGACCGCACAGGGGAAAATCCGTTAGCCCGAAACACCGCACGAGCGGCGAGCGGTCAAGATTCAGCTCGGCAATCGCAGCGGCAATCATGCGGCCCTGGCCGCCATCGACAAGATGGTTGTCGAGCGTGAAGACCGCACGGCGGTCGCCAATCGTGCGACGCAGCCAGTCGCGGTCGATATGCGAGAGCCACGGCAGATTGACGACCGCAAGGTCAAGACCGTCACGCTCGCGCAGCATCTCCGCCGCGCGCCAAGCCTGCGGCAGCAGCACGGGGCCGTAGCCGATGATCACCGCGTCCTTGCCCGGCCGCAGTTCCACGCCCCGGCCTGGAACGGGCCGGTAATCTTGAGGCAGACTGTAAGGAATCTCACACGGGATGGAGACAAGCCGGAGATATCCGCTGCCTTGCGATTGATTCAGCAGATAATTGAGAAGCGGCCCGACTTCTGCAGCACAGGACGGCTCGACAAGCTCCAGACCGGGAATGGCACCGAGCATGGCAATGTCGTTGACCGCCTGATGCGAATGCCCTGGTCCGCCCGGCACCGCGCCGGCGAGCGAACCGACATAGATGACTTTCGTCCGCTCCGAGGCATTATTGTAGATTTGTTCGGTCGGGCGCGCGGCCAGAAAGCAGGCGAAGGAATGCACCACCGGCAGCAAGCCCTGCAGAGCCATGCCGCCGGCCTGGGACACCATGTCCTGCTCGGCGATGCCGCACTCGATAAACCGGTGCGGGAAGCGGTCCCGAAACGGGATCAGACCGGTGTCCAGAACCAAATCGCCGTCGAGCGCCACGATGCGTTCGTTACGCTCAGCCTGGGCGACCAAGGCTTCGCTATAGGCGGCAATGAGTCTTTCGGGCGCGCGCGGCGCTGCATGGGTCGGGCGCACGTCTTTCTCAAGACGCAGCGGCTCGGCCCCTGCGACATCGAGCGCCCGGTTCGCTCGTACGATCAGTTCATCGGCGGCGCGGGCGTAATCCTCAGGCGATGGCGCGCCCGAGTGATACCGGTAGAGTTCCCCGGGGCGGAGCATCGAGGACTCCATGAATGATACGCCCTTGCCTTTCACCGTATCAGCGATGATCACTTTTGGCCGATCGCTGATGCTGCGATTGCGATCAAGTGTATCTGACAATGCCGCGAGATCGTGACCGTCGCACCGGGCCACATGCCAGCCGAAGGCGGAGAACTTGGCCTCAAGATCGCCCAGGTCGCTCGTCTCGCTCACCCGGATGTCCGATTGCAGTTTGTTGTGATCGACAATGACCGTAATCTGCCCGAGACGACGATTGGCTGCTGAGACCAGTGATTCCCAAATCTGGCCTTCCTGCAGCTCTCCGTCCCCGGTCATCACGAAGATGCGGCGCTCGCGCCCGAGAAGCCGGTCGGCGACGAGCATGCCCTTCGCCTTGGAAATACCCATGCCCAGAGAACCTGTGTTGGCGGCGATGTGCGGCGTTCCCACATCCGGATGGCCGGGAAGGCCGCCAAGCCGGCGCAACTTGCGCAGGCCGTCCGCCGGCAATTGCCCGCAGGCGATCATCGCAGCATAGAGTCCGGGCGCGTCATGGCCCTTGGAGGAGAAGTACAGATCGCCGCCTCCGTTGGCGCCGACCGCTTGCGGCTTCATCTCGTTCAGGAATAGCCAGGTGACGATGTCGAGCGAACTGAAGCTCGAACCGATGTGGCCGGAGCCAGCATAGGCGATCATCGATAACGTATTCAGCCGGCAAAGATCGGCGAACAGAGCGGCTCGCTCAAATTTCCCGGTGTTGAGCTTGCGAACACGCTCAAACTCCGGAACAGGGACAAAATACAAGGCTTCGGTCATTTGGTCGAGGTCACAAGCGCGGTTTCGGCGGTCCGCCATGTTGGAGCCGAGAGTAGGCGGCCGAGCAACTTAAATGTTTCCGAATAATTGGCATCGTCCAGCGGCGTTGTTGTTTGCAATTCCGCATCGAGAAGTCGACCCAAAGCCTGGTCATGAGCTTCAGTGTCCGAAATCGGCGGCTTGCTCAGCAAGCCAAGCACAGTGGATGCCAGCAGCTCGGGATCGCGAACACGGTGGGCCAGTCTTGGATTTTGGTAAAAATGCTCGGCAAGCGTGATTACCCGGCGGTTTAGGAGCAGTCCCTCCCAACCCGTAGAGCCATTTTCGGTTATAATCAGATCGGCATTAGCGATGTATTTGAATTGATCATCGAAGCCGTCAATCAGATGGACATTTGGAAGCCGCGACAGTTCCTTGTAATATCGCGTTGGACGGCGGCCCGTATTCCTGCGATGCTCACGCACGAGAAGCGAATAGCCCGCCGGTATGATACTGCACAAGAATGAGACAGTGTTATACTGGTTCGACCAAAAAGCTGCCTGACCATTGAGTGCCTGCTCGGGATCCTTATGCAGTGCGACGAAGATGTAGCGTTTGTCGCGCAATGCTTCCTCAGAAAACTGAGAGAAAAAATGCGACTGGCGAGCTTTAAGCCACGCTCGCCGGTAATATTCTACGGCCAATTGCAGCGTCGGCTTTGGCGAAGGTCCTCGGCGCCCTTTAAGACGGTACCGCACTTCTTGTACGGCCATACGGGCCAGGTCCAGATGAACGCGCCCCCAACCTCGGCGGTCGTCGCTGTCCCAATTCTTGCGCACATAACCAAGGGTGCTGGGTTTGGCGCGAAAACTCGCGATACGTTCCTGTGCGCGCTCGCTTACCGGAGCGTTTTGCAAATTCTTTTGTTCACACAACGCATGGGCCGCTCGATTAAACCATTGCTGGTCGTCCGACCAATAGAATCGGCCGCCCCACAGTTTTGAGGGACGGTTGACGATACATGGAATGTCCATCGCGCGGGCCACCATATTGAAGCTGAGACAAAGCGGGTCGGCCCATTCGCCGGAGAGCAAGAAGTCCGGCTGCGCCGCTGAGATGGTGCTGCGAGCAAACGCAAAGATGCGCCGCACTATGCGGAAAGGTTCCGTATTATCGCGTAGCGCGCTGCGAGAAAGCGTGTTGCTAAACCAGTAATAGAACCCCTGGGAAAAGCCGCGACCGATATCTCTTTCTCCCGTCAGTAGGATACGGCCCGCCGATAAACGGCTTGTGCGTTCGCACTCGCCTATAAATGCATCAATTTCCGCGACCTGAGCGGGATCATCCTCCCAGGCCTGTTGCTTGCCGAAATCCGGTAACGCGTGCAACAGCTTTTCGTCCGGCGCCGCGTCACGCCACAGGCGGCGCTCGAAATCGCGGCAGACAACGTGCACCTCCCAACTCAACTCTTTACGACCGGCCATCAGGAGATTCTGAAAATAGCTTGTGCGGCTATTCTTTGGTAGGAACAAAACCCGACGCCCATTTATACCCGCGTCAATCACTGATATTTGGCTCATGTACTGCCTAGCGATAGGTTCATAGTCCGATCAAAGTAAAATCGATTCCTGGGTAGTACCGTGTATGGCGGCGTATCTTGTCGATCTGCGTACGGCTAAGTTCGGCGGATCCGCGCCCGGGAACTCCGACATTGAAACGTGTCTCAAAGCTTTTTTCAACCTCGGTCAGCACGTTTGTTAGGTTCGAAGTGCTAACTTGACGCCCAAACCGGGCATAAACATCTTGAAAAAATTTGACTGGATTGCGAACCATGTCCTCATAGAAAAAAAACTCGCATTCAACATCACCACGCAAATATGACTGCATCCATGACGTATAAAAAGTTATCATCCACGGCACCGCCGTATCGATAATGTAATCAAGCTTTTCTGTTTCACTCAACTTCGTATAATCGTTTGGAATTAAGATCGAAGAGAAGAATGGGTTAACATTCATGTGATCGCGCATGCTGACTACAACATCGAGCATGTTGCGAAGCAGGATAACAAAGGGAAGCCGAAAGTTTCTGATAATCCGAATGTTCGCGCCGGTCGCCGTGAGGTGAACTTGAGAGATTGTTCTTCGATTGCGAGCGTTAACAATGCCAGGGATGCTCAAATCCTTAGGAGTAAAAACGTCCTGAGTAACGATGTCCTTGTAGATCTCGACGTCGAGAATCTTTGCGAGCGCGAGTGTACAGTAAGTCGAAGAAGATTTAGGCAACGCAACAAGAAGGTAACTTGGCTGAAAACCCTCAATAAACTCTTGTAACTTGGGATCGCGCATCGCTTCGTCGAGATCGCAAACCCGCGTTAGCAAGAGAGTCTCTACCAGACTTGGGTGATGCATACGCGACCTGCCCTTTGCGCGCAGCGAATCCCGATACATGCTGCGGGCCAATGTTGAAATCACGCCGCTTGCTCCAGATGCATGGCATAACCGAACTCCTCCAACGCCGCGCGCATCTGCGCCTGCTCTTCTTGGTTGAGCTCGGTGTAGTAGGACGTCATGCACGGCTTGCAGATGCCGCGCAGCGACAAGATGTATTTCTCGTGCGCGCCGGTGAGAAAATTCCACTCCTTGGCGCGCTTGGGGAAGCGCGCCTGGAAAGCATTGAACTTATGCTGCGCGGCAAGCGCCTCTTTGTGCTTGCCGGTCTTCCACAAATCATAGATTTCCTGCAGCGGCTCCGGCAGCGCTCCGGCGAGGCTGGTCGTGCTTCCGGCCACGCCGACCGATAGAACCATCACGAACTGCGTTGCTACCGCAGTGATGACCTGGAAATCCGGCTCCGCCATGCCAATTACGGAAATCTGATCCGTAGTGCGGCTGGAGCTGAACTTGATTCCGGCGATGTTCGGATGGCGCTTGAGGCGGCCGACGAACTCCGGCGGGAAATACCGGCACCAGTTGCCGCTGGTGTACATCCACAGCGGCTTGGACGCGTAACCGGCAATATCCCGATAGAACTTCTCAACGCCGTCGAGGCCCATCACCGGGTGATAGGGCATGACGTGATAGGCGTCGAACTCCAGATCCTTGGTCGCGTCCATGAAAGCGAGAATGTCGTCCATGCAGTAGAATCCGGCGCCGAGTATCAGCGGCAGCTTGCCGCCATTGGCCGCCGTCATGGCCCGCGCGACGGTCAGCCGTTTCTCGAAACTCAAGTTCATGTCCTCGCTGCCGGTGCCCAGCACCCAGAGCCCGCCGACCCTCTTGCTTGTGAGAAAATGGATCAGACGGCCGATACCATCGGTATCGATGGCGCCGTTTTCGTGAACCGGCGTCTGCACGACGGGAATTACGCCAGTAAGCTGACGGCATTTCTGCATGACGAGTCTCCGGGAAATTCAGCGATTGGCCGTGTGAGCCAGAGCTGGCGCATCGGTCTTGGAACGATCACCAAAGGGATTCCAGTCAAGATGGTCAAAGAAGGCCTCCGCGATCAGCGCGTCGACTTTGTCATCGATATCGGCGGAATGAAAACGATCCATGAACAGCGGCACAGAACGCTGCGAAACGAACGTATTCTCACGCAAAAAAAAGTCGCGCTTCATCGCGTAGATGGCCGCATTATACATATAGCAGGGCTCGTAGGCGCGCGGGTCCTCCGCGGGATTATAAGGCTCGAGCACGCCGTTGCGAACGGCCTTGATGTAGGGGTCACGCTTCTCGATCGGCCCTTTGACGCTCGCGAGCGTATCGAGCGGAGAGGCCCACAAGAGCTCGACCGCCTGATCGATATGCGCGGCACTGCGAATCGGACAGGTCGGTTGAAGCAACATGAAAATGTCGTAGCGGCGGCCAGTCCGTGCCTCCATGAATTGCAGGGCATGACGCACCACGACATTGTTGCGGTCGGTGTCCCCGGACAAATTCGCCGGCCGCATGAACGGCACCGGCGCACCGTAGCGGCAGGCGACGTCGGCGATCTCCGCGTCATCCGTCGAGACCAGCCAATCCGTGAGTCGCGTCGCATCCCGCGCCGCCTTGATCGTATAGGCAATGAGCGGATGGCCCTTAAGCGGATAGATATTCTTGCGTGGAAAGCGCTTAGAACCGCCGCGGGCGGGAATGACGGCCAGGACTTGCGGTTGGTTCGCCATCATACGCGCGATGGGTTTACGGTCACGTAAACGTTCTTGAGATTGGAATAGAAGTCGATCGCCTCGGGGCCGGGCTCGCGGCTGCCATTGCCGGATTGCTTCACGCCGCCGAACGGCATATGCGGCTCACTGCCATACGTACCCGCATTAACAGATATGGTCCCTGCCTCTACACGACGGACGAATTCCGAAGCGCGATCGAGGCTGCGCGTGTGAATGCAAGCGGTGAGTCCGTAAGGCGAGTTGTTGGCAAGCGCGACCGCTTCTTCAAACCCGGACACGCGATAGAGGCACGCAATCGGCCCGAAGAGTTCCCTGGTCGAAATCTCGTCCTCGGCTCCGACGCCCTCGATCACCGTCGGCGCGATGTAAAACCCTCTCGCATGCGCCGGATCGGTCAGCCGTGCGCCGCCGGCGAGAACGGAAGCGCCCGCAGCGCGGACGCGTTCGATCGTGGCGAGCATGGCCGAGAGCTGACGCTCGTTGATAACCGGGCCAAAGTCGTCGGTATCGGCCGGACCGACTTTCAGATTTCGTACCCGCTCCAGCAGCTTTGCCTTGAACGCGTCGTACACGGCATCGAAGACGATAATACGGCTGCCCGAGGCGCAGCGCTGTCCGGCATTGCTGAAAGCCGACAGCGCCGCCCATTCCACCGCGGCGTCGAGGTCCGCATCGTCGCAAACGACGAAGGGATTCTTGCCGCCGAGCTCGAGTGAGATTTTCGCCAAGCGCTCGCCGCCGACGCGCGCAATCTCGCGGCCGACCGCCGTCGAGCCAGTGAAACTCAGCACTGCGACACGCGGATCAGCGACCAAGGCGCGTCCCGCTTCCGCTCCCAATCCTTGAACGATGTTGAGCACGCCCGCCGGAAGGCCCGCCTCATGCGCGATCTTGCCGAACAGCCAGGCGGTCGCCGGCGCATTCTCCGCGGCCTTCAATACGGCGGCATTGCCGCAAATCAGCGCCGGGAACACTTTCCAAGCCGCATTGGCGATCGGCGTATTGGCGGCGATAATGAGTCCCGCGACCCCGAGCGGTGCGCACAATGTCATGACTTGCTTGTTAGGCAGGCCGCTCGTCGTCGTGCGGCCATAGAGGCGCATGCCTTCCCCGGCCATGAACAGGCCCTGTTGAATGGCGCCTTTCGTCTCGCCGAGCGCGTCTTTGAGCGACTTGCCTGTCTCGACGGCTACCGTCTGCGCCATGTCGCCGGCACGCGCCTTGAGACCCATCACGACGGCGTGAAGCATATCGCCGCGCTGCACCGCAGACATTTGCGCCCAGGCCGGCTGGGCGGCGGCGGCGGCGCCCACCGCCGCGCC
Organism: Binatia bacterium; assembly: GCA_040877705.1. Classification (GTDB taxonomy): domain Bacteria; phylum Desulfobacterota; class Binatia; order UBA9968; family UBA9968; genus WHTF01. The sequence goes on along the minus strand of JBBDNJ010000106.1, from coordinate 6,700 downwards.
CACATCCGCTTCGCGCGAACGCGCAACGCGGCAGAGGAGAGAGCCGTTGTGCGGCGAGAGCTTGTCGAAGAACTCGCGAGCGGTAGCATCGCAAGGCTTTCCGCCGATCCAATTCCCGATTCGATCGGGAAATGGCAGTGTTGCTTCCTGTGTTCTGGCGAGAGCTTCGGTCACGCGGCTCACCATGCCGTCCAGCCGCCGTCGACCACGAGATTAGCGCCAGTCATATATGAGGAGGCATTGGAGAGGAGAAATATAACGGCACCGTCAAGTTCGTCCTCGCGTGCCATGCGGCCCATCGGCACGCGCCGTGCATAGGCTTCGAGAAATTCGCGTTCCTGCCCGGCAAGAACGCCGCCCGGCGTCAGCGTGTTGACGCGCACGCCTTTCTGCCCCCAATAGGTCGCGAGATAGCGTGTCAAATTGAGCAGCGCAGATTTCGACGCGGAATAGGCGACGGGCTTGTAAAAAGTCTCGCCGCGCGCCCGCCGGTAGTCGTAGAGGCTTTGGTCCGGCGATACGAGGCCATAGGTCGAAGCGATATTGACGATCGCACCGCGCCCCGCCTTGGCCATCGCCGCGCCCACGACCTGGCAGGACAGCATCACGCCCTTGACGTTCACCGCCATAACGCGCTCCCAGGACGCGACGGGATAAGTTTCGAAAGGCCCATTTTCTTCGGGCGGCGCGTCGGGCGGCGCGTCGATTGCGGCGGCATTGATCAGCCCGTCGGGGACGCCCCATTGTTCTTCGGTGCGCGCAAGCGCCGCCGCGAGCGAAGAGCGTTCGGCGACATCGACCTGCTCAAAACGCAGCAAGGAATTGGAACCAAGACCGTCAAAGCGCGCGCGCGATTGTTTCGCATCGGCGGCGTCGAACACGGCAACCTTGGCGCCACGTGACAGCAGTGCTTTGGAGAAGCGCGCGCCGAGCCGCCCCGCCCCGCCGGTCACCACGACCACACGGTTACGAACCGAAAAGAGCGGATCGGGATCAGTATTCATTGTCGGAGCAAGCATGGCCCCAATAGCGGGCCGCGATCCTTTAACGCGCCGCGGCTTGCCGCGGCGCCGCAACCTGCTCGAGCGCTTCGTAAAGGATATTATCGTCGGTCTTGAGCGGCGCCTTAAGCCGCATGCCGAGGACGTTGTCAAACTCGAAAGCGGGCAACCCATCACTCGGCGACTTGAGCGCGACATCCGCTTCACTGAGCACATGACCGGTGGGAAGATCGCGCGCGGCCACGAGTTTCTTTGCCATCTTGAAGAGCGGCGCCTGCTCGCTCTCATAGCAGCGCTTCACGCCATCACCCATGGCGATATGCGCACGGTGCAAGTCGCGGATCATGCGGTGCAAACCTTCCGGGGTGAGCGAAAAAGCGTGATCGGTGCCCTTGGCCGCGCGATTGAGCGTGAAATGCTTCTCGACGATGCGTGCGCCCATCACATAGCCGACGAGCGCCATGGCGATGCCGTTATCGTGCGAGGAGAGGCCGACCACGGTTTCGGGGAAGCGCTCGCGGAAGGATTCGATCACCTTCAGATTCAGTTCCTCGAACTCTGCGGGATAACCCGAAGTGCATTGCAGGATGCTGAGCTGCCGGTTGAGCGGCATGATCGTGTAGTAAGCGCGCACGACATCTTCCATCGTACCGCCGCCGGTCGAGATGATTATTGGTTTGCCTATTTTGGCAACGTGGCGAAGGAGCGGAATGTTCGTAAGATCGCCGGAAGCGATCTTGTAGGCCGGCATATCGAGCTTGGCCAGGAAATCGGCGCTCGGAATGTCGAAGGCGGTGGAGAAGAAAGTAATGCCGATCGTCTTGGCGTGGCGGATCAGTTCTTCGTATTCGCTTCGGCCGAACTCAAGCTTCTCGCGATGCGTGCCATAGGTCGGCGCATAACTGTTCCGGTGGACATAAGGGCTGTCGTACATCGCCTTCGTGTACAGCGTGCGATTGTCGCGCTTTTGCAGCTTCACAGCATTGGCGCCGCATTCCTTCGCGACATCGAACATCTTTTTGCACTGCTCGAGGCTGCCCTGGTGATTGTGGCCGATTTCGGCGATGACGTAGCAGTCGCTGCCGTCATGGATGCTCGTGCCGTCAATACACAATTCCCGTGTCATGTCGGATTCCTGCTTTTGCGCAGAGGCGTTTGATCCAAATACGAGCCTAATCGAAGAAGACCTGGCGGCATTTACGGGCCAAGAGCTACCGCACTCCGGGTGACCTCAGCCACCCAGCCGAATAGGCTATTTTCCCTGTAAACTAGAAGCCATTTCGGCCGGAATTACCGGCCGGGTTTCCTCCGAAGCTTCAGTGTTCATGAATTGAACATCGGAGTCAAGACGAGAGCCGAAGCCGAAAGTCATGAGTGATCACGCGGCGCAGGTTGCAAAGGGGCTACAGTGGCCAATAGCCTCCATACCATTAACGCTGGCTCGCATTTTTCGACCGCATGCAACCTGAGGCTAGTCCAACGGGCGGCCGAAGAAGCCACGCCACAAACCTGCCGGCGTTTACCAAATCGTTGCGTGAAGATCATTGAAACAAACGCAAGGCACCGCTAGAGCCTAGTGAGTCAAGCGAGGTCGTTTTTTACGTTTGGCGTGGATGTCCCAGGCATTTTGTGCATTTGTGCGCACACGAATTTACCATCCGGTACGGGGATAGCCTGCGTGGATCATAGGACGGCGGCAGTGGAGCCAGGCACAACTGTGAAGGCGCCTGAAGAACTCTCCAAAACGCGATCAAAGGCGTTAGCCGATGATCCCGAACTTTTAACGTCCATGATGGCTCAAGCCGGGCGTGGCGGACCTTTATGGAATCCGACGGCCTATTGGCGCACATATTGTGAGCGCATCATGCGCGAATTGGACCGCGCCGGACTTGCCGACCTAAGAACCAACCAGCGTCTGCTTAAGGGATTTGCGCTCGGCGGCGTGCCTCAACCGGAATTGCCCGCAACATTTTGGAAACGTTTTCTTTGGAAGACGATCGAAAGTCTTCCCGGACCCCGGCAAATCGTCGCCGAATATCGGCGCGTATTGTCAGCCGAGTATCGCCGCCGCAGGGATGCGAGCCGCCAGCATGCGCGACTGGCAATGGATGAGATCGCTCGCGCCTTTCCCGACATACGTCCGCCGGCAGGACTGGCCAATGGCGGCGCGGACGACGCATTCATCTGGCGCGGTCATGCCATCGTTCCGGCCTTCGTCATGTATCTGAGCCGTGTTGCAGATTTTTATGGACGAGTTCCACCTCGACAGGTGACCTCGATACTTGAAATCGGCCCAGGCCTCGGGCTCAATTCACTCGCCCACATCGCGCTCAACCCTGAAGTCCGGGTCATCGTAAACATCGACATTCCGCCCGTTCTTTATCTTTCGACGCAGTTTTTGAAATCGATCGGCGAAGTGGCGGTAGTGGATACTCGCGTTTCGCAAGAGAGCGCGCATATCGTGCTGGAGCCGGCAGCCACCGGAGTGCGTATCTATCAATTAGCACCCTGGCAATTGCCAAAGCTCGAAGGCTCCCTCGACTTCTTCTTCAACGCCTTCTCGTTCCAGGAGATGGAAAGCGAGATTTGCCGCAACTACGCCGCCCATGTGCTGCGTCTTGTCGAGCGCGGCGCCTTGCTGCACAGCATGACCGCCGGCCACAGGCCGGAGGCCGGCGGTCAAAACGCGCCTGTGACGCTTGCCTTTCTTGAATCGCTTTTCATACAGAAATTCCCGCATGTGTCGCAGCTTGACGGCTTTTGGCCGCAGCTCTTCGACGGTAATGCCGATTCGACAAGATTGATGACGGCCGGCAATGAATGATACCGATTCGCCGCAATAATTTTGAGAACAAGATCAGGTCACCGGCGCGACGGCGCCGACGGGTAACTCTACGACAATCTTGCCGCCGAGCAGCGACAAGAGCGCGATCACGCGTGCGCTATCGCGTCTTGCCTCAAAAATAGCGACATGTCCCGCGAACGGCCCCGCCGCGATGCTGAATTTATCTCCACGCGCAAGTTTCAGGTGGTTGCCGAGCAAAACAAATCCGTTTTCGTCTTCGCGTGTGCGAATTTCCGAGATGATGAATTCCGGCACCGGCACCGGATCCAGCCCGTTCCTGACGAGATCGACAACGCCGCGCGTCGAACGAATGGCTTGCCAACGCGCCGTTTCGGGGTCGAAGGCGACAAATACATATCTCGGGAACAACGGCGACGAAACGAAATCAATCCGGCCGGCGTGACTGCGTCGCTTTTGATACCGCGGACAGTAGGCGTCAAAGCTCTGCCGCGCCAAATGCTCGGTGGCGAGGCTTTCATTCCGAGGCTGCGTGTAAACAGCGTACCAGCGTTTCATTCCGCGGCCCGAATTGAAGCGGGGGGCGCACCGGCGGCAAACCGGATAGGCAATCCAAGCAAGGTCGGCGCCAGTACGCGTCCATTCCCGATCTCGTTCTCCATCGCACGAAAGATAGTTTCCGCCTCCTTGATTCCGGTTACGATGACCGCATCAACGGCATCGAGGTCGGCGAATGTGGCGTGCACCGTCAGACCGCAAAAGCGTGTGCCTGCCTGCATTGGATCGATGACACCCACCAGGCTTACCGGATAGTCATGCGCGCACAGTGTCCCGACCTCGGCTAGTTCGGAAATGCCGGCGAAAGCGATCCGCGTCCATCCGTTCGCCGCACATTGCGCGATTAATTGGGACATTTGCTCGCGCGCTCTTCGGAAAAAGGTGAAGGAGGCGGAAAAATATTCCGCGGTCAAGCGCGTCTTCTCTGCAAATCCCTTGGGCGTGAGATAATAAACATAGCGGCGTGGCGGCGCCTGCTTGATTTTGATCAAGCCCTTTCCCACGCAGCGTTTCAGATAGGCGTTGGCAAGGCCAAGGGCGACCCCGAGTTCGCGAGAGATGGTCCGCTGCGAGGTCTGCGCATCGCGTTCAATGGCATTGAGAACGCCAAGCAGGATCTGGTCCGGCGCGGCGGATTCGTCCGATAAACGGTCAGGGTTGCCTGACATGCGTCCAACCACGGTTCAGAGTAGACAATGAGCTGAATTGTTCATAGCATGAACAACCCCACGATAGGAAGTCCGTTGTGCCGAGCGACCACTGGAGCCAAATGTCGCCGCTGCCGCACGAGCCATATCTTGCCAATTTTCCTGCCCCGAAACGGAAAGAGATCGACATCGATGACACTTTTTTGCTGTTGCCCTGAAGTGGAGCCAGGCCTAGCAAGGGGTCTCTGCGCCGTCATCGGACGCGACTGCATGGCCGAGTTCACCCAACGATGCCTCTCGGCAAGTCTGAGGCCGAATCCGTTGACACCTTGTAAGACACCTATTGCGGCGTACGGCCGCGGCCCATCGAGTGGCAAGAATTCCAACGTCAATATGTAGAATTCGTCAAAACAAACGGCAACCGGCCACTTCGACGGAATCGGAAACGTCAACCAGACAAATTTTGCGACATGTCCTTCAGTTTCAAGTCGATAAGAGTCGGGCTATCCATTGCCGTAATCTTCGTACTGTTTCTTTTTATCGATACGAAGAGTCTTCTCAACGTCGTCGCTGAAATCAAAATCGGCCCGCTTCTTGTTTCGCTGGCTTGCATCCTGCTGTCGCAGTATCTCAGCTCCATCCGCTTTTATTTCATTCTCCGCGACAACAATATCAACGTGCCGCGCAGTGACGCTTTCCGGGCCAATATCTACGGCCTCGTTGGCGGAATGATGCTCCTCAATCTGCTCGGTCAGGGCCTTACGCGTTCGGTTGTCCTTCATCGCTTTCAAGTTCCGCAATCGACGATTTTCCTTTTAACTGCACTAGAGCGTCTCGCGGCGCTGTTCGTGTTATTGGCGGCCGCCGTGATCGGTCTCGCACTCGTGTTTCGACGCTTCCCCATATCGTTCAATGAAGACGCTCTGATACTGGTACGCTATGCCGTTGCCGGAAGCTGCACATTGATATTCGTCGTCTTGTTGGGACTGACGGCGAGGCAGCGTCGCCTTATCCGGCAGTTGGCGGGGCAGATTTTTTCGTTTGCAACGCTTCGGTTAATCGGAATTACGGTATTGATGCACGGAGCGATGCTGGCTTCGTATATCATCATTGCCAAAAGCCTACGGCCTCAGCTGGAGATCATTTCAACGACAGCCGCATCGGTGGTTGTCATGTTCGTGGCTTCCCTGCCGATCAGCTTCGCCGGATGGGGATTTCGCGAACTCAGCGCGGCATTCGCATTCGCGCGCATTGGATTGACGCCTGAACAAGGCGTTCTGATCGGCGTCACAATCGGTGTCCTGTCGATCCTCTCGTTGGTCGGCAATGCGGCGTGGGTCGGCTTCCGGCGGATAAGGACGGGATCGCCGAAAGAAGCCTTGCCTCGCGCTTTAATCCGCGGCGACTCCCTTGAACGCATTTCATATTGGTTGATTGGGATTGGCGCTTCGGTTGCCGCCTTTTTCCAAATTCTTGTCCCCACCAACTCCGGACATCTGAATGTGAATCTTGGTGACCCGTTCGCAATCGTGGGCGGATTGGTCCTGGCGAGTATTGCTTTGCGCATGCGCTCTATTGATTTCTTCTGGCGCGTGCGGTCGGTTGTGTTGGTCCTTGGCGCCGTCACCACGGTCCTTGCGATCGGTTTGCTCAATGGCTATCTCGCTTACGGTCCTATTCATTGGGCTATC
>JBBDNJ010000105.1:0-6215 GCA_040877705.1 Binatia bacterium | reverse complement strand
CGGATGGAAAGGTGGTCGGATGGTTCCAAGGCAGAATGGAATTCGGGCCGCGGGCACTGGGCGCCCGCAGTATACTGGGCGATGCGCGTAATCCCAAGATGCAATCGGTCATGAATCTCAAGATTAAATTTCGTGAATCGTTCCGCCCCTTTGCGCCTTCGGTGTTGCGCGAGCGGGTCGCGGATTACTTTGCCATGGACACCGACAGCCCGTACATGCTTTTGGTAGCGCCCGTGGTCGAAAAGCGGCGCATCGAGCCGACTGAGGAACAGCAAGCGCTCTGGGGCATCGATCTTTTGAATGTTCCGAAGTCGGATATTCCGGCGGCCACCCACGTCGACTATTCGGCCCGCGTTCAGACCGTGCACGAAGATACCAATCCCCGTTACTACAGGTTGCTCAAAGCCTTCGAAGCCAGAACCGGCTGCGGGCTGTTGGTCAACACTTCGTTCAACGTACGCAGCGAACCCATCGTTTGCTCGCCCGAGGACGCCTATCGCTGCTTCATGCGCACCGCCATCGATGTTCTCGTGCTGGAGAACTGTGTTCTCGATAAGGCGGACCAGAAGCCCGTAGAAGGCGACACCGACTGGCAACAGGAATTCGAGCTGGACTGATGCCGGGAGCAGTAAGCAGTGAACAGAGAGCAGTGAAGAGGGTAGCGAGGTGAGTGGGAGCAGCAAGAAGCCACATCGAAGCCTTCTTGCCTGGCAGAAGACTATGGATTTTGCGGTTAACGTCTATAAGCTAACAGGGAACTTCCCACAAGAAGAATGATACGCTTTAACGTCGCAATTAAGGCGCGCAGCCGTTTCGGCTCCCTCAAACCCTGTGAAATAACCATGCATTACGTTTACGTTCTGAAGAGCAACAAGGACGGGAATTTCTATGTGGGCTGTACGGGAAACCTCAGGAAACGTCTTAGTGATCATAGCGATGGAAACGTTCGTTCAACTCGTTACCGAATACCTTTCGAGCTGGTCTACTATGAAGCTTCCAGGAATAACAATGATGCCTTGCATCGAGAGAAATATCTGAAAACCACATACGGGAAGAGGTATCTAAGAAATCGGCTGAAAGGTGATATTCCCAGGTAACTATTTCACAGGGCGGAAGGGGCTGCCGGTCGCACTAGACAACAATTCTCAAACTATTTGTCCAATGCCATCGGTTCCCTCAACGAGATTGATACTCAATTAGAGCTGGCGCTACGCCTCGGGTATCTGACAGGGACTGACTATGATCGCCTGTACCAAGCGCTCGATGAGTGTCTTGCCCTCACATACGGACTACGTAAAGCAGTTCTCTACCGTAAGCAGAAAGAAAGTGAGCAGTGAGCAGTAAGCAGGTGACCGACGTCTTACTGCTTACGGCTTCCTGTTCACTGCTGACAGCTTACTGCTGACAGTACTATTGAGGTGGATATGCAAAACGACATCACCAGCAAACAATTGCGATCTTTCGGCTTCATGGTCGGCGGGATTTTTGCTGCCATAGCTTTATGGCCCTTGATTCTCCGTAATGAAGATCCGCGGTGGTGGGCCATGGCGCTGGCGGCATGTCTTGTCATTCCGGGCGCGGTGTATCCCAAGAGCTTAACATGGATTTACAAGGGTTGGATGATGCTCGGTCATGTCCTGGGCTGGATCAACACAAGAATTATTCTGGGGTTTATTTTCTATTTTATCGTGACGCCGATCGGACTATTTAGACGATGGCTGGGAAAGGATCCCATGGGCCGGCACTTGAGACCGGACCTGGACAGCTACCGCGTGAACCGAACGCCGCGAGCGGCATCGCATTTGAAGAGGCAGTACTAACAGTAAGCAGTGAGCTGTAAGCAGCGAACAGCAAGAATCCTGACCGCTTGTCGCTCATTGCTCACTGCTCACTGTTCACTGCTCACTGTTTAACTAGGAGAATCCCAATGAGTGAGTTTTTGTTGGAGCTATGGTCGTTTATGAAAGAACGGAAGAAATTTTGGCTCTTGCCCATTATTTTCTTCATTGTTCTCCTCGGTAGCCTGGTGGTTTTTACTTCAGGTTCTGCCGTTGCACCTTTCATTTACACTTTATTTTAAAGGTCGCTCCTTTAAACCCGGCGAATTCTCTGAAGTCGTTAGGGAGTTTTAGCGGTGGCAAAGCGTGTATTTGACATTGCCGGGTCCTTTCTGGGCCTCGTGTTGTTTTTTCCCGTTTTGCTCGCGGTCGGTTTGCTTATCAAGCTGGACTCGCCCGGTGCGATTTTCTTCAGGCAGGAACGCGTTGGCAGAGGGTTCAGACCTTTCTTCATCTATAAATTCCGTACCATGGTGCAAGATCCATCGAGTCAACGTTTACCTCTCACAGTAGGCAACGATCCGCGTATCACGCGAATAGGACATCTTTTGCGCAAGACCAAAATCGATGAGCTCCCCCAACTTATCAACGTACTGAAAGGCGAGATGAGCTTTGTCGGCCCGCGCCCCGAGGTTCGGCAATTTGTTGAGCTGTTTAGATCGGACTACGAGGAGATTTTGAAAATACGGCCGGGAGTGACCGACATGGCTTCTCTCAAATACCAAGATGAAGCGAAACTTATGGGTCAGTTCATGAATCCCGAAGAAGAGTATGTCAGGCGAATTCTGCCGGACAAGATCCGCCTGGCCAAAGAATACATTGAGCGCTCGTCAGTGTTATTCGACCTGGGTCTTATTTTAAGAACTCTACCGAAACTATTGGATTTAAAACTCTCTCACAATGAGACCATCTTTGGGGAAAATCGTTTAATGATAATGAAGCAAAGCACGGTGGAGACTCCGGTTATCCGCATTGAGCCATCAAGTGGATGGATTTCGCTTAAACTGCATGAGCTGTGGGAATACCGCGAACTCCTGTACTTTCTCGCCTGGCGAGATATCAAAGTTCGCTACAAGCAAACGCTATTGGGAGCGGCGTGGGCTATTATTCAGCCTTTCTTTACGATGGTCATTTTCAGTATTTTTTTTGGCCGTCTAGCCCAGATACCCTCGGACGGCGTGCCCTACCCGATCTTCAGCTTTGCCGCGCTCGTGCCGTGGACGTTCTTTTCTCATAGTCTGAACCAGGCTTCGAACAGCCTGGTCAATAGCGCCAACTTAATTAAGAAGGTGTACTTCCCGCGTCTGGCAGTCCCGATTGCAACTGTGTTCTCGGGTATGGTGGATTTCGCGTTGGCGTTTGTCGTTTTGTTGGGAATGATGCTGTACTACGGTATATTCCCTACTGTCAATGCGCTCTGGGTTCCGGCTTTTTTCCTTCTTGCGGTCGTGACGTCGCTCGGAGTGGGCCTGTGGCTTTCAGCCATGAACGTTCGCTTCCGCGACATCCGCCACACGATTCCTTTTTTGACGCAATTCTGGTTGTTCGCCACTCCGATTGCCTATCCCAGCAGCCTTCTCTCGGAACCGTGGCGCACGCTCTACGGGCTAAACCCCATGGTTGGCGTCGTGGAAGGTTTCCGTTGGGGTTTGTTGGGCACGAACACCGCTCCCGGGCCAATCATCGTAGTCTCTTCCGTCGTGGCTCTAGCCATTTTGGTTGGGGGCGCTTTCTATTTTCGACGCGTCGAAAAGACCTTTGCGGATGTGGTGTAGAAGGAAAGAGATAGACCGAAGACCGGAGACGGGAGACGGAAGAGCAGCAATGGACGACGAAAGACCGAGGACAGAGCATAGTCGAGCAATGACAGGAAACGGAGGGGGAGGCACATTCCGTCGTCGGTTCGTGGTCTCCGGTCAGCTAAAGCCATGAGTGATATCGCTATTCACGTTGAGAATCTAAGCAAGCTCTATCGGATCGGCGCCAAACAACGTCATAGGACGTTGCGTGAGGCCTTGATGGATGCTTTTGCCGCGCCGTTGCGCGGCGCTCGTGCAAAGCTTCAAAGCGCCAACGGTCAGGCTCCCGACGGCGAGGACAATACCTTTTGGGCATTAAAAGGTCTTTCCTTCGAGATCAAGCAAGGCGAAGTCGTCGGCGTCATCGGCCGCAATGGAGCCGGCAAAAGCACACTGCTCAAGATCCTTTCACGCATCACGGAACCGACGACCGGGTTTGCCGACATCCGCGGCCGAGTAGCGTCCTTATTAGAAGTGGGCACCGGTTTTCATGGCGAGCTGTCCGGGCGGGAGAACATCTATTTGAACGGCGCGATATTGGGGATGCGAAGGATGGAGATCGCGCGCAAATTTGACGAGATCGTCGCTTTTGCCGAGATCGAAAAATTTATCGATACTCCGGTCAAACACTATTCTACCGGGATGTATCTGCGCCTGGCTTTCGCGGTTGCGGCGCACCTGGAGCCGGAGATTCTAATCGTCGATGAAGTCTTGGCGGTCGGCGATGCGAACTTTCAGAAAAAGTGCTTGAACAAAGTGGAAGACGTCGGCCGTCACGGACGGACGGTTCTTTTCGTTTCGCACAACATGCCGTCGATTATCCGCTTATGTGAGCGAGTGATCTTACTGGACCAAGGGACGATTGTGGAGGATGGCCCGTCCCACAAAACTGTCGGTTTCTATTTAAAATCCGGATCCGGCACGACGGCATCGCGTAAGTGGCCGCGTGAAAAGGCGCCGGGCGGAGACGTCGTCCGCTTGCGGGCGGTACAGGCGCGAACGCAGGACGGACAGGTCAGCCAGGTCATGGATATCCGTCAGGCCATAGCCATTGAAATGGAGTACGACGTGCTCCGGGCAGGCCTAATCTTGTCGCCCTGGTATGAGTTTCTCAACGAAGAAGGTGTCGAGATTTTCCCCGCGGTGGATCAGGACCTCGATTGGCGACGGCGGCCGCGGCCGGCAGGCCGCTATGTGAGCACCGCGTGGATTCCCGGCAACCTGCTATCCGAAGGAACTCTTTTCGTCAACGTGGGCGTCGCTAGCATGGTGCCGAACGTCACTAAACAAGCATACGAGCGTGACGTGATTGCTTTTCAGGTTTCCGACACCATGGAAGGAGATTCAGCGCGCGGCGACTGGGGCGATTCGTGGGGAGGGGCGGTCAGGCCGCTGTTGAAGTGGGAAACGCAGTATAGTCCGTGCCAAACGGGCGGCGCGCGGAAATAACTGGGAGATGATTTCATGAAAAGCGTAGCCGGTCACATGAGCCGATTTAAATGACGATAGGGAGTCGCGGATGAGCTCATCGTTTCTGCCGTTTCACCAACCCGCCATCGGCGAAGCTGAGATCGAATCGGTTGTCGAGACGCTGCGTTCGGGTTGGCTGACCACCGGACCCAAAGCAAAACGTCTGGAATCGGACTTCGCCCGATATGTCGGCGCCCGTCATGCGATCGCAGTCAACTCGTGCACGGCGGCTCTGCACCTGGCGCTGGAAGCGGTGGGCGTGCGCGAGGGCGACGAGGTGATACTGCCGACCATGACCTTCGCGGCAAGCGCCGAAGTAGTGCTTTACCTCAAAGCCAAGCCGGTTTTGGTGGACTGCCGTGCCGATACGCTGAACATCGATGCGCAAAAGATTGCTCAGGCAGTGACGAAGAAAACCAAGGCAATCATGCCGGTGCATTTCGGCGGACAGCCTTGCGACATGAATGAAATAATGGAGCTTGCGCGCCGGCATAACCTCAAGGTCGTCGAGGATGCCGCCCATGCGCTGCCGGCGCAGTATCGGGGCGAGTGGATCGGCACCCTCGGAGATGCAACCTGTTTTTCGTTCTATGCCACCAAAACGATCACCACAGGCGAAGGCGGGATGGTGACGACAGCAAACGATGAGGTCGCGGAGCGCATGCGCATGATGAGTCTTCATGGCATCAGCCATGATGCGTGGAAACGTTATACCAAGGAAGGATCGTGGTACTACGAGATCTTATCTCCTGGATTTAAGTACAACTTGACCGACATTGCAGCCGCGATCGGCCTTGAGCAGCTCAAGAAATGCGACGAGCTGTGGGAAGCGAGGCAGCGCATCGCAATGATTTACCGCAACGCTTTTGCCAAGCTTGAAGAAATTCGCCTTCCAGCATACCGGAACGATGTCCAACACGCCTGGCATCTGTTTGTGATTCAGTTGAATCTAGAGCGCCTAAAGATCGATCGCAACCAGTTCATCGAGGCCATGCGGGAGAAAGAGATCGGCACATCGGTTCATTTTATTCCGCTGCACCTTCATCCCTATTACCGCGATAACTTCGACTATAGCGACCGGGAATTTCTCAATGCGAACGATGCTTTT
>JBBDNJ010000104.1:0-6216 GCA_040877705.1 Binatia bacterium | reverse complement strand
GGCTAAAGCGAGCCTGAATACACAGGCCACTGACCCCAAGAGCCACACCCTCGTCAGAGACTTCTATACAGAATTACTTCTGGTCTCGCTACCTGCTAAATTTCGATGGTAGACCCCCAGCGTTGTTCCCAAAGCGGAACTCGTCAACGCCATCGCACTCAACTCAGCGGGCTTCAATCTCATGAAGGTTCTCGGCCCGGCACTCGGTGGAGTCATGATAGCCATGTTTGGCGCGGCGGGAAACTTTTTTGTGCAGGGCGCCGCCTATGTGATGGTATTGGTGATGATCTATTCAATGCACGTACCTCCGAGACCAAAGGAAGCAATCCGGTCTTCCGCCATGGCCAATCTCAAAGAGGGCTTCGCCTACGTAGGGTCCACCCCTGCCGTGCTAGCGCTGATGATCCTGGCCTATGTGCCGCGCGTCTTTGCCGTTCCCTACCAAACTTTGATGCCGGTGTTCCAGAAGGATGTGTTAAATGTGGGACCCGAAGGTCTCGGCATGCTGATGGCCGCCCCGGGTGTTGGAGCCGTTCTGGCGGTACTGACCCTCGCCTCTGTTGCCAAGCAAGTAAAACAACAGGGACTGATGCTAGTGGGAAGTTCTATCATGCTGTTTTCGCAAATCACCTCGTTCCCTCTAGCGCTCATAGTCTTGATCGTCGCGGGTGCTTTCCAAATGGTGTTCCTCGCAAGTACCAATACCATGCTCCAGCTTATCGTTCCCGACGAGTTGCGCGGCCGCGTCATGAGCCTCTACATGCTCGATCGCGGCCTGATGCCGGCGGGCGCCTTATTCGCCGGTGTTGCCGCGCATTTTATCGGCGCGCCGTTAGCGGTGGCGGCGATGGGAGCCATCGTCGTTGTTCTAACGTTAGTTGTAGCCTGGCGGGTGCCTCATATCCGCACTCTCGAGACCTAGAACTTGCACTCGTTCTGCCCCGCATTTTAGCAGGCTAACCATTCACTGAAGCCGCTGCCGTGGCTTGCCGTAATGCCGCCTCCACCTCGTCGTCATTGACCTGAGCAAAGTCGGCGAAGAACTGTCCAACTGCATGAAACTTGATCGGCACTTTCAGACAGACCGTCGCATCCGCTTCCTGCGCCATCGCCGTGCACGCCTCCGAAGATGCCACCGCCACGGCAGCAACGAGTCGCTGCGGTTGCTTGACGCGCAACGCCCGCAGGGCGGCGGTCACGGTCGAGCCGGTTGCAACCCCGTCGTCTACGACAATCACGATCCGATCATGAGGGTCGATCGGTGCACGCAATGGCGTGTACTGGGCCCGACGCCGGCGCAGTGCGTCAAACTGCCGCTGCTTTTCCGAGTCGAGATATTCGGCATCCAGATCAGCCGCATAGTCCGTCAAAAATGCATTACCGCTTTCGTCGATGGCGCCGATGGCAAGCTCGGGCTGCGCCGGATGGCTGAGTTTGCGAACCAGCACTACATCGAACTCACCCGCTAAAGCATCAGCGATGATTCTCGCCATGGGTACTGCGCCCCGGGGAATTCCGAGAACCAGAGGATTTTTGTTCTTGTAATGAACGCTCAGCCTGCGAGCCAATAAACGCGCGGCGTGATCGCGGTTTCTAAACAACATGATTCCTGAACCTCCATCCCTAGCCTGGAGCGATATCACTTCTATCTAAACGCACAAGGCGCGCCAGGACAATAGTGGCAGTTGAGTTGCCGTTTCGCCACGGAATACCCAGTATCAGGCGTGTAGTCCAACGCCCTACAATCAGCACCGGCATTTCTGATTAGGGCACGCACCTTGCCGTTGAATATCGACGACAGGTGAAGGTTCTGTGCAGCTGGTGGACTTTCCTAGGAAACAAGAACTCTTTTCTCTTGTGGTGCTAGTGCTCTTCACGCTAATTTGGTTTTGTTGGGCAAACGGGGAGTCCCGTCACCAGCAAGCATGAGGCAACGCGGTAGCCGGGGCATTTGGATCTAAAAAATAGAGATCTCAACGGAGGGCTCATGGGAAATTCAAAACGATCAAACATTTGGCGATCGTCCCGGGAACGACCCATTTGTTTGCGAAGCCGGTTACCCTGCAAAAGATGGCGCGCTTGGCTGCGGGATGGTTTAATTGCCATCGTGGCAGCAGACCTCAAGTCTAAGCCGGAGCTCAACGAGATTACCCGTCACAAGTCCGTGTCTCTGGATCGATCCGGGTTTTAAGCCGGATCCAGAGAGATCGTGCTCGCTTCTGATCGACATCTCTTTTGACCGTCTACCCTGTTTGCTCCGTCTTTAGTTGAAGAGCCTTCAGGAAAACCTTGGAATCTCTAACCGCAAGGAGCTCTTTTGAATTTTAGGGTCAGGATGGCTGGCCCATAATCTGGCCAATCCGGCGATGAGGATGGATTTCGATCGGCTTAAATTCAGTTCAAGTTCTTGGCGGCACCGAAGAGCCCACGCCCTAATAGGGTTTGCTCAAGCTTCACGTGATAAAGCTTCATTAATTGAGCCTTCACGAGATCGCCTTCGATCACCCCAAGACCATGGGCGATAGCCTGCAAGGTGGCCATCCCTTCTCGTCTATGTTGGGCGCGCAAATGAAACTTCGAGATGTTGGGAGTGCGGATCATCACCCTTTTCACGTCTTTCAATTCATGGTGACGGTAGTGAACCTTGCTCGCCTGTCGCCAGCTTCCATCGGGAACAATGAGCTGAATCGGCGCCGGGTCTTGCGCGACAAGTTCTTTATCTAATTCCACGGCATCATCTGAGGGATAAAACAGCAATGTCCGATACTGAGGGGTTAAGAGGTCTCTCAGGTCGAGAGTTTCACGCTTTTCCCCTCGCACCCGCATTTCGCTATTCACTAGAGCTCTTAGCGCGAGCCGGCCCGTATTGGTGGCTCGCCTCAGCTCTTTGGCGTGTACGACAAGACAAATCTTAGTGCTTAATTCAATTCTCGGTATGGCGTTGCAGATACAGAAAGCCCGATAGAAATAGCAATTTGGGCAGCGCCCGATTGTCTTTCTCTTGCGATTCAATCTTTGGTTCCTTCATTGAGGCTCAGTGCCAGGATCGAACTCGAGCAGTGATGCTACCATGCTAAACCTGTCCCTTATTCGGTCACCCTCGGCGCGATCGATACGCCCCGAACACCGGCTTTCTCGATCGCCTGAGCAACCAAGCCCGAAGCTTTTATGTCCTCGATGAATTCACGAAGGTAATTCACGCCGGCCTCACGGCCTTTTGGAATGCCGAGCGCCTGCTGAATCGCCATAAATCGGCCATCGATCACTCGCGATCCGGGAAGCTTCGCGGCGTTCGCTACGAGGTGTTGTCTCACGCCGCCGAGCACGTCAACCTTGCCTGCAACGATCAGTTCGAACGCAGCCTCAGGGCTGGACGCCCGCACCAGTTGCGCGTGTTTTAAGCTCCGGCTCAAAAACAAATCGTACGCGCTCTTACCTGACACACCAACGCGCACTTCCTCGCGGTCAACGTCCGCGATGGCGCGAAGCGCTGACCCGGGCGGCACAAGGTACGTGCCTTCGATCTCTATATAGGGGGCCGTGAAACTGATTTCGCCTTCACGCCCCGGGTCGACGGCGAGGAATGCAACATCCCAAGCACCAGCTTGTAAGCCTTCAACCATCTTTCCGGCCGACTCAAAGCCAACAAGCTCGACGGCCAAGCCAGTCCGCCTGCCAAGTTCGCGAGCCAGATCAACTACCACGCCACCCAGCTCTCCGCTGCTCGGATCTCTCATCGCCAACACAGGGTTTCCGTAGTTGATACCAACGCGCAGCTTGCCCGTCGGCGCGAGATCAGAACGGACAGAGGATGAAATCATAAATACGACCTTCCCTTAGTGGATTGTTGCAAGGAGGTTACTTGCTGCGGCCAATGGGGTCAAGGACAAATTTGACTTTTTACATGACCGGTCGCAGTGTGGTTAACAGTCATCTAGGGTCTGAGTTTCGATTCATTTTTGACAAGAAGTTCATGTTTCCTGTAGTTATGGCTTGTAGCATGAAAGCCGAGGCTTAAATTTGAAAGAGTTTTTTTTCACGTCATTGTTGGCGAAACAGCGCCAAAGGGCAATGTGTCATCTTAATTCGGCGTAACCGGGATGCAGCTCGAAGAATTCGCCGCGCAAATACGAAGCCACCACGGCATTGTCTTTTTCACCGGCGCCGGCATCAGCACCGAGTCCGGCGTGCCAGACTTTCGCAGCCCAGGCGGCGTTTGGACGAAGTACCAACCGGTTTATTTCCAGGATTTCGTCGCCAGCGAACCCGCGCGCATTCAGCATTGGCGACTAAAGAAAGCGACCTACGAGCTCTACAAGAGCGTGAAGCCGAATATCGGCCACTACGCCATCCGCGACTTCGAGCAGCACGGGCAGCTGCTTGGCCTGATCACGCAAAACATCGACGGCCTGCACAAGCTTGCCGGCGTTTCCGAAGAAAGACTCGTCGAGATCCACGGCACCGACCGCCTGGTCACCTGCCTGGATTGCGGCAAGCGCTTTGAACCCGCCAGTGTTTATGAAGGCTTGGGAGAAGAATTTTCGGCGCCTACCTGCGACGCCTGCGGCAGCTTTCTGAAATCGGCGAACATTTCCTTCGGTCAGCAAATGCCGGCCGAACCTATGCGCCGCGCCCAAGCCTGGACCGAAGCGGCGGATGTTTTCATCGTCATCGGTTCTTCGCTCCAAGTCCAACCCGCCGCCTCGTTCCCCGTTATCGCCAAGCGCAATGGTGCCCTACTGGCGATCGTCAACCGCGACGAAACGCCCTTGGACGATATTGCCGACTACGTTTATCACGGCGGCATCGGTGCATGGTTCGAACAACTCAGTCCGTTGCTAACGGACACCTGAAGATTATATATTTGCGCTACCGTTATGCGAGCGATATTTCTTATTTGCCTTGTATTGATCTTAGCCGGCTGCGCAACCGAGCGAACCATTCTGGTAAACAGTCAAGGCGATGTGCTTACCTGCGAAACCAGCGGTTATGGATTCTTCGGTACAGTCTTGGCGCGGAATCAACAGCAACAGTGTATCTCCGATGCTGAGAAGCGGGGTTATCGGCTGAAGAATTAGAACCCCATATGGTTCCGGTGGCTAGGTTTCTCGCATGGCCGCCGAACTTGGTCTGAGCGCAAGCCGACGACTATGAGGGCGACCGCAAAAAGAAATGGAAATATACGATGTCCCCTTTTCTCCCTCTTGAATAAAGCCAACCTGACCGTAACACCCGTTGGCGTCGACGTGATCGACGGCATCGTTTCAGGACTCTTCAAACTCGACGCGCAGATGGTGACGAAACTGAAAAGCGTGCTGGTGACGTAGAGACGAGGCGCCTGAGATGGTTAGCTTTCAGTTAGCCGCGTTTTCTCTCATAAAACGGTAAAAGCGAACTGACGCTTTTGGGAAGCCGTCTTTTTGATAACCGCCTCAATCCAGGATCCAAACGCCGTGTTCGCGAATGGCATCATACATCGCATCTGGAGCAAGGTCGGCGCCATTGGGCCACTGAATCACGCCCAGCACGACTTGGCCTTGAGAAAACATCGCTGGGTTCCGCAGTGGCTCGAAGATCGTGCTGCCGATGTTTGGATTGCTTAGAAACGCGCGCATATCGACTTCCCCCGCCGTCCCATCCACAAAACTCACGCGCAGCCGAAAATCCGGCAAAGGGGCCACGGACGTCACACGCCAAGAAACGGTATGGCGTATCGCCGGTTCTACCTCAGCGGTTCGATTGCTTTCGGGTTTTTCAGTTGGCTGCATAGGTTCCAATCCTCCATCAGTTCATCTCGGTGTTCTGCGGCCCATTCCAATACTAACGCCATTGCCCGACGTGGCAAAGAGCCACGGATGACGCGAAAGTCTCGCAGATCAATCAGCGCTTCGTGCTCGGCGTAAAGATCGTGGAAGTGCGGCGGCGCGTGGTCCCGCCAAAACATTTGAATCACAATGCCATAGAAAACGCTGATCGTCGGCATAAGAGATCAGAACACCCTCTCGATAAAATCTTTGTCAGGATACTACGCAGGGACTAGATTCGCCAACCCGAGGAGCCCGAACTAGCGGCGGGCGAAAGAAAGAGGTCCGAAACCGTTGGGGAGGAGATCCGGGGGAAGGAAATCCGGGGACACAATACTAATTTTTCTTGACTGAGGGCGTGCGGCTCGACTAAGTTTCGCGCATGTCGCGTATTTCCAGAGTTGTAGCATCT
>JBBDNJ010000103.1:0-6231 GCA_040877705.1 Binatia bacterium | reverse complement strand
AGTCTGGACCGTGTCTCAGTTCCAGTGTGGCTGATCATCCTCTCAGACCAGCTAACCATCTTTGCCTTGGTAGGCCGTTACCCCACCAACTAGCTAATGGTACGCAGGCCCATCTCTGAGCGATAGCTTATAAATAGAGGCTACCTTTGACCCCTGTTCCCGAAGAAACTGTGGTTTTATTTGGTATTAGTCC
This sequence comes from Binatia bacterium, assembly GCA_040877705.1. GTDB lineage: Bacteria > Desulfobacterota > Binatia > UBA9968 > UBA9968 > WHTF01. Next base: position 6,038 of record JBBDNJ010000103.1, on the reverse strand, counting down.
GTCTTTCGACAGGTTATCCCAATCTTAGAGGCAGGTTACCCACGTGTTACTCACCCGTGCGCCACTTTACTCAGGACCGAAGCCCCTTTCTCGTTCGACTTGCATGTGTTAGGCACGCCGCCAGCGTTCGTTCTGAGCCAGGATCAAACTCTCCAGTTATTTCTTTTATCCAGCCTTTAGGCTGTGATTGACTGTTGAGTAACGATAGCTGTGCTCAAAAGCTTTACGGAAACCCTAAACCGTCACTGCTCATAAATGGCAGTTGCTACTATTTAGTTTTCAAAGACCAAAAGTCTCGCCCGTAAACGAACGAAATGTTTTTATATCTACCGGATCAAAACTTGTCAAGCTAGGCGAGAAAAATATTTTAAAACTCTGTGCGAATTTAACTAGATTTCTTGCGAGCAGATTAAACTAAGCATCATCACGATGATTGTCAAGGCGATAGGAATTCTGTCGCAACTTCTCCCCACAATACATTCAAACGGAGATGGCGACTACAGCAATCTTTCAGACATTGAATCGTGAGGCCAAGGCGCGAGACGACCGTCATCCTGCGTTCCGAGCGATTCGGTTCCTGCCTACTTCGATTACGCTATGAAGGCTGCTTTGAAACTGAAAATTTACATCCCTGATCACCTGCCCATCGACTCTAACCGCGCCTTGGGCAATCAGCCTGCGCGCCTCGCTCGCGGACGCGGCGAATTCCAGATTCACGAGTAAACGGCAAATCCATACGCGCCCGAGGACGGAAAACTGTTTGCGAATGTTGACTGGCAAGGATTTTTTTTGATGCCGGGTTTCGAAGTAAATGCGAGCTCCCTCGGCGGCCTCTGCACCATGAAACCTCGTGACCAGCTCTTTGGCCAAGGCCTTCTTCTGATCCATTGGATGAACCCTTCCACTCTCGACTTCCACTTTCATTGTGTCGATGCGTTGCAAATCCAAGTCGCTGAGGAATTCTAAATAACGCCACATTAAGGTGTCGGAGATCGACATTATTTTGCCGAACATTTCCTCTGGAGATTCGTTTATGCCGATGTAATTTCCGAGCGACTTACTCATCTTGTTCACGCCGTCGGTACCTTCGAGAAGCGGCATGGTCAACACGACTTGCGGCTCCTGGCCGTACTCGCGCTGCAACTCTCTACCCATCAGCAGATTGAAGCGCTGATCCGTACCACCCAGCTCAACGTCCGAGCTGAGCACGACCGAGTCATATCCCTGCATCAGCGGATAAAGGAATTCGTGAATGCTGATAGACTGCTGCCCCTGGTAACGCTGCTTAAAATCCTCCCTTTCAAGCATGCGGGCCACTGTGCACTTGGCGCTCAACTCTATCAGCGCCACTGCGTCCAGTTTCTCCATCCATCGGTGGTTGAATTCAATCGATGTTTTCTCTGGATCGAGGATTTTAAAAATTTGTTCTTTATACGTCTCCGCGTTTTTAGCCACCTCCTCGCGGGTCAACTGCTTACGGGTCTCAGATTTTCCCGACGGATCGCCGATCATGCCCGTAAAATCGCCAATTAAAAAAACGACTTCATGGCCCAGCTCTTGGAACTGCTTCATTTTTTGGATCAGCACGGTATGGCCGAGGTGTAAATCCGGCGCCGTAGGGTCAAAACCGGCCTTTACTCTCAGTGGACGACCCTGCCTCAATTTTGCCACCAATTCTTCCTCCGAAAGGACCTCCACCGCTCCCCGTTTGATTACTTCCATCTGCGCTTGGACGTTTAGCATGTCAGCGCGGACCCTCCCCAAGGCAGGCGCAGCCGCTTGATCTCCCGAGCCTTACCAGTTTTATCGTCGACATCGACGATAATTCCTTGAAGCACGACGTTGTCCTTAGCGACTTCGAATTGTCGGGGCAACTGGCTAACAAAACCCTTAATAACTGTTTCTCTTTCCATACCGATCACAGAATCAAAAGACCCACACATGCCAACATCGGTGATATAAGCCGTACCGCCGGGAAGAATCCGCTCGTCGGATGTCTGCACGTGAGTATGCGTCCCGTAAACGATCGATGCTCGGCTGTCTAAGTGCCATCCCATAGCGCTCTTTTCGGACGTAGCCTCAGCATGCATATCGACGATTACCACAGGCGAATGCTGACCCCATTGCCTGCAGATCGCATCGACACTGCGAAAAGGATCTTCGACATGGTTAGGCATAAACACCCGCCCCTGAACATTAACGACGAGCGCCTTTAAACCATTGTCGTTTTGCCACGCACACCAACCTCGACCAGGAGCGCCCTCGGGATAATTCGCCGGACGAATCAAATCTGAATGCTCGTCCAGGTACGGATAAATCTCCTTTTTCTTCCAGATGTGGTTCCCCGAGGTGAGAACATTCAGACCAGCCGAGAGCAACTCCTTGGCACTTTTGATATCAACACCGATTCCACCGGCTGCGTTTTCAGCGTTGGCGATGGCTAAGTCAATTCTCTCCCGCTCGACCAGTGATGGAACCAAGTCTCGAATAGCCCGTCGGGCGGGTCGTCCCACCACGTCTCCAAGAATCAAAACCCGCATTGAACCAAGCCCCTTACTTTGCGTAATCCACCGCCCGCATTTCACGAATGACTGTAACCTTTATCTGTCCCGGGTATGTCATTTCGTTTTCGATCTTCTTTGCGATCTCGCGCGCCATACGGGCCGCTTCGTCATCGGAGACCAAATCATGCTGGACCATAATCCGGATTTCTCGCCCCGCCTGGACAGCATAAGACTTTTCCACCCCTCTAAAGGAATTGACGATTCGCTCAAGCTCTTCCAACCGGCGTGTATAACTCTCCATCATTTCTCGACGCGCCCCGGGGCGCGCGCCCGAAAGCGCATCGGCAGCGTCAACCAACGGCGCTAATATAGTCTCCGCCTTTACGTCTTCATGGTGAGCCGCAATAGCATTGACGATCTTCGGCGATTCGCCATATTTGCGTGCCAATTCTGCGCCAATAATCGCATGTGAGCCTTCCACCTCATGATCCACCGCTTTGCCGATATCGTGCAGCAACGCTGCACGTCGGGCTTGCTTCTCATTTAATCCCAATTCCGCCGCCATCGCGCCGCAAATAAATGCAGCCTCGATCGAATGGAGCAGCACATTCTGCGCATAGCTATATCGATACTTAAGTCTCCCCAAAAGCTTCACGATCTCGGGATGAACTCCGTGAACTCCGACATCGAATATTGCCTTTTGACCGGCTTCCCGAATTGCTTCGTCGATTTCTTGCTCTGACTTGCGCACCACCTCCTCGATCCGGCCAGGGTGAATACGGCCGTCCGAAATCAGCTTCTCCAAGGACAACCGTGCAATTTCGCGTCGAATGGGGTTGTGCCCCGATATAACCACCGTTTCGGGAGTGTCATCAACGATGAGATCAATACCGGTAGCCGCCTCCAGCGCGCGAATATTGCGCCCTTCCCGTCCGATTATCTTTCCCTTCAATTCATCATTCGGCAACGGCATGACGGTCACTGAACGTTCCGCCACGAAATCGCCGGCCAACCTTTCGATGGCTAAAGCAACAATTTTCTGTCCCTTCCGAGCCGCCTCCGACTTTGCTTCCTCTTCGATGACACGAATTCGCTTTGATGCTTCGTACTTAGCCTCCTCGACCATCTCTTCAATAAGGCTTTTCTTGGCCTCTTCCCGGGTTAAGCCCGCAACTTGCTCAAGCTGTTCTTTTGCAGCATTGATTTGGCGTTCATATTCGGCGGATTTCTCCTCAACCATCTTTTCTCTGGATTTGAGCGACGCTTCACGGCGTCCCAACTCATTCTCCCGCTTTTCAAGAGAATCAACACGTTTATCCAAACCTTCCTCTTTAACAACTAGCCGCTTTTCCTGCGCCTGGAGTTCCCGCTTGGTTTCACGTACCTCCTTTTCAAACTCTGTGCGCTCTTGCTGAACGCTGTCCCTAGCGTGTATTTCAGCCTCTTTTTTGATCGCGTTCGCGTCTTTCTTGGCCTCATCGATGATGCGCGCCGCAGTATTCTGCGCCGCTTGCACTGCTATCTGCCCCTGTCTTTTTCTGATCCAGAAAATAGCCAAGACTGACCCAACGCCGACCAACAAGCCTACGATAACGAACAAGATACTCTGTTCCAACAACAACCCCTCCTTTCCTAATTTAGATAAAATCAGCAAACCAACGTGGTTTGCTCTGGCACTCTCTGACAATCGATCAACCGATTTTCGGTAAAAATATATTTAACTTTTTCGTCCCAAGGTTCGGTCGGCACCCTGTCAACCATTTGGAATTCATAAGCTAGCCCTACAGGCGTCGTTCGGGGACCGAGACTCCGTAGCACGCGGTCATACCACCCCATACCCCGACCTAAACGATTGCCGTGTATGTCGAATGCTAGTCCGGGAACAAGAACTAATAAATCAAGGTCGCCGTGGTCCGCCAACAGTGTCTCTCCAGAAGGTTCACGGATTCCCAATGTGCCGGGACTTAGTTCGGCGGCCGATTGAATTAGAACAAATAGGGCTTGATTTGGACTGAATCGCGGGTAGAACACTTTCTTTCCGACCCGCAACGCGTGATCCGCGATATCGTCCGTACTCACCTCATTTTGCACCGAGCTATAAAACGCAACGGCCTGAGCGCGTCGATAGAATGACGATTCAAGCACCCGCGCTTGGATCAAGCGGCTCCAAGAAACATATTTTGGGGTGGAAAGAGAACTTCGTTGGGACAATGCCGCAACGCGTAGGGCACGCTTACTCTCGTCCATGTGAATTCCCCACAGCTAATCCACGGCGGGGTTAGAAAGACGAAAGAATCGGCGGAGGGAAAGATACCTACTAAAAATCTGTTCGTCGAATCAAGTGGGTGGGCCCTCTAGAGAGTCGCCCCCCCGGTCAAAATAATCACCGGAGTGTATTTTGCCGTACCTGGCGCCAAGTCCACAATTCTATCAAAGCGTTCTATTAAGGGGCGCGCCGCGCGCAGATAACCCCGAAACCCAAGAACCCAACAGATCAGAAGTTGAATTATCTTTGCTCCCCGAATCCTCATCTTTTCCACGCCGCCTTGCTTAAGAATTCCCCCCGCATTATGCCGTTTCAATGGGTCAACTTGAACCGAGTTACCAGGTGGTCGCCATATTGCCGTCTCCATTTTCCGCGAGTTGGCGGTGCAATTTCGCCGGCAAGGAACAGCTACCCTATAATTTATCGTTGGTTCCAAGTTGCCTCCACCGATCACGAGCACAGCAGGGGGACGAATCACCTTAAGCTTTTTAACCCTCCTCAGTTAATTTCGCTGACAGTTGCTTGGAAAGTTGATTGACTCTTTTTAACATTGATTCATGCGCTTCTTTTAACCGGTGATATTCATCGGCGATATTAAGCGCTGTCAACATCGCAACATTTGCTTTGGCCGCTGGCTTTGAGGCGCGAGAGAGTTCTTGCATCTTATCGTTTACGTAGCCGGCTACGCTTAAAATATAACTCTCCTCGGCATCGCTGCTGATCGTAAAACTCTGGCCTAAAATCTCCACATTCAAAGATCTTTTCATCCAGCCGACTCCATCTCATTCCGACACGTCGAGACCGGCAAACTGACCGATGATTTTATCCAGCTTTTCCCGAAATTCGACGCGTTCACGCTCGTACTGGCGAATTTGCCCCTTAAGATGATGCCACTCGCTCTCTTTTTGCTGAAGCTTTCTCTCAATAGATTCTTTCTCTCTCTTCGCCTTCTCATGCTGCTCAATCAGGCGATTTATCTTCGCTTCAAGTTGTTCGATTGCATCAAAAGCCATGGTTTTTCATTCGTCCAAACTTCACGTTGGAGTTTAGTTTTAAGCCCGAGCCTTGTCAAGTTGATTATCCACACTGCTACTCCTCGTAAACGACTCGCAAACCAGTTCTCCATTTTCACCGCGCGTTTCATGACGCTGCGTCAGAAGCGGACTGTCTAAAGCAAACGAAATGAGAACTTCTTACCTTCGGGACATTGGCTGCTTAGTACTCTGGTTCATAAGTTCACTAACGTATTTTGAGATTAGGCAGCGGAT
>JBBDNJ010000102.1:0-6240 GCA_040877705.1 Binatia bacterium | reverse complement strand
AACCGGATGAGTGCTTGCATATCTTCAATGGACATCTCCGCAGAGTCTTTGTTCGGTATGTTAGCCAGCTTTTTGTCTAGCTCATTCGTTGATTGTTTGACACTGTCATCACGCGAGATCTGTGCGGGGTTATAGTTGCTCCCGGCGGAGTACACCCCAATGGAACCCGGAGCAAGGATGTTTTTTCGGGTAGGGCTGAGCCCACTTTCGATGTAGACGCCGCGGAATTCCTCGGCTGGGCTCCGAGCAATTAGTTCTCGTAGCCCGCGCTCCATTTTATTTATCGCCTTGAAGACGATATGGAGCTCTTGCGGAAGAAATAAGCGTAATAGCCCGATGTCCTTTCTCCGATAGCCGTACATGCGCGCGTGCTGCAGTACGGTGTCGGCCTGAGGCTTTTTTGGATGGCGACCGTAGTAGCTAACGAGGAGATTCTTAATGGTCACCCCACGCCCGAGCTTATTTCCGCCGACAAAAAGATTAAGGGGTGATTTGACGGCTACGTCCTCATCAGTCTCGCCGTTTACCAACTTAACGGTGATGCCCGGCGATAAAAATCCAACATTTTCCACAAGTTCGTCAAAGTTGTGCTGCCTCAAGCCTTCATGAGTTAAGGACAAGTCATCATAGGCGGTCTTGAGCCTATCAATAACTTTCTCTTCCTTCGCCTTAACTCCGGCTGCTAAATCCGCCTTGTATTTCCTTAAAAGATCTACGATATGCTTGTGGTCACTCGTGCGAGTACTCACGTGACACAAAAAAGCGCAATTTTGATCCGCGTCGTTCATTCGTTTAAAGGTTGCTCCAATTACGAAAACATCCAAAGCCTGAAGGAGCGATCTCGGAATTTCGAGCATTGGAGTTGGTTGCGAGCCGGGCGCGATGATCGTGATGTCATCTAGATCGAATTCTCTGACGAGCTCTGAATCATCGCCGAAGAAATCATCGCCGCCCACATAGTCGGAGCCCGGATGGCTCAAGACAGTGAACTTTGGTCTGAAGTCATGTCGCGGGGACTGTAGAAACAAGGCCTGAGGAGTGGCGGTAACCTGCAAATATGTATTCTTTTCGAAAAACGCGCGCAACTCTACGAGCCTGTCGTTGATTGCGCTTCTGGTACCGTCGTCGCGGGCCGTTTTCGTGTTAAGACTGGCTTGGTCCGCCTCGTCGTCAATAATAAGGCAGGTGAGACCTCGCACCCTACCTTTCGTAAAGTTCTCAATTAGCGTCTTGAGAATGCGAGAGTTCTTGGTGGTGACAATGGCACATGTCCCGCTTTTGATGCGTTGGAGGAACTCATCGGCGTCCTTAAATTCCTTCTTGCCGATAATATCCATTCCCGGAAATGCTTCCCGTACTCTGCCAAGCGTCTGTTCATAAAGGGGGTCGTTATCGGAAGTTAAGATAAGAACAGCGCGGTAACCTTCATCAGCACCCATAGCTCCCGTAACAGTTAAAACGCCTGTCTTTCCACTCTGAACCAATCCGTAAATCAGCCCATTCGTTTGCCCTACGCCCCCGCTCAGCAGATTTACCCACTTGCTTCCTACCTCTTCAGCGGTCTGGCTGATGTCATTTACCTCTTCCGGATTTAAGATTTGCTTTTGTAGGAGAGCCAAGACTTGATCGCGGTGTTTCATTGTCGCATTAACCTTCTAGTATTTTTCGCCAGTCCGAGGGCGCCACTTTTCCTGCTAATGTTCCGTCGGGGCCATTTACCTCATAATGGTGGCGGTGGTGCCGATAGCACGCTATGTGAATTGCAGCACTGCGCGGAGCAGCCACGCTCAGGTAATCGGCGTAAGTGAATGCTGCTATGCCATCGGCGCCGCATATAAGACCTATGATCGTCTTCAACTTATGTGCGGTCTTTTGCAACAGCATCTGTTCGTCCGGAGTAAACGTGAAGCCCCACGGACTCCGCCCTCTTGTACTGTACTTAAGAAGAACTTGTGAATGGTTGTTCACGATAAAGAACGGCTCGTTGTACCGGATACTTTTAATCTCGCCGGCGCGAGCTAAAAGGTAGAGTGCTGCCCCTTCATAAAACTCCTGTTTTCTTATAGCCATCTCGTGCTCTCGTTGCCTAGTGCCCCTAAACGCAACCTAAGAATGTTCAATATACAATAACACTCGGCGGCAGGCGTCGTCATCAAATTTCACGGGCTGACTTCTACAATAAGGAACGAACCTTTCGAAAATGAAGTAGCGTTGCGATCATCGACTCCGAATGGTGAGACTCACACGTATAGTTAATGGATCGCCCATTTTACTCGTGGAATTTCGTGGGTCAACAGAAAACCGGCGTTGGAGATAACAGCAAAGGAGATGCGAAAGGGGTCAAGTCCGCTTTTAGCTCTCAGTGACCGCCTCTTCAATCCTTCGCGCTCACTCGACATTGGATGTTCGTGCCCCAATTACAATTGCCACCATAACATTCAGGAATGACAGATCAGGTCACGCCGAGAAATTATTTTTAACATCCAAGCTCACGGCTCTTCGGAAAACTACCGTTCCAAACGTTCAAACGGTTCAAGCCGTTCAACCCCTTCGCTCCGTTCACGGCTTTCCGGCGTTCAAAGTTCAAGGTTCAATCGTTCAACGAAGGTCATTGAGTCTCCCAGACCGTCCGATTCAAATCGGTCAAGACTTCGAAGGCACCCTACGATTCGTTCAAAAGCCGCAGTTTCGCAATGGAGTCGTGTCGTTATGCCAGTTACCGTTTTCCGTAACACGCTGCTCTTTCCTTAGCCAGAAAGCCGACGTGGTACCGAATCAGATGACTGCTTGAATTCGCGAACAACTATCAAATAGCAGGACTTACGCGCGGAGATTTCGAAATGCCTCGCCCGGCTCCATCCCGCATCGTCGCCGCGGAGTCTATTCGAAACAGCCGGTCATGCCAAGAAAAAAATAATCCGTCTGTTGAGAATCCTCGTACGGGCGATTAACGTAACGCGATGCGCACCGGATGGGACCATCCTGGACTTGTCGTGGCCGGCATGTGATTGCAGGCGCGTCAATTCATTTCATACCAACTCGAACCTGCATCACGTTACAAGGCCGCGAGGACAACTGGTACAGCAGTGGTGGCGGCCTACGGCACCGGGTGAATACAGTTATCAGCAGATTGGAGCGCACTTTACACTTCACTTTACAACTGTGGGGCGAATCGTCCGGGGAGCAGGCAGGCCCGAAATGAGCGATGCTGCCATGCTAGACCTGACCCTGTGCGGTTACTTTTCTCATCTCGGTCTCCTCCAGAGGTTCGCCCATCGTGGGGCAAGCTTCGAGTAGTGGTTAATGCGTTGCCCGCTCCCCTCATCACTAAGCTCGTGAATCCTCCGGGCGCTGTGTCAGCTGCGGAAACTTGGAAAGCATCGCCTCATTGGGCATGGCCTTGAGTCTTACTCCAAGTTCCTGTGACAACATGATCGCATTAGCCGCCGCGTTCGCTCGGGCATGATTGTTATAAAAGGCGAATGCCTTGTTAACTCCCGGTTTGCTGATACCGGTTGTGATCCGTGCCGCGTGCCGTTTGATTTCGTCGCGAGAGTAGCAGTAATCATACCGCTCCCAAGATTCTTTGGCGTTCCACCATGCTTTGGCGTTGCGGCCGTGTGCCCGAAAGTAGAAGATGTCGCCGATGACCTCCACGTCCTGCCGGATCGAAGTGGCAAACTTGGGCTCGTCAATCAGAACCCCGCTTGCTCTATTCTCGTCCAAGAGGCCCCTTAGTTCGAGACTTCTTTCACTCCAACTCTTGTGACGAAGCTCCACGGCTTTGGGATAGTCGTAAAACCATCTCAGTGTTCTCTCGATGTTTTGCAGGTTCTCGGGAGTGAAATGAAAACCCGCTGGATACTGCAACATAAGAGCGCCCAACTTTCCGGCTTCAGCCAACGGCAGAATGCCGGTGCGAAACTCATCCACATCCTTCTGTGTTACACTCTCCCACTGCTCCTCGGATTTTTTTCGAGAAACCTTTATTGGATGAGTGAACTTCTGCCACAGCTTTATTGAGAACAGAAAATCGGCTGGAGTTTTCGCTGCCCACGCTTTTGCAACGGCAGCGGATGGCGGCCTATAAAACGTGTTGTTTATTTCGCAGGTGTTAAAGATTTGCGAGTAATATTTCAGTTCATCGAATCCTTTGGATTTCCTGTCAGGGTAAAAAGCGCCGTACCAACCTTTCGGCGAAGGTCCGGGATACGAATAGCCCGATGTTCCTATTTGGATATCCTTTGGCGGGAGCACAAGAAATTAAAACACGCGGCGTAATTCTGAACAATAAGCCAGCTAGATGAGCGTTGCGTCATCCAGTATTTTGGAGCTTCGAGAACTCGCACATTCAACCTGTTGCGGACTCCCGCACCACCTCGCGAGGGTCTTTATCCTCTCGTAAGCTGGTAAACTTCGACTGCCTCAAATGCCCATCAGGTGTCCATTCGGTGAACTCGAACTGTGCCACCATCTTAGGTTTGAGCCACACGCAATTCTTCATCTCTTCTCGTGTAAGCGCCCACTGGGTTCGCTTCTTCTCGGGTAAGTTTGAGAATGGACAAGCGTCAGTCTGCAGACCTTTCAATCGGCTCCATACTTCCCGCCGCAGCTGCGGCACAAAGCCGTTCCTGACTTTGCTGACAAACAACAGCTTATCGCCCTCATAGTAACCAACGATGAGCGCGTCGAACGGATTGCCCGGCGTGTAACCGCCGATGACAAACTCCTGCCCTTTGTTCACCTTGTACTTAAGCCATGCGCCGCTTCGCTTGCCGGACTCGTAACAGGATTCCTTGCGCTTGGCGATGATGCCTTCGAAGCCGAACTCTTTGATCAGGGGAATGAACTCTACCAGAGGTGCATCGATCGTGTCGGAGAGGCAGATAAGCGGTGCCCTATTCTTCAAGTCTCCGATGATCTCACCAAGAATTTCGCGCCTCATCTCAAGCGGAACTTTAACCAGGCTTTTGCCGCGGTGGATGATAACGTCGAACGCATAAAAAAGGATTGCTTGTGCTGCCGATCGATGACGCTGGAGCAAGTTAAAAGAGATGCGGCCATCTTTATCCAGTGCGACAATCTCGCCATCCAAGAGCGTGTCTGCTGGTAAGTGCTCGCAGGCTTTCGCTATCCCTGGGAACTGATCAGTGAACACGTTACCGCGCCTGGACCAAAGCGTTACTCCGGTGGAATCCCGGCCGGCTAATGCCCGGTAACCATCGAACTTAACCTCATAAGTCCAGGCGTCCCGCTCCGGCAGTTGTTGGACTGTGCGCGCATACATTGGCTCCACAAAGCAGAGCCTTTCCTAGGGAACCGGAGCTATTTGTTTACGTTTTGATTTCGCCATATCAGGAGGCTGGCGAGCTGATCAGAGCCCAGGCGATCTCATATCCGCAGGTGGTGCAACGGCCATGGATAGGTTGAAAGCCACGGCCATCACGCCTGGCGATCACGACTCCCCAGTAATTGCCGCACATAGGACAGTTGCGTGCGAGGTATACAGCCATAATGTAAGAGTAACGTCAGGGACCAGGCGGTTCAACTCTCCAGTATTCCGCCCTGAAGAAGAAATCAGCGCTGGTCTAGCCTTCGCGGCATCTACTGATTGAGCACGGATTGTCACCTTTCGGTTTTTAGCTATGGTAAACGACCTAATGTTCAAACGAATATGAACGACGCGCTATAATTTATCCCAAACGAAGGAGATAGACATGCCTAGCAATTTCACCCACGCGTATTGCGAGTTGTGCAAAAAGATTCAGCCGGTGATAAGAGAGTCGAAGAGGGTCGGGCTTGTATAGATGAATAGAGTTGAAATGCTGAACCAGCGATGATCAGGGTTCCTTCATGGCTCGGCCTATTCGCATTGAATATCCGGGAGCGGTCTACCACATCATCACCCGGGCCATTACCGCCAGTTTATTTTCAGGGACGATCAGGATCGAAAGAGATATTTAGAAAAGCTCGCCTACTACTGCCAAGAGAAGGAAGTTCATCTTCTCGCGTATTGTTTGTTGACAAATCATGTTCATTTCTTAGTAGAGACCCCCAAAGGGAATCTCTCCAAGATGATGCAGCCGCTTCAGACCAGCTATATAGTCTATTTCAACAAGAGGCATCGTCGGTGTCAAGAAATGTCAACAGCTTGGAAAAAGTGTGTAGTAGCAAAGTGATTCTGACAGGGGTTAATAGCAACGTGATTATGTCAGGGTGGAAGGATGACAACCCTGACAA
>JBBDNJ010000101.1:0-6282 GCA_040877705.1 Binatia bacterium | reverse complement strand
AATTCCGACCCCAATAGATACGGATAAGCTGACCCCCAGTTGCATTGCAAGAATGACCGGGACTAACCCCTTCGCCACGTCGGCGATCAAAGTCAAAACACCTTGCTGCTTCCCCACTACCCGGGCGACATTGGTCGCGCCGACGTTGCCGCTACCGGCCTTCCTGACATCGACTCCTGCGATCGAGCCAAGAACATAGCCTGTCGGCACCGAGCCCACGAGATAACCGAGTATGATTAGAATGACTTCCACAACCAGACCGTGAGATTTTCAGCGGATCTATTAAAAAGGCAGTGCACGCGCTTATTGCGATCGCGTTACAGATAGTAATGGCCGCCGCCAATTGAGGCGATGAAGATAAATGCCGTCGCGACGGAATTGCCCTCAACGTTTGTCGGCAATCGTGTCTCGGCGGCACACAAAAAAAGCCCCGCACCAGTGAACACTGTGCAGGGCCTTTAGATGTATTCCGTTTGCAGGCGGTGTAACAACCACCGACTAAGCCGGTTTCTTGTAGAATTCCGGGTTCATGCGGCTGGTCGTCCCGGACTTCGCCAGTTCCTCATCAAACATTTTTCGGATGTTGGGATCTTCGTCAAAATACTCGATCTGGTTTCCCCCAGCCTTGACGTCTTTATCGACTTTGGTGATGTCGCCGAAGCTCTCACCCAAGCTGTACTTAATCCCGCCTAAACGTGGCGGGAGATAACGGGCGCCTTCCGCGCCGGTGTTAAAGTGCTGGTGGAACATCATCGCCGGCGGCGTGAAAACGCTGCCGTCTTGCCAATCATAGCGTTTGGGCTGTTCTCCTTCTCTCCAGAACATCGAGAACCCTTTGCCTTTGATGATCATGACATTGAAACCAGGTCCGTGCCGATGGGCTTTCTTATAGGTGCCAACGGGAAATTCGGAAATATGCGCAGCCATCGAGCCATTGGCCATCTCCAGCATGACGTTCTTTCCAGCGGCGCCGCGCTCCTTCCAGTCTTCAAGTTTAAAGTTACGGGCATCAGCAATAAAGTTGGTATCCCAAACACGCCCTGGGTGAGCTTTACCCTTGCCGCTGAAGTATTCCGGATCGCCATCGAAGCGATCCACGAAATCGCGAGGCGTGTTGAAGATGAAGTCCGCGTTATGGAAGAGGTTGAAAGTGATGGCCATGCTGTTAACCGAGAAGAACCGCGCGGTGCCATCTCCCTGGCCGTTAAAATGCTGGTACCAGGAGTTAAGCGGCAATGCGAAAACGCTTCCCTCCTGCCATTCGAAAGTCTGCTTCGCTCCTTTATCATTCCAGATGGTAGTTGCTCCGCGGCCTTTGAGAACATAAAGCATGTCTTCGTATAGATGCCTCTGCGGGTTGAGGCTCTTCCCTGCCGGGATTTCCAAAACATAGGCACCGGTCGTTCCTTCCGCGCCTTCCATGTTGATGAATGCCCCGTTACCACCGGTTCGATCCCAAGGCTTTAGCTCAACGTTTCTCAGGTCGTGGACAAAGAAGGTTTTAACCACAGGTATGCCTTCGCCAAGCTGCCATTTCTCATAATATGGAATGTTATCCATTGACACATCTTCTTGAACCGCCGGTTTAGCCATAGAGTTCCTCCCTAGAAACTATGCTGGGTTTCTATCGCATAAGATTTGCAAAAGCAAGGTGGAGAAGCCTTTGATTAAGCGCGTCTTTCTGCGCCAGGCCGGCTTGTTCAACAGGGTTATTGTTTTGATCGGTCGAACGCATCGCACGAAGAATTCATTGACCCGATGATGGTGCAGCTGCGCCAGTCACGCAGCATTGACAACAACGGTAAAACTCTACTAAATGGCAATGGTCCAGCGTGATTTAAAATCTGAAATCATTAATTTCAGACTAAGGAGAACAACTTTGGCGACACCGGTTACGGCCCCAATGGTAGGCAAAATTCTAAAGGTGGAGAAAAACGTCGGCGACCATGTCGATGAGGATGAGGTGGTGCTTGTGATGGAGGCGATGAAGATGGAAATACCCGTTGTTGCGCCCGCTTCCGGAGTACTCAAAGAATTAAAGGTCTCACCCGGGCAAGCCGTCGAAGCAGATCAAGTTCTCGGTGAGATCGAGTAAATTCCGCTCCCGTTAAAACACACCTGGTTACTTTTGCAGAGGAGAACAAGCTGATGGACGTCTGGACGTTCGGATGGACGCTGGCGGTGATCGGCATGACTGGCACTATGCTGGTGTTATGGTGCTTGAGCCTGCTCATCCTGCTGCTTAGAAAATTATTTCCCTACAAGCCGGAAGTAACGGCAACGAAGAAAGGCTAGACGGAATTCATGGAATCGGCGCTTGCTTCCGGGTTTCAGGGTCTTTTACTCGGAGTCACCCATCTGACTCTGGGTCATGTCGTCATGATCCTCATCGGTTCACTGCTCCTTTATCTGGGAATCAGCAAAGGCTACGAACCCTTGCTCCTCGTCCCCATCGGTTTCGGCGCCATTCTGGTCAATATTCCGCTAGCAGGGCTAATGGATGAACACGGGATTCTGCGCTATTTCTACGACAACGGTATATTGACCGAGATATTTCCCGTGCTGATTTTTCTCGGCATCGGCGCCATGACCGACTTCTCGCCGTTGCTGGAAAACCCGAAAATTATCCTGCTCGGCGCCGCCGGCCAGTTTGGAATTTTTATAACTCTGCTGCTCGCGCTGGCGGTGGGCTTCGATCGATTGGATGCGGTCGCCGTGGCCATCATCGGCGCCTGCGACGGCCCCACGGCCATCTATGTCAGTTCAAAGTTTGCGCCGCATCTACTCGGTGCGGTTTCGGTGGCCGCTTATTCATACATGTCTCTGGTTCCCCTCATCCAGCCGCCCATTATGCGCCTACTGACCACCGATAGAGAGCGAAAAATCGTCATGGGCATGACTCGCCAACCGGTTTCAAAAACCACCAAGATTCTCTTTCCCATCGTGGTTACGATATTCGCCTCGATCCTGGCACCCATCGGCACGCCGTTGATCGGCACGGTCATGTTGGGCAACCTTATGAAAGAAAGCGGTGTTGTCGATCGCCTCAAGAACGCTTCGGAAAATGAAATAACCAATATCGTTACCCTGCTTTTGGGCCTGACGATCGGCGCCACAATGGAAGCGCATAAGTTTCTTCAGACGCAAACTTTGCTGGTTTTGGGGCTTGGACTTCTCGCCATCAGTCTGGACACGGTCGTCGGCGTGCTATTCGGCAAGTTGATGTGCCTGCTCACCGGCGGCAAGATCAACCCGCTCATCGGCGCGGCCGGGATCTCAGCATTTCCCATGGCTGCACGAGTCGCCCAAACCGAAGGTCAGAAGTACAATAAGAAAAACTATCTTTTAATGCATGCAATGAGCGCCAACGCCGGCGGGCAAATCGGCTCGGTCATCGCCGCGGCAGTCATGCTGTCCGTGCTCAAGGGCATGGGCATCGTCGGCGGTTAAACGAGCACTTTTATGGCAAAATCGAGAGACGATCTTGAAAAAAAACTCGCGGCTTTGGAAAAAACCGCTGTCGGCGCCGATTCCAAGGCTGCTGCCAAACAACGCTCCGAAGGCAAGCTCACCGCCCGTGAACGGATTGACAAGCTTTTAGATCCCGGCAGTTTCGTAGAAGAATTCATGCTGGCGGAGACGCCGTGCACGGACTTCGGCATGGCCGAAAAGAAACAGCCATCGGACGGCGTCGTCACGGGTTTTGGCAAAATCGACGGCCGACCCGTATATATTTTTTCGCAGGACCGCTCGATTCTGGCGGGGAGCGTCGGCAGCGCGCACGCGGAAAAGATCGCCTACGTCATTCAGACAGCGCGCAAGCTTGGCGTTCCCCTGATCGGCCTCAATGACTCCGCCGGAGCGCGAATCCAAGAAGGCCTTTCCGTCACCTCGGCGATTGGCAAGATTTTCTTCGAGAACAGCATTGCCTCCGGTTGTGTTCCGCAAATTTCCGCCATCATGGGCCCGTGTATCGGCGTCGGCTCCTATTCCCCGGCCCTTACCGATTTCGTTCTGATGGTCCAGAATTCCAGCCAGATGTTTATCACCGGTCCAGCCGTCATCAAGGAAGTGCTCGGCGAGACCGTCACCATGGAAGAACTGGGCGGCGCCAAAATCCATTCCGAAGTCTCCGGCGTCACCGATCTGGTGGCAAAGAACGACGAGGAATGTCTCGCGATGATTCGCCGGCTGCTCGGATTCTTGCCGTCCAGCTTTGAAGCCGCGCCGCCGCGCAAACCAACCAGCGACGATGCGGCGCGCGCTCTCGACTCGCTCGAGAAAATCGTCCCGGACGATATGCGCCGGGCGTACAACATTCTTCAGGTCATTAAAGCGATCGTCGATGACGGCGACTTTCTCGAATTGAAGGCGAAGTTTGCCCGTAATCTGGTGATTGGCTTCGGCCGGTTGGACGGTCATCCGGTGGGATTTGTCGCCAACCAGCCGATGTTTTTGGCCGGCAGTTTGGACGTCGACGCGTCAGATAAAGCGGCGCGTTTCATTCGCTTTTGCGACGCTTTCAACATCCCCATCATCACGCTCATGGATGTACCGGGATTCTTCCCCGGTAAGCAGCAGGAAGAAAAGGGCATTATCCGACATGGCGCGAAAATGCTCTACGCCTATGCCGAAGCGACGGTGCCGAAAATCACCATCGTGCTGCGCAAAGGCTATGGCGGCGCCAAGCAGGCGCTTTGTACCCGCGAAATGGGCGCGGATCAGTTATTCGTTTGGCCGGGAGTGGAGCTGGCGGTAATGGGCGGCGGCGGCGCCGTCAACGTTCTTTATAAGCGGGAGATCGAGCAGTCCCCGGATCCGGACAAGACGCGCAAGGATAAACTCGCCGAGTTCCAGGAACGCTTCAGCGGTCCATTCGAAGCGCTGTCAAAGCAATTCGCGCAGGCGGCCATCCGCCCGGCCGAAACTCGTAAACGACTGATTCAATCCTTGGAAATACTGCGCAACAAAAGAGAAGAAAGACCGAAGAAGAAACACGGCTTAATGCCGGTGTGAGTCCGAGCCGCGCACGCTCACGCATTGAGCGGCAGCGAAAACGAAAAAGTGCTTCCTTTTCCTTCCTGGCTCTCAACTCGGATTTTGCCGCCGTGAGCCTCGACAATCATCTTGCAGATGACAAGTCCAAGACCAGTTCCCTTGTACTTTGAGTTCTTTACGTTGTTACCTTGCCGATACTTTTCGAAAAGCTGGCCGAGCTCATCGGCGGGTATTCCTTCGCCGCTGTCTCGAACCCACACTTGGACCCAGGCCGCATCCGCCGGCGCTGCTCCCACTTCGATCTCTCCTCCGTCTTCGGTGAATTTCATGGCGTTGCTGATCAAGTTGCCGAGAACCTGGTCAAGACGCCGCGGGTCGGCATGGATCGAGACGAGCGAAGAATCGACGAACCCTGTGATCGAAATTCTTTTGTCGAGGGCTAAAATCCGATAATTTTCTACGCTTCTTTGGATCAGCTCTGTGAGATTGACCGCTTCCCTGTTCACGTCAACATAGCCGGATTCGAGTTTGGAAACATCGAGGAAGTCACTCACTAGATCCACCAGGTTGTGACTATTGGCCTGAATCCTTAAGAGCCATTTTTTTTGTTCTTCGGAGACATTGCCAAACATGCCCTCCATCATGAGCTCCGCCACACCGGTGATATTCATGAGCGGTGAGCGTAGGTCATGAGCGATCATCGCGGAGAAGTCCGCTTGCAGCTTGCTGGCTTTTTCGAGCTCGCGGGCTTGCCGCTTGGTCTCTTCGTATAGCTGCGCTCTCTGTACGGCGAGTCCCATTTGATTACCGATCGTCTCCCAAAGGTGCACTTCCTCAGGCCTAAACTTGCGCGGTGTTCGACTCGCCAGCTGAAGGATTCCCAAAACCTCACCCTCGGCACGAACCGGAACTTGGACAAACGATTCGACTCCTTCGTTTTTCATGGTCCTCAAGCCTTCACAGCTTTGCACATGTTCTTCAATACAAGCTTGCTCGAAAAGATGATTTCTAAAATGAGTCGACTGCGCGCCCTCCTTCGTGCGCGAAACCTTGCGGTGACTCTGAACGTTTTCCGAGTCCCGATAGCCGCGCACAACTGCTACTTCAAGGGTATCGCCGTTGGATTCAAGCAAACGAATATTGCCGAGGTCGAAGGAGCCGATAAAAATAGCCTGCTCAAGAATCTGTTCGAGCACCGAGTTGAGGTCCAATGATGCCAAAATTGTCTCACTGATTTTTCTTAACGCCAGCAGTTCTCGGTTGCGTTCTTTCAGACTCTCCTCA
>JBBDNJ010000100.1:0-33159 GCA_040877705.1 Binatia bacterium | reverse complement strand
CTGGCCGAGTGGAAGATGTTGTAATAAATGTCCGGGTCAAAAATGCCGACCCAGGCAAGCGAGAAAAGATGAAAGTTGCCCTTTTTGATATCGCTATAAAAGGTTCCCCACTCGTAGGTACGCACTTCGAGCTCGATGCCGACCCCGCGCATTTGCTCTTTTAGGGTCTCGGCGATTCGCCGGCGCAAATCGATATTGGTCGTTTTAAACGACAGTTTGAAGCGCGTCCGTGGGCCGTCGCCATCGGGGTCGCGAAAGCCCGCTTCGTCCAGTGACTGCTTGGCTTTTGCCGGATCGTAGGGCCAATCGGGGACGGTTTCATCGTGAGCCCAGTGAAGCGGCGAGAGCAGCCCATTGGCCGGCGTCGCTTGCCCTTGGAGAATGTGGCGAATGATGCCGTCACGATCGATGGCGAGCGCCAATGCTTGCCTGACTTTTTGATTTTTCAATATTGGATGAGTGAGATTGACGCCCATGTACTGAAACGTGGTTCCCTGATGGGTTTCGATGACCGCATCGGTATTTTTCTCGAGCCATGACACGGTGTCGGGTTCGATATCGTTCTGCAACAGGTGAATCGTGCCTTTTTTGAACTCGAGCACGCGAACGATAGCGTCGGGTACGATGTTGAAAACCAGACCTGGGAGGGGAGGTTTGCCCTCCCGGTAAGACGGGTTTGCCTTGAGAATGATCTTCTCGCCTGGATCGATTCCTGCCAAAGCAAATGGGCCGGAACCCGGCGGTAGCTTGTCGCCGCCCTGCTCTCGCGTTGCCGTGTCAGCAGGGACTATGCCGATCGTGCAGTGCTCAAGAAAAGGCGCGTGCGGCGCCGACAGGCGAAAGCGAATGGTATGGGATCCCAATTGATCGACGGCTTGTAAGACTTTCAGCGGTCCCCGTTTGGGCGAGCGGTTGCGCGGCTCCATGATGGAATCATAAGTGTATTTGACGTCTGCCGCGGTCAATTCTCTGCCGTCGTGAAATGTGATGCCTTTACGAATCCGAAAAATGTAGGTTTGTGGATCCAGCATGTCCCAGTGTTCGGCTAGATCTCCGAACCAGCGCGAGTTGTGGTCCAGGCGTAGAAGCGAATTGTAGATCAGCGAACCCACGCGCGAGGAATTTGCGTCCGTGGCGTAGCGTGGGTCGAGGTGATTTGGGCTGCTCTCGATGCCGATTACCAAGTACCCTGGAGGGAATTTCGCTTCGGACCCAACGCAGCCGCTAAGCGAAGTGACGAGCATCGACGCCAAGCAGAAAAGATAGCTCCTTGGAATCATCGGAAAAGAACTCTCGTTTCGGAATTTTACTGACGATATCCGGTTTAATACACTCGGTCAATTTCATCGCTCAATTTCATTGCTCGATGATCGTCACAAATATCGTTGGTTTTTCTCGGTTCATCGCCGATCAAGCGCCTGGCGGGGGACGAAGGTTTGCCTGCACTGCGTTTGCCGACGCTGCCGGTTTCTCACCAGACTTGAAGGCGGGTAAGGTTAGCTTATAATGACCGTCGGTATGAGTCTTCTCTTGCTCAAGCTTACAGCCTTACTTTATCTGGTTGCGACGGCGAGCTTCGTCTTCTACGCATTCCGCAGAAATACGGCTTCCCGGCTGCTGCCTTTGATACTCTCAGGCGGTTTCATCGTCCACACTTTAGCGCTGGCCGTGTACTTCTTCCAGGATGGATATCCCGCGCTGATGGAAATGCGCGAGGCGCTCTTATTCAAAAGCTGGCTGATGGTAGCCGGGTATCTATTGATCCAGCTCAAGTACCGGCTGACGGTTCTGGGCGGCATTATCGCGCCGCTGGCGTTCCTAATGGCTCTTGCGAGTATTGCATTTGGCAGTGGTAGCGGTGAAATCCCACCGGGCCTCAAGACGTTCTGGTTGCCGCTTCACGTTACCTTGGCTTTTTTGGGAAACGCCGTGTTCGCTTTGGCCTTTGGCGTGAGCTTGATCTATCTTCTTCAGGAG
The DNA here is from genome assembly GCA_040877705.1 of Binatia bacterium. GTDB lineage: Bacteria > Desulfobacterota > Binatia > UBA9968 > UBA9968 > WHTF01. Next base: position 31,182 of record JBBDNJ010000100.1, on the reverse strand, counting down.
CGCCATCTTAAACACAAACGCATGACTGCACTAATGAAACGATTCCCATCGCTGGAGTCCTTGGACAGACTGAACTACCTGCTCTTAGTGTGGGGCTTTCCGTTCATGACTCTGGGCATTCTCACCGGCAGCATTTGGGCGGGGATCTACTGGGGCAACTACTGGTCCTGGGAGCCCCGGCAGATTTCCTCGGGTATTGCGTGGCTGTTCTATGGGGCGCTTTTACACGGACGCATCACTGCCGGTTTAAGAGGCAAGAAGGCGGCCTCGCTCACGATTGTCGGTTTTGCCGTCGTTCTGGGCTATTTTTTATGGGGAGACGCAATCTTTCCGAGCCGGCATGGGGGCCGGTTCGAATAGGCCGTGCATAAAGAAATTCTCATAGTTGGACTCAATCATCGGAGCGCGCCGATCGAGGTCCGGGAAAGCGTTGCTTTTGAAAGATCCCATTTGTTAGCGGCGCTGGCACGGCTGCGCGCTTTTTCAACGGTTTGGGAAAGCGTCATTCTTTCAACCTGTAATCGGGTCGAAGTGGTCGCCGCCGCGCCGGAGAATTATCGCTCTATCGAAGCTATAAAAAGTTTTCTCGCTGAACAGCGGTCAGCCGCGGGCAATGGCGATTTAGACGAGCATCTCTATAGTTATCGCGGCGCCGACGCTGTGCGGCACTTGTTTCGCGTTGCCGCCAGCCTTGACTCGATGGTCGTCGGAGAGCCGCAGATCCTGGGTCAATTGAAAGACTATTATAACATGGCCCAGGAGGCCGGCACCGTCGGCACGGTTCTCCATCGCCTCTTTCACCGATCTTTTTTTGTCGCCAAGCGCGTGCGAACCGAAACCGGCATCGCCAGCCGGGCAGTGTCGGTGAGCTCGGTCGCGGTGGAATTGGCGGGGAGAATCTTCGACCATTTCGAAGACAAGACGGTCATGTTGATCGGCGCCGGCAAGATGGGGGACCTCATGGCCCGCCACCTGCAACGCTGCGGCGTGAAAAGCGTCATGGTAACAAACCGGACTTTTGAGCGCGCGGTGGAGCTCGCCGAGAAGATCCATGGTAGTCCCATCCGATTCGATGACTTCCCGCGCTATTTAAAATTAGCCGACTTAGTCATCGGATGCGCCGGGGGACCGGACATTGTGGTCGACGCGGGCATGGTGGAGAAGGTCCTGCGGCAACGGAAACAGGCGGCGATGTTTTTCATCGACATCGGCGACAGAAGAAACTTCGATCCCGGCATCAACGCAATCGATAATGTCTATATTTATAATATCGACGACCTCAAGAGCGTGGCGGAGGAAAATCTTCACGAAAGGTCCAGCGAAGCAGAAAAAGCCGAAAACATCGTGCAGGAGGAGGTCGAGAGCTTCGTTGGCTGGATCAATTCGCTGGAGCAGGTGCCGACCATCACCGCTTTTAGAGAGAAACTCGAAACCATTCGGCAAGGCGAGATTGCCAAATCTTTGAGCGGGGGCCTCAAGGATTTATCCGACAAGCAAAAGCGCGCCATGGAAGATATGACCGCCGCCATGATGAAAAAGATTATGCACGGACCGGTTACTCATTTAAGAAAAAACACCGAGAGTGAAGATGAGGTGTTATACGTCGCGGCGCTGAAACGTCTGTTTGATTTGGAGGATAAGTGAAAGGGGATTGGGATTTCGTATGGCCGCTCCGGCGCGCGGCAGGGGAATGTCTGGAGCGATGACCATGTTAAGAATCGGCACCCGTGGTAGCGTGCTGGCGTTGGCGCAAGCCGGATGGGTTAAACAGAAGGTCGAAGAGACCGGTATAAAGGCGGATCTCATCGTTATCAAGACCAGCGGCGATCGCTCTGTCGATCGCGCGATTCAATCGCTGGGCGGCAAAGGTATCTTCACCAAAGAAATTGAAGATGCGTTGCTTAATCATGAAATCGATCTTGCCGTGCACTCCATGAAAGATTTGCCAACGGAGCTGCCTGATGGCCTGACGATTGCGGCGGTTCCACCGAGAGAGGATCCTCGGGATGTGTTGGTCAGCCGGAATGATATCGCTTTTAAGGATTTGCCTAACGGCGCGCGCGTGGGCACGGGCAGTCTACGCCGTAAGGCACAAATTCTCTATTCCAGATCGGATCTCACAGTGGTGCCGATTCGCGGCAACGTTGACACCCGGTTGCAAAAGGTAGGTAGGGAAGGGATAGATGCGATTATTGTTGCTGCTGCGGGATTGAAACGCATTGGCCGGCAGGATCGGATAACGGAGTTCTTAAATTCGGATATTTGCTTGAGTGCGGTCGCGCAGGGAGCATTAGGCATCGAAACACGGACAGATGAGCCGTCGCGCCAAGCCGTTGCTTTTATGCATCACGAACCAAGCTCGCTGGAGGTGGTGGCGGAGCGGGCCTTTTTACGAAAACTCGGCGGCGGGTGTTATGTGCCGGTGGGGGCTCGCGCGGTTGTGGAGAATGATCTTGTGGATCTTGCCGGCATTGTCGCCGATACCGAGGGCCGCCGCCTGTTTCGCGGCGTTATTTCCGGTCCGACAGCGCAGGCCGCCGAGCTGGGGATTACATTGGCGGAACGTCTATTGCGGCACGGTGCAGGCGAGATGCTCGCCGGATTGATCACCGATAGGTAGAGCAGAGCGGACGATGGCAGTCGAAGACATGGCCAAACGGCAGAACGATGACGGCGCGGCGCTGTCGGGCAAACGAATCGTCGTTACCCGAGCGCGTTTACAAGCGAGCGAGTTGGCGCGCCGGCTGGGTGAATTCGGAGCGGAGGTCATTGAGTTTCCGACTATTACGATCGAGCCGCCGAAAGATTATGCGCCGATGGATCGCGCCATCGAACAGCTCGAAGAATACGATTGGCTGTTTTTTACGAGCGTGAACGGCGTTGAGCATTTTTTCACTCGCCTGCGCCGGCTCGGCAAAAATCCTGAGGCGGTGGAAAAGCTCAAGGTGGGTGCCATCGGTCCAGAGACGGCAAGACGTCTTGAGCAAGAAGGTGTTCGAGTTGGTTTCGTGCCGGCAAAGTACCAAGCTGAAGGCATGCTTGAAGGGCTGAAATCAATGGAAGTTTGCGGCACTCGAATCCTCATACCGCGTGCCGCCAAGGCGAGAGAGATTTTGCCCGATACTCTGCGGCGGTGGGGCGCCTCGGTTGACGTGGTCGAGGCTTATGAAACTGTGCTGCCGCAGAGCAACCCGACGGATCTCGGCGCACTGTTGCGGCAGAAACAAATCGACATGATTACCTTTACGAGCTCCAGTACGGTGTCGCATTTTCTCCGCCTGTTCGAGGGAGACGAGCGGGTTCGCCTACTGCAAGGCGTGATTATCGCCTGTATCGGTCCGATCACCAGCCGGACCGTTGTCGAAAGTGGTTTGTGTGCTGATATTATTTCGACGGAGTTCACGATCCCTGGTTTGGTCAATGCCATCGTAAAATATTATCAACCGCCGGCGCGAGTGCCGCGCAGCACAGAGAGCCATAGAGATTAGAGCCGGAGAAGAGCATGCGATTTCCCGCTTATCGACCAAGACGGTTGCGTAAGAATGAAAAGATACGGCAATTGGTCCAGGAGACGACCCTCAGTGTAAAAAATCTTATTTATCCCTTGTTCATCGGACCGGGAAGTCACACGGCTCGGCCGGTTTCTTCGATGCCGGGCGTGACCCAGCTCTCAGTGGATCGGGCCGTCGTCGAGTGCCGGGAGGCTATAGCCCTCGGCATCCCGGCCGTGATCCTGTTCGGCATTCCGGAGAAAAAGGATGCAACCGGCTCGGAGGCCTACAGTGATCATGGTGTGGTGCAGCAAGCGGTGCGAGCGATCAAGGAGACGTTGCCGGAGCTAATCGTCGTGACCGATGTTTGCCTGTGCGAATATACGGACCACGGACATTGCGGCATCATTAAGAACGGCGGCGTGGACAACGACGGTACTTTGGAGCTTCTTGCCAAGGAAGCTCTTTCGCACGCGCAGGCGGGTGCGGATATCATCGCGCCCTCGGACATGATGGACGGCAGGGTTGGCGCGATCCGTCGAGCCCTGGACGGTAATGGTTTTGACCAAGTTGCGATTATGGCCTATGCCGCCAAATACGCTTCCGGCTTCTACGGTCCGTTTCGCGAAGCGGCGGACTCGACGCCGCAGTTCGGCGACCGCCGTTCGTATCAAATGGACCCGGCCAATGGGGATGAAGCGATGCGGGAAGTCGAGCTTGATATCCAAGAGGGGGCCGACATCGTCATGGTCAAGCCGGCATTGGCATACCTCGATATTATCTATCGGGTAAAACAGCAGTTCGGTTATCCGGTGGCCGCTTACAACGTCAGTGGGGAATACTCGATGATCAAAGCGGCCGGTATGAACGGTTGGATTGACGAGGAAAGAATCATATTGGAGGTTCTTTTATCGATCAGACGCGCCGGAGCCGATATGATTCTCAGTTATTTCGCCAAGGACGCGGCGCGTCTGCTGCAAGACAAGTAGGGGCGACCCTATGTGGTCGCCCGTGTAGGGGCAGACACGGAGGTCTGCCCCTACCTAGATCAAATTCCACAAATCTTTAATCTTCCGGTTCAATGTCCGCTCGCATTCGGGTTCCCGCTCATCGGTATGCACTTGCGATTCTGAAAAGCGAAAAATCAGAACGCGAGAAGCCTTGACCAGGCGCAATATGAAAGTGTTCGAGTCGCCGTCGAATTCCACGGTGACGTCGACGGCGGGGTCAACGCGCTTGGCAATCTGCTTTGCCCAGGTTTCGATTTCCGGTGCCGCTGCATCGCCTCTTTTATCGCTGAGCATTGGCAACCGTGCCGAACACTCGCCTATTTCTTCTTATAGAGTCCATCGATAAAACCGCTCTGTTCGAGTTCTCGGATAAAAGTGAAATCGACGAATTGCTCAGGTTTGGCTGTCTTTGCCCGGGGAACGCGTTCACCGATATCTCCCAAAACTGTCTTCAGTCCTTCCAGACTCGGAATTTGTTTTTTCGGCAGTAAGGCTTCCGTCAAAATATTCTCGCGGCTCTTCTCCAGGATCTCCCGATCCACACCGCTTCCCATGTACTTGCCCAGGGTTCTCACCGTAGCCTCTTTATCGGTCCATATTCTGTGCACGGCCTCTACGTGAGACTTGATATACCTACGAACCGTGTCGGGATGTTCACTAATAAATCTTCGCGTCGTCGCGGCGCCGGTATGTTGAAACACCAAGCCCATTTGCGCTACGTCCGCGACCACGGCCAGCCCCTTTTTCTCGCCAATGAAGTTGGAAGGGGGATTGATGACGGCGGCAGTGACGCGTCCGGTCAAAACCGCGGCTAGCCGGTCTGGACCACTACCAACCTGTACCAGAGTCACGTCCTTGCCCACGGTGAGGCCGATCTTTCTGAGCGCGAAACGAGCGATCGAATCCGTTGCGGAACCGAAGCGGCTGATGGCCACGGTACCCCCCCTAAGTTGTTCGCTAGTCTTGACTCCGGCTTTTCCCATCAGAACATAATTGAGCGATGTCATTCCCGCGGCGATAAATACCGCATCTGAACCGGCCAAAGCGCTGTTGACGAGACCCGGTCCGGAGACCTGAGTGATCGGAACATCGCCGGAAACCAAGGCAAGGATAGCCGTCGTGCCGCCGGTGAAGAAAATTAATTGGGCGTCTATGCCGTTTTGAGCGAAGATCCCGGTTTCCTTAGCCACCCAAGCGGGGAGTTGGTCTGCGCTGATCGCGCTGTAGCCGACGTTGATCCGGGTAGGCTGCGCGCCCGCATCCGAGTTAAAGTAAAAGATCAAAACTAAGCAAGCAGTTAGTACGATACTAAGCTTTTGTCGCATGGCTGGACTCCTTATCTATTCATGACTTTGTTTATCGCGCGGAGACGACAGATGCAAAGGCCCCGCAAGGTCTGACGCCTTGCGGGGCCTTTTTAAATAGAGAGCATCGCTGCCGCTCTATCGAAGCGGCGAAAGCAGGCCTGATTTTACTCCGAATATTCCTTCGCCCGGTATGCCTTGTGGCAATCTCCGCACGCTCCACTCACGGCCTTGATTTTAGCCGTGACTGCAGCGTCGTCTTTGGCTTTAGCTGCGTCGGCCAATTCACCAGCCGCCTTGCTTAGGTTTTTCGACTTCTTCGTGAAATCGTCCCAGTTATCCCATATCTCAGCTTTGGCCTTGGTCTTTCCTTTAGTGCTGCCTTTGGGGAAAAGATCCGGGATCTTCTCAGCGGTTCCCATGATGTCTTTGGCCTTTGTTTGGATGGTTGCATAATCTTTTGCCTCTGTGGCGGCCTTAATAGCCTTGGCAGCGGCGCTGTTGCTCTTCATCGCCTTCTGCCTCTTCTCGAGCACATCGGCCTGAGCCCAGACCTGAGAAGAAACTGTAAGAGTGATGAAACCAAATAGAACGGCCATTAATGTTTTTCGCACCATTTTGTTTTCTCCTTTCTCTTTCTAGGGGACATTTTTAACTGCCTTGGTTGACCTTCTTGACTGCGCTGAGCAATTCTTCGGTTGAGAGAAGATCCTTCGGGCCATTGCTCGGACGAATATTGAGATAGCGAATGACCCCTTCTTTATCGACAATGACATATGACCGTTTGGCGAGTTTTCTTTTTTCGTCATAGACACCGAAACTTTGCATGGCCTTGCCGTCTCTATCACTGAGTAACGGGTATGCGATTTTTGCGAAATCGGCGAAAGCCTTTTGTGAAAAAGGCGCGTTGGGGCTAATTCCTACGACTTCGGTGTTTTCGGCCTGAAACACTGGGTAATGGTCCGACCCGGACGCTTGCAAGTCCTTGATTCAGGTTGGACTGAAGTCGAGGACGTAAAAATTAATAAGGACATTTTTTCCCTTGAGACTGCTCAACTTGAGCTTACCGCCTTTGCTGCTCTCAAGCTCAAAATCAGGAGCCTTATCGCCGACTTCTAGAGCTAATGCAAAGGAGTGCATGCCAAGAAGAAGAGCTATTGCCAACGCTAAACCTAAGTATCTATTTCGGTTTGCTTTCATGTTCCCTCCTTTTGGACGAAAAGAACTGACAAATATTCTAGAAAAGGTATCGCTTTATCTCTTAGTTTATATCGACTGTCAATCCCCATTGGGTGACTTTTTTGGGACCCGAACAGGAGGCGGGGATCCTTCTCGTATTGCCGGTTCGGCAGCTACCGGCAAAATGATCGTTGCCGGTCAAGGATGGGATCGACCTTTAGAGGATGAATCCGCTTCGAGTACCAGTAACTTTTCCGCATCCTTTTCGCTTTCAGGGCAGAACATGCATAGGCGTTCGCCGGCTCGCCAAAGTTCGGTTTGGTCGCCGTAATGGGGCGACAGGACGTGACCCGATTGTCCAGAAGACAGGACGAAACCTGATTTCTCCCAGTGACCCGTATCGATGCTGAACCGGAGTGAGGCGCCGACTGTGTGAGCGAATGGATTGGAGTGGCGATAAAATCCCATGTTGATGGTGACGTTGTCGCCGGCAGAAGGAACAGGACCGATGGCCAGTAATGCTTTGAGGAAGCCGATTCGCCCCAGGGAGTGATTCAGGAGCAAAGCATGGATTTTTCCCCATTGCCATCCCTCGACATCCGCGCCCAACGCGGCTTCCAGCTCGTTACAGGCCTGCCGTAGCGATTGGTCAATGAGATCGTACCTCGATCGAGTTGCGAACCACGGGGACGCGGAATTTTTCAATATCTGGTCGGTTGCAAATAGACACTGATTAAAGATCTCCAAATAAGCCGAGAACAGCTCGTCGCCGAGAACGGGTTGCAACAGGTTGGCTAACAGGCGCTGGTGCAACAGGTGGTAGATTGTCGACCCGACGCTGTTCTCGTGGCATTTCCCGTCCCACGCCATGAGACGGTCGGCGGCGGGCTTCAGGCGCGGGCTCTCTTCGCCTAGCCGATGGAGATCGCTTTTTAACGCGCCAATGAGCTCTTTGGCATGAAGCGAGAGATTATCCATTTGCACCTCGGCGAGCTCGTTGACTGAAAAAGTTCGCTGCTCCGCCAAGATTTCTTGGATGCGCCGAATCCGATACGGCGGCTCGAAGAAGTGCGATAGATAATACGGATAAGCTGTGTCCACAACCTGGTTGTTTGCCGTTGCGATGATTCCTTCCGGAGGATTGTAAATTCGCGGCAGCTCGTTGAAGGGAATGTAGCCGCGCCACTCATTGCTTTCCTTCGAGCCTTCCAGAGGAAGGAGCGACGGAATCTCCGGTCGAATCGCAATTTTTCCCGCCAAGCTGTAGCCGATGTTGCCTGAAGTATCGGCATAAACGTAATTAAGCGAAGGTGCGGCGTGGTAGGACAAACTCTCCAGAAACTCGTTCCAATCACGCGCCTGATTCAAGAGGTAGAGAGCATAAAACTCCCGGCTCGCCTCATGGGCGGTCCAGCGGAACGCCAAATTTTCAGCGCCGGCGTTAGACTGATGAAAATCGCTGATGAGCGGTCCATGGCGAGTCGATCGTACAGTCTTTTCGATCTCCCGTTTTCCCCTGATCCGGATTATTTCCTGGCGACTTTCGAGGGTATGCCACTCGCATCCGACCAGGTAGCGAGAAGCATCCAGCGGATGAATTCTCTCGCGGTAAAGTTCCACATCGTCGCACAAAGCCGCGGTGATGCCCCACGCAATGTGGCGATTGTGACCGAGTTGAATGCACGGCGAGCCAGGTATGGAGGCGCCCCATACCTCATATCCATCCGGCCGGTTTGGAGTACTTTCTGTTCTGAGATGCATCAAATACCAGATTGACGGGAGCGTCATGCGCAAATGGGGATCATTGCAAAGAATTGCGCTGCCGGAGGCTGAGCGAGCCGGTCCGATGACCCAATTGTTGCTGCCGCGACCAGCCGGGTGCCATTCGGTGGCAGCGACCGTGCCATTGATGAACCGCGAAATGCCTTGAAGCGAGTCAGCTACGGCGCGTGTGATCGTTGGAGCGCCTTCCGGATACGAAGGGTATAGAGAGCGAAAATGATCGGGTTGATCGCGCAGCTTAGCCGCCAATGCGATCATGTTAAGACGGGTAAAAAGCGCGGTTGAGAGCAGAAACGCAAACCCCTTGCCAATGATCAGACTGTCCTCCGGACACCATGGCTCGGGTTCATAGACAAGTATTCGAAACTCCCAAGGGAGTTTATTGCGGCAGTGCTCGATGTATCGATTCACTCCCTCGCTATAAGCTTGCAGCCGTCGTCGATCAGCGTCGGATAAAAGCGCCAGCGAGGCGTTGGCCGAACGGCTCACTCCGACGAGTCGCATGAAATAGTCGAAATCGGCGCTGTCTCGTCCGCGGAACTGACTAGACAGCTCCTTCCAGGGAAGCGAAAAATTTCCGAATACTTCCGCCAGACGGCCGGTGAGAAAACGCCGGCTCATGTCCATCTGCCAAAGTCTTTCCTGCGCGTGCAGGTAACCCTGGGCAAGAAACAAATCGTGTTCGCTGTTTGCGAAGACATGCGGAATACCGTGCGACTGCCAGACGACTTTCACCTTTTCATGCAAGCCGGCGACGGTAAGATTTCCCCGGTACTTGGGATGGGAAACTTTGTCGAGGTGGCGGAGGAGAGGACGAAGGAACGCCGAAAAAACGGCGGCCAAAAACCCGCTTTTCGGCGTCTCCGTCACAAAAACGCAAGAAGGCGCTAATTCACCAGCGCGGTGGAACTAGAGAATCGCCTTTACCGAGGGCCGTTCTTTCATTCGCTCGATATATTTCCCCAATCGAGGCAGGGAATCATCGGGAATCACACCGAATCCTTCCAAGCGTGTAAAGCGCGGGATAAGGGCTGCGTCCGCCAGCGAAAAGTCTCCTACCAGATAAGATTGGTCGCCGAGCTCGGTTTCCAACCGCTGCAAAAGCTTTCTCAGTTCGGCTTTTGCCGCGGCGATAACTTCTTTGCTTTGCTCCTTCTCATCCTTCATCGTCTCCATACGCAGCTTTTGATACGGTCCATCCAGGTGCCCTAAACCGTAGTCGATGAGAATGCGCGCCTTCGCCCTTTTAGCCAAATCCGCGGGCATGAGCGGCGGCTTGGAATATTTCTCGTCCAGGTATTCGTTGATGATACAGGACTCGTACAGCACCGTGCCATCGTCCGTGAGCACGGGAACCTTGCCATACGGATTGAGCTTGAGGTAGTCGGGTGTTTTTTGCGCTTGTGCTCTTAAGTCTATGGGAACCGTCTCATAAGGCAGATTTTTTTCCGCCAGAACGACTTTCACGCGTTGGCAATTCGGAGATGACTTGAAGTCATATAGTTTGATCATTGTGTTTCCCTTTCTCCATGAGTTCATTGTGCGACAAAGCTTAATGTCGAGCTTATACTAAGATTTCATCGAAAGGAAAAGTGCAATTGTCAACGAGGCAAACAGACTTGCCATGGCAACTTTTTGGTGTTAAGCGAATAGCGTCTGATTTTTACTCGAGAGGTCATCGGTGAGCGCGGACGAAGCAGCCACAACGATCGTTGGCGGATTGAAGCAAGCCGGCATCAATCTCGTTGTCACTCTGCCGGATATCAATTTGGCACAGCTGCTGCGGGTAGTGGAGGACGATCCGGATGTTCTTCATGTTCCGCTGTGCCGTGAGGAGGAAGGCATAGGTATCTGTGCAGGCGCCTATCTGGTGGGCAAAAAATGTGCGGCAATTATGCAGAACGGCGGTTTCTTTAACAGCATTAACGCGATTGTCAGCACGCTCTTGCAGTACCAGATCCCGCTATTGCTATTTATTTACTACGCGGGCGATATCGGTGATCGAACCTTCAGTACTTCAGGTAGCATGACGGAACCGGTGCTCCAGTCACTGGGAATTCGCTATTACGTCATGCGCGAGACCAGCGACGCGCCGGAACTGATCAAGCGCGCGCAGATTTTGGCCGAAGATGCCAAGCGCCCGGTCGCACTTCTGCTTACGAAGGAAGTGCTGGGGCGACGAGCCGCATTGAAGTCCCTCTGATTTTTGTTTTTTAATAGGGCGTACGGATTTTTTGATCGACGGAAACGCATGAAAAGATTCGATTGTTTAAAGCTTATCGCCGTGGAGGCCAAGGACGCTTTGGTTGTCAGTTCTGCCGGAGCGATGACCCTGGAATGGAATGCTCTATGTCCGAGCGACGGCAACTTTCGCGTTCGAACCCTAGGCCTATGCTCATCCATCGCACTGGGTATGGCATTGGGTTTGCCGCATCGCAAAATTATCGCACTGGACGGTGATGGATCGTTGTTGATGAACCTGTGTTCATTGCCGACCCTCGCGCGCATGCAGCCGGGGAATCTGCTTCATATCGTATTCGACAATGAGGTATACGAAGCCTCGGGTAGCAAAAAAACCGCGACAGCCTGCGGTACTGATTTAGTTGGAGTGGCGCGCGCCGCCGGTATCAAGAAGGCAATGTGGGCAAATACTATCGATGATTTTGCCCAAGCCGTTTCGTCGGCCTTGACGGCCGATGAGCTTTGTTTCGTCGGAGCAAAGGTCACCACCGAGCGAACCGATGTTCCGCCGTACCCGATCGATGAAGTAGAAAATAAATATCGCTTCATCCGATATGTCGAAAAGACGGAGCAGATTGCAATCCTCAAAACCAACCTGCCGGCCAGTTATGCCTGACGTTTTGCGAGAACGACTTTTACCTGCCTATGAAAATCGATATTGAATTCAATTCCGGAGCGCAGCTGCCGATGGATGCTATTCCGGAGCTGGCTCGGCTCGCCGAAGCCCATGGCTTCGATTGCGCCTGGGGTGGCGAGGCTAATAACAAAGATCCGACGGTGATGTTATCAGCCATCGCTGCAGTGACGACTCGTCTCAAAATCGGTTCGGCGATTTATCACATCCTGGGTCGCAGTCCGGCGACCTTGGCGCTCCAAGCGGTCGGTCTCGATGAGCTATCCGGCGGACGTTTTCTGTTGGGAATCGGCTCATCCAATCCGACGATCGCGAAATGGCATGGACAAACCTTAGATCAACCGCTCGGGCGCGTGCGCGAGTACATAGAAATCGTTGCGGCCGCCATGCGCGGTGAAAAGCTTAACTTTACCGGTAAGTTTTTTACAGCGCAAAACTTCAAGATGGCTTTTAAACCCTCCGGTCAAACCATACCTATCTATCTCGCAGCCTTCGGTCCCAAGATGACGCGTTTGGCAGGTAGAATTGCCGATGGTGTTTTGATCAATATGGCCAATCCGGCCGAAGTCAGGCGAATTTCCGAAGAGGTCAAACGAGGCGCTGAAGAGGCGGGGAAGGACTCGTCCAGCGTGGAAGTCATCTGTAAAATTCGCTGTTCCATCGCCGCCAGTTCTGATGCCGCTCGGGATGCCTTGAGTCACGCGCTTACGTACTATGCGCTGGCCGACTATTACCGGGACCTTCTGGCGCGGATGGGCTTCGCGTCCGAAGTCGAGGCGATGCGCGCCGCTTGGAAGACGGATGGTTTTCATGCGGCACGCAAATTGGTAAGCGATCGCATGTTTGCAGGCTTGCCGCTGATTGCGGCGACCTCAGCGCAGGAAGTTGTCGACCAGATTAAACCTTACATTAACGCTGGAGCGACACGAATTATTTTGCCTTATGTTGCGGCATCGGATGATGTCGTCGGGGAGATGAAGAGCTTTATCGATTATTGGAGCCCGGTTACAACCGGACTTGGCGCGAGATGAGGAGATCGAGCAAATGCCATTCGAATTGTTGAACCCAGCCGGCTTGGAGTCTCCGGTTGGCTATGCTCATGTTGCCAAAGTTACCGGCGGGACCGTTGTTCACGTTGCCGGCCAGGCGCCGTTCGACATCCACGGACAGGTTGTCGGCAAAGGCGACTTCGTGGCGCAGTTTGCTCAGGTCATCCGGAATCTAAAAACTGCGATTAATGCGGCAGGCGGAGACCCACACCACTACGCAGTCTTGACGATTTATATTACCGATTTAAACGCCTACGTTGAAAATAAGAAATCTTTGGGTGTAGCTTACAGAGAGATATTCGGTAAATACTTTCCCGCCATCACGCTTGTGGAGGTTAAAAGCCTCTACAATCCTGACTGCATGATCGAAATTTCCGGTCTCGCCGTCATCAATTGAAGACACGGAAGAGCTTTTCCTACAGCGCGTGTCTTCAATTTGCGCTATTTTGACAACTTTCGCCTTCAAAATCGGTGGAGTGGAGCGATTTCCGCACTAAAGGGCTCGGAGTTACAGCCAACTTGCCATTGGCATTTTATTTGCTTCTTTATGCGGGCAGTAACGCGCAGATTAGGAAGGTCAAAGCCAATGAGTTACCGTTTAATGAGATTCAGTCCGGAACCGACCATTGAGCAGGAACGCGATCAGGAGCTTCTGGAAAGCGTCACTGAGGAAGAGGTACTAGTTCTCTGGCGTTCCATTAAAGAAAAGGGATTGTCAGAGGACGAAGCCTGGCAAGCGATCGTTACTGGGCTTGCATTGGATGTGGCGTTTTCACAGAACCGGCGATCGATTCAATACGAACATTGACGGACGAGCGCTTAGATGAGCTTATCTCGATCTAGAATCTTCAGTTCCGCCGTTCTATGCCTCATGGTCCCAGCAGTATTTATGTTTGATTTGCTTGAGGATCTGCAAGTGCGAGCAGATTACTTAAGCTTCGTCGGTGCGACTTTTGGCCGATTTTGAGTTCCCGCAGGATTTCCGCAAGTTGCGGTATTTCTCCAGCGTTTGATTCCAGCCTTAAAAGAAGATTATCCAGCATCATCTGATTCTGCAAATCGAAGTTTAATCGTTCCCAGTGATTCTTCCCTGGTGCCGGTTCACTCGCTATCGGTGTCGTTTGTTCGCCAAGATTTTCAATAATGCTTTTAATCTTCCTGGCGCTGTCATGCTTTTCCGCCGCGATGCGGCGCAATTGTTGGGCGACGTGAGGGTAAGGCGCCCTGCTGGCATGTGACTCGATCTGGCTCACTAATTTTGAAATTAATTCATAGGCACCTATTAGACCGTCGACCGGCGCGGCGGAGCGCGCATAATTATCATGTCCTGGTTCGGGGAAAAAAAAATTTTTCAACTTCTTGCAAATTTGGATAGACATCTGAAATATTCGTATGCAACCATAGGTTTAAGCAAATTTCTTGTCAAGGCGCGAGCCGGAGCCATCGTTGACTGGCGCCGCGAAATCTGGTTGAATCCCAGGAGGCAAGATTGAGGAGTGTATTATGTCACGGATCACGGTAGAAGATTGCTTAGACCAGGTTACTAATCGATTTGAGCTCGTCATGCTCGCATCAAAACGAGCCAGGCAACTCTTCAAGGGCGCCAAACCACTCATCGATTCCGATAATCGCGAGGTTGTTGTTGCGCTGCGTGAGATTGCGGCCACCAAGGTCCGAAAGAAACCGCAAGAATCCTGATATCTAGCAGAAACCGTTAATTACTTCCCACCCTGACAGTTGGGTTTGCTGAAGCCTGTATTGACGTTGGATAGACAGTTGCAAATTCATCTACCGATCCTTTGGTATTGAGGGGTTAGACACCGCTCATGGCCGAAGACGAAAAATTATCACCCATAGATATTCCCATTCCAGAGGTCGATTTGTCGACCGAGAGTGGAGACGAGAACCCGGCCGATTCGACCGAAAAGGCTTTGGTTAAGTTCGACCCGCTGCAACGCTATCTTTCGGAGATCCGACGGTTCCCGCTGCTGTCCCGCCAGGAGGAGCATGAACTCGCGGTCAAGTTCAAAGAGTTCGGAAATATCGAAGCCGCGTATAAACTCGTTACCGGAAATCTGCGCTTGGTGGTGATGATTGCGCGGGAATATCAGAAGGCATTCAAAACTCTTTTGGACTTGATTCAGGAAGGTAACGTGGGGCTGATGGAAGCGGTGAAAAACTTTGATCCATACCGAGGTGTGCGCTTCCCATCCTACGCGGTCTGGTGGATTCGCGCCTATATGATTCGGTACATCATGAATGATTGGCGCATGGTCAAGATTGGCACCACCCAGGCGCAACGCAAACTATTCTTCAATTTGCAAAAAGAGAAAGAAAGGATCGAGGCCGAAGGGTTGACTGCCGGTCCTAAACTTCTGGCACAACGACTTAATGTTAAAGAAGACGAAGTCGTCGAGATGGAGCAACGCTTGGCTAATCGAGATCTGTCGGTGGACATGCCGATTGGCGAGGATGAAGAGGCGACCATGCTCAATTTCCTCCCTGACGAGAAGCAAAGTCCGGAAGAACATTTCGCCGAAAACCAATATCGCGACTTGCTGCATCAAAAAATGGAACATTTTGCGACGACATTAAGAGATAAAGAGCTGGTAATCTTCCGCGAAAGACTGTTGAGTGAAGAGCCGATAACGCTCAGAGAAATTGGCGAAAAGTACGGAATTAGCCGGGAACGCGTCCGCCAGATCGAAGAGCGGGTCAAAAAGAAGCTCAAGACCTATCTGAGCAAAGAACTGAAAGACATGCCGGGTACAATCATTGGAAAGAGCGCGAATTAGACAAGCGCGCGATCTTTTTTCAATTCATTTTTGCTAAATTGTGATTTAAGGTCCGTGTTCATAAAGCTCGACCGAGCCCTACTTGCGCTTGCCTGTTTGCATTGGTTTTGATACGAAAAATAGATTAATCGTCGGGAGGAAACATTGCAGTTTCAAAAACAAGTAGAGATCCAGGCTCCTAAGGAAAAGGTCTGGAATTTCATCTGGGACGTCGACCGGTTTATCGCCTGCGTGCCCGGTTGTAAGGAGGCAAAAACCATCGAGGAGGGCAAGCGTTATTCCGCAATTATGGTTGAAAGAGTCGGCCCATTCAAAGTGGAATTTCCGACAACCATCGAAGTTCTCGAACGCGAAGAGTTGTCGCGCATCAAGGCTCAGGCGTCGGGCGCGGACAACAAAATCGGCAGCCGGATGAAGCTCGATTTGGAAGTTAAACTACGCGGCGAAGACGACAAAACGGTCCTGGAGTTTGTCGCCGGAGTCGATATCTTAGGTAAACTTGCAGCCCTGGGACATGGCATTATCAAACGAAAGGCGGACCAAGTTTTGGACGAGTTTGCCCAAGCGGTGAAGAGGCGATTGGAAGGAGACTCTTGAGATGTTGCGAAGATTCCGATTAGAGGAGCCGAAAAGCGTAGGTGAGGTTTCGGAATTGTTAGGGCGTTTCGGAGACTCGGCGAAATTGTATGCGGGAGGCACGGAGCTTCTTCTCGCTATGAAGGAGGGTCTCGTTCATTACGAACGCCTTGTTAATGTTAAAGGTATAGAGGGTCTAAATGAGGTCAAACAGCATAGCGGCGCGATTCATATCGGTGCGCTCTGTACTCATCATCAACTTGAAACCTCGCCGGTTTTGAAGCAAAACCTGCCCGCTTTGGTTAAACTTGAAGAGAACGTCGCTAATGTTCGAGTGCGGCAAGTGGGTACCCTTGGCGGAAATCTCTGTTTCGCCGAACCCCATGCCGATCCTGGAACCTTACTGATCGCCTTGGAAGCCAGTCTTACAGCCGAAAAATCCCAGGGTAACCGAGAAATTCCGGCGCAATCTTTCTTTGTCGATGCTTATGAAACGGCGCTCGAAGTTGACGAGGTGCTGACGGCAATTGTCGTACCCATTCCAGCCAAACCATCGGGTGTTTGCTATATGAAGTTTGGTTATTTAGAGAGGCCCAGTGTGGGTGTCGCGGTAGTGGTCAATCTGAATGCCGACAGAAGTGTTATCGACGATATCAAGATAGCCGTCGGGTGCGCGGGACCTGCGCCCATGCGAGTCCCGGGGGCTGAAGCGCTACTGAAGGGTAAGAGCTTAGACGAGGCGACGCGAAATATTGTGCAGGCAGGGGAGACGTCGGGCCGAGCGTCGCAAGCCATTAGCGATTTACACGGTGCACAGGATTACAAGGAGCACATTGTCGGGGTGCTGTTGAAACGCGCGTTTCACAATGCCCTCAGCCAATGACTGCGGCAACCAGGGAGAATTTCCAAATGGCGAATACGATGTTAAGGCGTTCAGATGTTCAAACGGTGCCGATTTCTTTCACGCTCAACGGTAAATTGCAGGAGTTGGATGTCGAGCCGCACGAATTGCTTTTAGATGTTATACGCGAGCGATTGGGCCTCACGGGAGTGAAAAGGTCCTGTGATGTTCAGGTGTGCGGCGCATGCACTTTGCTTGTCGATGGGCGGCCGGTGAGTGCCTGTACGACGCTCGCGTTCGAAGTGAGGGGGCGAAGCGTTTTGACGATCGAAGGACTGGCTGGCGATGGTAAGCTTCATCCTCTTCAAGAAGCTTTCATCGAGCACGGCGGTTTTCAATGTGGTTTTTGCACACCGGGAATGATTCTCGCTTCTAAAGCGCTGTTGGACGAGAATCCTGATCCGACCGAAGACGAACTCAAGCACTTTATGCACGGCAATCTTTGCCGCTGCACCGGCTATAAAAAGATCATCGAGTCGATCATGGCCGCCGCCCAGAAGATGTCCTCGACGGCTCGTTAAAAACTTCGCTCCTTAATCTTCTATCCCGTAGGTCTTCCACTGGCTGGCAACGATATCCAGGTGTTCCTTGGGCGGAAGCGAAATTGCCGGATACTCGTGCTTTCTCGTGGCATCAATTGCTAGACGCGAGCCGTGGTAGCGGCTCGGATGATGCTGTGGGACGGACGCGGGTGCTTGCGAAGGATCAAGACCCACGGCCTGAATATCTTTTTCAATATAAATGTCGCGATCGGGTCGCACGTGCCAACTTAACGCCCAGTCGACGGCAAAATCGTCCCACACGTCGATATCGTCGTCCACGACGAGGGTAATTTTGCCGAAACCCGTTCTCATCGACCATGCGCCGTACATGAGCTGTCGTACCTGGCCGTCGAATTGTTTTTTGAGTGAAATGACGAGGTAGGCTCCGCTGCCGCCGGCTTCCTTCAGGCGAAGATCCTTTATGGGGATATGCAAAGTGTCCTTCAAGTGTTTGAAGAGCGGCCATTCCCGGCCTACGCCTCGTATACAGCTCGATTCCGACGGTGGCATCTGGCTGATGAAGGCTTGATAGAGCGGTTTGTTGCGGAAGGTCATGCACTTGATATTGAAAAAGGGCTGATCGCCCGCTGGCCCCATGTAGCCCGTGTATTCCCCGAAGGGTCCTTCGCGTTCTAAACAGTTGGGTGGAATTTCACCTTCCAACACGATTTCCGCGGTCGCCGGCACTTCGAGGGGAATGGTTTCACAGCGAACTAAATCGACCGGTTCGCCGCGCAACGCCCCGGCGACGGCAAATTCGTCCAAGGCATCCGATATTTTTGACACCGATACGTAGCCGATAGAAGGATCGGCGCCGATGACGACTGCGACCGGGGTGGGTTTGTTTCGCGCTGCGTTTTTTCGGATGTGCCAGGCAGCGTCTTGACGCATACCGATTAGAAAACCGGTTTTGTTGGGGCCCTTGATCTCCATACGATAGGTTCCAACATTGCAAACTCCCGTTTCCGGGTCTTTGGTAATCACGTACGGCGACGTAAAGAACGGTCCTGGGTCCTCGCCGACGGTCCAGATGGGCACGGGCAGCTTCGTGATGTCGACGTCGTCACCGTGAAGTATGTTTTCTTTACAGGGTGCCTCTTTGACAAGCCGTGGAGGAATGGGGTTGCCTAAAGCATAATCCCACTTGCGATTTATTCCTTCGACTGAGTCGGTTTCCAAACCGATGGCGTAAATGTCCCTGGAGACGCCGAGCACCCCCGCGACCACGGGAATGCTGAAATCTTTGACGTTCTCAAAAACCAATGCTGGCCGGTTCTGGGGTGAGATCTTTTTGAAGAGCTGTCGACAGACGGCGGCAATCTCCCAGTCTTTATCGACTTCTTTCTTAACGCGCTTGAGCTTTCCTCTTTTCTCCAGCGCGGTGACGTAGTCTCGAAGATCGCGGTAGGCCATAAACCCTCCTGAGCCGGATTTAATGAAAGTGAAATTTTTTTATACTAGACGCGATACTTTTACATATCAACATTAAACGCAAGAACAATTCCTTAGGCAGGAGCGCTTTAGATATTCGCGGTATTGAATCAAGTTAACCGCTGGCGGAGCAGCAAGACCGGATAGGGAGCTTTGGCGGTAGGATGAGTCCTTTCCGCCAAGACTAGCTCTTAGAATTGCGATTAGCGTTACGCCCGGATCTCGGCGCGCATGAAGACGATGTATGAAATCCCAAAACAGACCGTCACCAAGCCGAAGAGGGTCATAACGTGAGGCCAGATAAGATTCAAACTCTGACCAAGAGCCAGCGGCGTGGGTAGAATTCCTTGGGCTTGGCTTTCGAGCGCCAAACCGAAAACGCGAGCTGCCGGGTTGAGTAAAATATGAACGGTTTCCGAGAACAAAGTACTCGGCGAGATACGACCGACGAGATTCTCGACGTCGGCCCGCCGGGCCATGGTTTCGGGAGTTGAGGCGTCAGGAACAACCACATTGGCGATGCCTTGGCTGACGATGGTTACAAACAAGGTCATGAAAAGCCAAACCGCCATCGAGGCCAGAGCCGCCGTTACGGTTTTCTGAAACAATAACGAGAAGAGCAGGGCAAGCGCGAGCCAAAAGCCGACGTAAAAGATTCCTACGGTGGTAAAAATAAGCATGCGCCATAGTTCCTCACCGTTCGGCGGAAAGCCAAGCAAGGTGATTCCCAGCCCGATGACCAGTAATAGGATAGATGCCCACAGCACAGCAACCGTCGCGAGACCCGCAAAAAACTTTCCGTTGATGAAACTATCGCGATAAATGGGTTGCGAGAGCACGCGGCTCAGCGTGCCGCGCGCATACTCACCGCTGATGGAATCAAATCCCAAGGTGATTCCAACCAAAGGGCCGAAGAATCCCAGAAATGTCGCCAGCGAAAAGAGCGTTTCGCCGCTAGACGTGAGCAGGAGAAGAAACGCATATTGCGACGGTATGCTTTCGGTGTTCTGGCGGATGGCCTGGCCGGTCGCATAGGTGGCCCAAAGCCCCGTCAGTACGATAATGAAAATCAGGATCATGAAGCGGCGGCTACTGAAGTGATCAGCTAACTCTTTCCAAAACACCACATTCATCTTTTACGCCTCGCGAAAATATTTTAGATAGATTTCTTCCAAAGTCGGGTCTTCAGATCGCAGTTGCAGCAGGTTAAGTCCTTTGCTTGTAACCAGGGAAACGACTTCGGGCCGAACATCTTTTATGCAACGCAAAAACCAGCCGTGGTTGCGCTTTTCAATTTCGTCGATGCCGTTGATCGATTGCAGCTCTCGCTCGAAACCATCGGGGTTACCGCCAACTTCGAGTAAAAAGTTCCACTGGCGGCCCTTAAGGACGGCTTTGCCGAGCTCATCCATCTCACCCTGCACGATGAGACGGCCTTTGACGATGATGCCGACGCGATTACAGATTTGCTGTACTTGCTGCAATTGGTGCGACGACAACATCACCGTCAGGTTGTGCTCGTCGTTGAGATTCTTGATCAACTCAAGAATACGAATCGCCCCATCGGGGTCGATGCCCAGTGTTGGCTCGTCCAAAATGATCGCCGTCGGCTTTTTTACCAGGACTTCGGCGATGCCCAGCCGCTGTTTCATGCCACGGGAAAACTCGCGAACCAGACGCCGGCCGTCGTCGTTGAGACCGACCTGTTCCAGGACTTCCGCGGTTCGGCGGCGCGCCTCGTCTTCCGGAATCCGGTTCAGTCTCGCCATATAGAGAAGATTTTCCTGGGCACTTAAGTCGTCGTAGAAGCCGGGATTTTCCGGCAGATAACCGACCCGCCGCTTGACCTCTAGCGGTTCGTGGGTGGGGCTAAATCCGCACACGGATAGTTGTCCCGACGTGGGCTCGGTGAGTCCCAACAGCATCAGGATCGTGGTTGTCTTGCCGGCGCCATTGGGCCCCAAGAAGCCGAAGACCTCTCCCTCTTGGACCGATAGATTCAGCGCGTTGACCGCAAGCGTTTCGCGGTAGCGCTTGGTCAAATTCTTGGTGTCTACGACCGCGCTCATCGCCGTCCCAAGCGGAAAAACACGATAGCCAGTCCAAGAACCACCAATGCAACGATTCCGAATCCCACCCAACCCCATACAGTCGGCGTCGAAACCGTTACGCGAAACTCCACGGACCGGTTGACCTCTGGAGAATTGGCGGTCAGATTCAATAGATAATCGCCGGCAATGGTTCGTTCCGGCGCGAGTATTTCCATCTTGATCTCGCGCACCTCGCCTGGATTTAAAGCGTCGATCTTGCCGGGTTTGAATTCGACGGTCCACTTGTCGCTGGGTTTCTTGGTGATGAATGCAAGGTTACGAATCGGCGCGGTACCGGCATTGGCGACAACGAAATCAATCGGGGCCAGTTTACCGGCGGTCACCGATGTGTTGAGAGTCCCGGCTAACGAGCCCATCTTGAGATCTTGAGTTCCTTTGAGGCTGACTTTTAGATTGGCACTGGCTTCGTAGCCGCCCGATCGGGCCATGATCGTCACTGGCTGCTCTTTAGCCTCAGCTGTGGCGGGGGTGTCGATTTCGACGGCGACGGTTTCGGAACCGTTTTCCTTCAACAGAATTGAAGAATATTGAGTATCACCGAATTGGGGCTTGAAACGAACGGACCAACCGGGCGGTGTTTGCGCCGTGAGCGACACCGGCAGCGGCTTATTCGTCTCGTTTCTTAAATCGACAGTGAACTTGAGGGTCTGACCGGACGGCGCGGTTAGAACCGGATATTGGCTGGTGAGCTTTAAGCCACCGGTTTGTACCTTTTTAGAAGTTACCGCAAGACTTACAGTGTGCATGTTCTGCGTCGAGCCAGCTACGTCTTTGGCGGTTACTTTGATTTGGTAGGTTCCAGGTTTGGTATTTTCAGGAACCTTGGCTTTGAACTCAATCGTCGTTGACTTCTCGCCCTGCACCATGACCGAGCGAATCGGAAAGCTCGGATAGCGAGAGCTAAAGTTTACATCCCAACCTTTGGGGACGGCGTCGAGAGTTAGACTGACTTCCACGGGATCCTTGCGGCGGTTGACCACCTCGGTATCCATGGTCACTTCCTGTCCTTGTCCGACTGTCAGATTCTGAAAGGGCAGAATAAGGTTGAACGATTCTTTCGACGGAGTAGCGTCCTGTTCCATCTTTTCTGCAGCTATTCCATTCGACATCAAACCGACCGAGGAAAGAAAAACAAACGCGAACACATAGAAAAACATCTGCGGGCGAACTCTTGGAGCCCCAATCCTCATATCAAACCCCCTAAAGGCATGAAATTTAATAGCGAATAAATAACTGTATTAATTTCCCCGGTCAAGGCCCCGTGCGATTAAACTATGCTCTCCCCAACTGCCGCAGCCCCTCATAGAGCACGATGGACACAGCGTTGGAGAGGTTTAGACTACGCACTCCGTGACCCGCCATCGGTATACGAAATGAATGCGCTGAATTTTCGTCAAGTAATTCTTGGGGCAAACCCTTTGTTTCAGGTCCAAAGACTAGATAGTCATTTTCTTCGTAGTGAACCGACGTATAAGATTTGACGGCTCGTTTCGAAATATAGAGCAGCCGTTTTGCGGTGAACTTCCGAATAAAGTCGTCCCATGATTTGTGCACTCGCAAATCGACGAATTTCCAGTAATCGAGGCCCGCCCGCTTGAGGTGCTTGTCGTCGATTTTGAACCCGAGCGGTTCGATCAAATGGAGCGGGGTAAGCGTCGCTGCGCAAAGGCGTGCTATGCTACCGGTATTTGGCGGGATCTCGGGTTGAAACAAAACGACCTGCATGCTTAGCTCTCTAAGATCAACGTGACCGGTCCGTCATTGACGAGCGAAACTATCATCTTGGCTTGAAATCGTCCGCAGGCAACCGTGAGACCGGCACGTCGCAGCCGCCGCAGGAAGTAATCATATAACTTCTCTGCCTGAGCCGGAGGCGCCGCCTTGTCATTACCTAGCACACGAAGATTATCCGGCAAGCACTCCGGCGGGCCGTGGGTAAACGCTGGAATAGAGATACATTTGCATGAAGTGTTAGCAGAGAAGCGCACTGCTCACAACAGCCTTTGAGCCGGTTCGGCTTCTCGCCAAATGCGCGGATGGCGCCGATGCTATTCTGTGGATCAGGCGGTGACTGGGAAACGGCTCACTATTTTTTTGGACAGCAGAGGATAATGAAAACAATTTTTATTGCCAGCTTGATCGTCTTGCTGAAGATCGTTTTATGGCCAAGTCCTGTGATTGCCGGCGCCAGCGGATCACAACATGGCGAACGGCCGACGATTACCCATAGCGGCCGAGTGAGTGGATCGGTTTTTTTTCAGGCGAGTATCGCAGGCCGCTAGCCCTTAAAGTCGTCAAGAGCCGAAGCTTTTGCGGATTGACGGTTCCCAACGAAACGCTGCTGGTCGGCCGGGACGGCGGTGTTCGCAACGCTGTTGTGACGATGCGACCCTTGGACCGGGCTGCAGCTGTTCATCCTGGGCGAATTGTCCTGGACAACAGGCAATGCGCGTTCGTGCCGCACGTCCAGGTCGCTACGGTAGGTAGCGAATTGATCCTTAAAAACAGCGATCCCATTCTTCATGCGGTCCATGCGCGGATCGGTAAGGATACTCTTTTCAACGTCGGGCTGCCTCGCTGGCGCCAGGTATCCAAGATACTGGCAAGGGCCGGCGTGCTTAAAATCGACTGCGATGTGCTTCATACTTGGATGAGCGCCGCTATCGTGGTCGTTTCGACTCCTTATTTCTACGTCACGGGGGAGAACGGTTTATTTGCCTTCGATGGTATTCCAGCAGGGAACTACGATATTGAAATCTGGCACGAACGATTGGGCACGAAGACGGCCCGGGTGCCGGTCTCCGACAACGCGGCGATCTCGTTCGAAATCGTTTATGCAAACACTCCGAGATGAATTCGGCTTTCTTTTTTGCTAGCTTGAGTGATTAGTCAGCGAGGTGTTCATTAGGCGTTATGTATCCGATTCTTTTTCAAATAGGGCCGATAACCATTTACAGCTTTGGGGCGCTGATGGCATTGGCAGCGTTGTCCGCTGCCTGGGTGGTTCATGCTGAGCTAAAACGCCGAGAGTACGATCCCGAGCTTGCGTCGACGATGGTCTTTGCCGCGGCCATCGGCGGGCTTATCGGCGCGCGGGTTTTATTTATCCTTGGCGACTGGAGCCATTTTTTAAGTTCCCCCTCAAGCTACATTTTAACCGGCGCGGGATTTACCTGGTACGGTGGGTTACTTGGCGGTGCCGCGGCGGTGTCGTGGGTGGCGAGGAAAAACAAGATTCCATGGCTCATTGCCGCCGATATCGCGGCTCCAGCGTTGGCGATCGCTTATGGTGTGGGACGGCTTGGCTGTCACATCGCCGGCGATGGCGACTGGGGCGCCATAACCGATGTGCCTTGGGGAGTCGCCTATACCAATGCCATTATAGGCTGGGTTGATCCCATGACGGGCGTGCCTTATCCGCCTGGTGTCCGCGTGCATCCGACGCCTATCTACGAGTTTCTCCAATCGTTAATTATCTTCGGCATCCTGTGGTCGATCAGGACCAGAGGATTCGCCCCCGGAACCATCGCATGGCTTTATCTTGTTATGGCTGGGTTCGCGCGCTTTATAGTCGAATTCTGGCGGGTAAATCCCATTTTAGCTTTCGGACTCAGCGAAGCTCAATGGATCAGTTTGTTTCTTATGGCGATTGGATTACTGATGTTGATCTCGCGTCGAACGCGGCCTGCTTGTTGAAATTCGGGTCAGATCAGTTCCTTGGAATTCTCGCGCAAGTGCGTTCAAGAAACGTTCGGTTTGGCTACCAACTCGCGAACATAAGTTCGCTAATCGCTTGATACGTGGTGGCATTGTCCTTGCCGGATTCGAGCAAGTGATGCTTGCAAATGTGCCTGCAACAAGCGATCACCGCCTGACGCACAATCATCGCCTTGCCATTTCGCGTTTGATGGCCGGTCAGTTTGCCGTGGCTTAAAAACACGGTTTCTTCCGGATGGTAGATCAAATCGTAAAAACGAACATTTTGCGGGATCGACTGAGCCATATTCATCGAGCTTTGATTGTTGACGTCGATGTCGGCGCGGGCGGCACGTAACCACTGCTGCCGCGTTTGCGGGTTGTCGAAGTCCGACTGAGAGATTGCCAGGGGATGAGCCGAAGCCAAGGACGAGTAGGGTTCCAAGTTCATCAACCTGCCGTCCGGCAACTTTCGAACGCCACCCTGGCCTTTGGTCGTCGAGTTAACGATCAGGCCGACTTTGGGAGCCCAGATCTTGATTTCGCTTTCGTCGATAGGACTAGCGTTACGGCCATGTCTTCTAAGCTCCGTTGCCAACGAATGAGCATGCTCTGCCGTTCGGTTGCAGATTAAAAGCTGCCCACCGTCGAAAAATTCGGATAGATGAAAGGCAACTGCTCGCGCTGAGCCGCCGGCGCCCAAGAGCAAAACGTCGACTCGCCGCAGCGATGACATAAAAGTTTGGCTGTGCCCCGGGTCGGGCACTAGGAGACTGTCGATGAAGCCTTCGCCGTCGGTGTTGTAACCTACTAGTCTCCCGGTCGAGGTGCGGACAATCGTATTGACCGCTTGGACACGTTGGGCGCCCTGATCGATCTCGTCGAGAAAGTCCATAATTCTGACTTTGTGCGGCACGGTCACATTGATCCCGAGAAAGCGGTCGGAGGCTCTAATTGCGGCGGTGATATCGCCCAAGCGGGACCTGTCGGCGTCGAGCGGTAGGTAGATGGCGCTCATACCGAGATAATCGAACGCGGCATTCCATAGCACAGGGCTCTTGGAGTAAAGGGACGGAGCGTCGCCGATAATTCCGGCGATTTGTTTGTCACCGATGGCGCCGGCATCAATTGAATTAGTGACGTAATTTTGAATTGCAACCGTGTTTTTCCAGGATGTCATGGCCCTATACTCTCTGCCGTCAGTAGTTGCACGAGGCGGTCATTTTGGCAACTTTGACGCGAACGAAGATAAAACTATGAAGCGTTCTTGATGGCGAGTCGGTTGTCGGAGTACGAAAGGAGGGACCTGCGATTGTCCAAGAAGGTCTCGAGAGCTACCTCGTGCCCCCATAATTGATGCAAGTATTGAAGAGTCTTCTCGGCGTATTCCAATTGCAGATCGCGTCCGTCGTGGTAATGCCTGAGAAACAGCGTCCGGTTGCTGTTGTAATCGGAGTCTTCGACCTTGATGACCGGGATCGTGCTGGTGCCTACGTTTTGAATCAGCGTTTCCTTGATCTGGCGCCAATTCTGATCGTCCGCCACCCGGCTGACGACTTGTTCATTTCCTCTAGTGCGGTATTCGAAAAGGTTGAGTTCCCGCACCAGCTCTTCGGTTAGATAACGGCGCAGAAAAGAAGCGTCGCGTTCGACCTCTCGCACCTCAAAAAGCTTTTCCGTCCCGCTTTTGTTTCTTCGTCCGTATTCTTTCTCCTCCTCGGCGGTGGGATGGTCCCAGCGCTTTTCTATGTTCTCCCATATTTTCATGCCGACGTGATACGGATTCAAACCGCCGGGGGTCGGACGCAATACCTGGGTATGCCGCACGATAAACTCCAGATGAAGATTTTGCGGCAGCTCTAATGATTCCAGAATTCGTTTGTGCCAGAAGCTGGCCCACCCTTCGTTCATGATCTTCGTTTCAATCTGGGGGATGAAATACTGCGCCTGCTCGTGCACGATCGTCAGCAGATCTTTCTCCCAATCGGCTAAATGCGGATTATGATCGCGGACAAAAATCAAAAGATCTTCTTCGGGATACAAGGGGACTTTGTTGAAGTCAGGTGAAACGTATTCTGGACGGCGGTGGATAGCGCCGAATGGATCGGCGGGGGGGTAGGACTCTTGGACTTTGTTCTCCAGTTGTTCCTCGGCTGAAAGCTTTCGGATCGAGAGATTACGGCGGCACTGAAGTGATAGAGCGTGCGCAGCATCGAGAATACGTTCGACCCTTTCGAGCCCGATACTAGGATCTTCTACGTAGTGGCGCGCGCGGTTAGCATGGCTCTTAAAAGTCTCGATGGTGTACTGAGCGCGTGTCGCGCCAAAGGTGAAATTGTTTTTAAAGAAATCGTTGTGTCCGTAGACGTGGGCGATGGTGAGGACCTGCAGAGCAAGGCTGTTATCTCGCATCAGATAAGCGATCGACGGATTGGAATTGATCACCATCTCGTAGGGAAGGCCGCTCACGCCATAATCGTATAATGTTTTTAATTTTTCAAAACTCTTGCCGTAAGACCAGTGTGGATAATGGGAAGGCATGCCTGAATAAACCATGTAGGAGAGCATGTCTTCGTGGTCGCAGATTTCGAACTCCTGAGGACAGGGGTCGAGGCCGACTTGATACACGGCCTGCAGAATTCGACTATTCCAATCTTCAAGATCGTGAATCGTATAGTCCATAGTTAAGAGCGTTTGTCCGGTTACGCTGCGTCCTCGCGGGCGCGATCCTTGGCCAGAAATGTCTTGAAGGAGGTCCAGATATCCTCCTTTCGATGAATCTGGATGGTCTGAAAGTTTGCCTCCTCGATTTGGGAGAACAATTGGATCAAGCTGCTCCCATAGTAGCCTGCTCCCAATGGCTTGATTTCACCATAGCCGAATAGATTGGATAATTGCGCCAGTTCTGTGGCTGCTTTCAAGGCGGCCGGATTGTCGGAGTCAAAATTGTCGCCGTCCGAACAATGGAACACGTAGACATTCCACAGCGCCGGGTGGTAACGCTGGTTAATAATTTCCAGCGCCTTGTTGTAACCCGAAGAAACAAAGGTGCCGCCGGATTCTCCCTTATGGAAAAAATCCTCTTCGGTTACTTCCTGGGCTTCGGTATGATGTGCGATGAAAACAATTTCGACATTTTGGTAGCGGCTGCAA
This sequence comes from Binatia bacterium, assembly GCA_040877705.1. Classification (GTDB taxonomy): domain Bacteria; phylum Desulfobacterota; class Binatia; order UBA9968; family UBA9968; genus WHTF01. The sequence continues at coordinate 3,287 of JBBDNJ010000100.1, read as the reverse complement.
ATAAACTGATACAGGATAAAAAAGAAGCTTCGGGCGAGATATTTTTTCATGGTATCCATGGAGCCGGACGTATCCATGATACACAGAACAACGGCATTGGACTCACGGCGCAAGTCGTTCACGGAATGGTGATAGCGCAGATCATCTCTATGGAAGGGGAAGCGCTTGCTGAGCGCAGCTGGGACTTCTTTTCGCTGTGAGGCTTTCTTGCGCTTGAGCCGTGATCGAGCTGTTCGCTTCTTATCCAAACGTACCCGGATGCCTTTTCTTCTGAATCCCTTCTGGCGGAACTGCTTTTCGACTTCGAGTTGCCGCAGGCGTTTGCGTTCGAGATCCGGCAATTCCAGATCCTCGAACATTAAATCGATGATTTCATCCAAACTGACATCCGTTTCGTAGTAATCAATGCCGGGCCGGTCTCCAGCTTGCCCTGGTTGCTTGCTTTGATCGCCTCGACCGATGACTTGGCCTGGCTGAGGTTCCTGATCGCCTCCTTGCCCGACTCCGGGCGCGTTGTCGCCATAGACAAAACGGTACTCTTTAACGCCTCGTATCGGCACTTTGATGATACGATTATGATCTTTTCCGATGATGGACTCTTCGGCGATAATATCGGCAATATTGTTTCTTATGGCTTCACGGACTTTCTGGCGGTGGCGCAGGCGGTCGCCTGCGCTCCTGTCGCTACGCTGGCCAGAAGACGGATTGTAGGGACGAAAGATGGTATAGGATGTGTGATCCATGCGGGTCGGATCCTCACGCTGTCCCCGCATAGGCATCAATCCTTCCAAAGATTGTTGGCGGCATACTTGAGTATGACATCGACGCAGCTCGGACAATAGCCGTTCTCAAGCAGGTTTTTGACCATGACGTTGTACTTTTCCGACTGGTCCTCGTCACGCATGCGCGATTTTGTGATTACCCGGCTGAGATCTCGGACCGACGTGATCAGTTTCTTCTCGATCGCTTCTTTCAGGGGTTCATAGCTCCGGTAATCGATCTTTTCACCGCGCCGGTTCGCGGCCCACAGATAAGCGATGACTTCTTGACGAAAACCGTCGGCCGCCGAGCCGATGATAGCAATCTGTTCCTCGATAGACTTCATAAAGCCTTCGTCAGGAGAAAGCTCTTCTTTGGTGTTGCGGTCTTTGACCTTGCTCTTATTCACATAAGCTTCGGCGTGATCCAGATAGTTTTGGAACAGGGTCTCGGCTTGTTCCTGGTAGGAATAGACGAAAGCCCGGGTAATTTCTTTTTCCAGAATCTCCAGATACTCCTTGTGCAGAGTGTCTTGTAACAGCTCGAGATAATGTTTTCTTGTATCATCGGGCAGGTCGGCTTCCTTAACCATGTTGATCAATGCCTCGCGCACATTGATCGGGTTGATGCAATTCTCCGCCGTGTTGTCTGAAAGGGAATTGTCCAGTGCTTTCATGATGAATCGAGTGGAGATGCCGGACAGACCTTCTCGCTTGACGCCTTCTTTGAGTTCCTGAATGTCGACCTTTTTGCTCCTGCCCTTCTCGACTACTTCTTCACCGTTATAGAGGCGCAATTTGGTCATGGGATCGCATTTATTCGTCGGCTCGAGGCGCGAAAGAATCGCAAAGATGGAGGCGATCTCAAGGGTATGGGGAGCGACGTGGGCGCGGAAGTCCGAGTGACGGATAATTTTCTGATAAATTTTTACTTCCTCGGACAGACGCAGGTTATAAGGCACACGAATGACCACGATCCGGTCTAGAATCGCTTCATTGGTATGGTCGGCTTTAAATTTCTGCCACTCGGCCTCATTGGAATGGGCGACAATAACAGTGTCGACATAGACTAGCCCGTGACGGCCGGGAGCGGGCACGACCTTCTCCTGAGTGGCCGTTATCATGCAATGCAGGTACTCGATCTCGTTCTTGAAGACTTCAATGAACTCGACCATGCCTCGGTTGCCGACGTTCAGGGCGCCATTGAGTTCGAGTACGCGCGGGTCGCCTTCCGAATACAGGTCTAGCTTGGAAATGTCCTCGCTGCCGATCAGTACGGAGGTGTCCTGGTTATTGGGATCGACTGGAGGGACCACGCCAATGCCTACGCGAGAGCGTTTTGAAAATTCAACCGTACAGACAGGGAACTCTTCGTATTTACCGGCGTACTCCTGCTGCAGCTTGAACCGGCAAACGGGACACAGGTCGCCCTCGATATGAACCCCCAGCATTTTGTCGAACTCCTTGCGCAGGTGGCGGGGAATCAAATGAAGTGGATCTTCGAACATAGGGCAACCTTCGATGGCGTAAAAGGGTGGGCTCTCTTCGAGGCCGCGATGAAGCTTCTCCACCAGCGAGCTCTTCCCCGAACCCACCGGCCCCATAAGATACAGAACTTGGCGGCTTTCTTCGCCCTTTAGCGAAGCTGCGTGACAGTAGCGAACGATCTGGGAGACGGTTTTTTCGATGCCAAAGAATTCGCCGGCGAAAAAGTCGTAGACTTTTATGGATTCGTCTTTGTAAAGCCGCTTAGCGTGGGGGTCGTCGTCAACGTTGATGTCTCTCACACCGGCTTTCATGATGACATCATACAACCGGGCATGAGCCAATTTGGTAATCGTCGGATCATCTTTGACCTTGTCGAGATACCCTAGCAGATTTCCGCGCCATGATTGGCTCTGGTGAAGATCACGATCTGTCCGAATGAGCTTTTCGAATTCTTTGCTATGGTCCATGCCAGAAGCTCCCCTTTCTGGAAAAAAGTTTATCCTGAGTACTCAATAGCGACGTCGGTGGATTCGAAGTCAAAAGATAAAGTGAGGATGAGTAAAACCTGTAGCCAAGCGGTGACGGAGGCAAAACCAGCAAAAATGTTTTTCCCAAGACGTGCTTCACGTTAAGCCGAAAGCCGGAAGAGGACGAGCGATGCCGCGTTTAGGTTTGTAAAGCGAGAGTCGGGAAAACTTTATGGCTTGCATTCGACCTCCGTTAGCCCAACGTACTGGTCTCTCAGCCCTTGCTCTTTGACTTAGACGACGCCAAAAAACAGTTTCTTCATTTTTACCCGGTGTTTACAGTAATTATTGAAGCGTTCTTTGCCAGCAATGTCAAGATTATTCTTCAGGATACCGGCAATCAGTCATCGCTCAACAGCGTAATCTATTATCATCTCGCGATGATTCTGATAGACTGAGATGTTATCAATTCGTCGGTACCGGTCGCGGTGAGGACGGCATTGCATGAAACCTGAAGAGTTACTGTCTCACTTTGGGAGGGTCAAAGCCCTCGCCTTTAGGCGACAGCTTTAGC
>JBBDNJ010000099.1:0-33256 GCA_040877705.1 Binatia bacterium | reverse complement strand
CACTCAAAAACCCAATGACAAAGAACAGCTTGAGCCGATGATCGAGGCGATCGAGAAACAGGCGGGGCAGAAGCCCGGGGAAGTTTTGGCCGACAGCGGGTACTGTTCTGAAGCCAATTTTAAGTATTTGGCCCGGCGGCACATCGATGGATATGTGGCCACCGAGAGACAAAAGCACGGATCGGACCGGCCTGCTTGCAAGCGGGGGCCTTTGCCGAAGGGAGCCCATGCGGTTGAGCGGATGAAGCGCAAGCTTCAGACCCAGGTCGGGCGAAGAATCTACGCGATGCGCAAGGCCATTGTGGAGCCGGTATTCGGACAGATCAAGCAGGCGCGAGGATTCCGGCAATTTCTGTTGCGCGCGCTTGAGAAAGTCCAGAGGGAGTGGGCGCTCGTTTGTCTGACCCATAACGTTCTGAAGCTGCATCGGATTATCTGCTACTAAACGTGACAGGACAGAACACCTAGCCATGACTGGAAATAGATCGCTCGCTCGCAGCGAACCATTTCATCGTTATGTCGTTTCATATCGAGTCTTCAACGGCCAATATCATGGAGCCAGCTTTCCCAAACGGAAATTGACTCTTCCATCAGTCATTTCTCGGACAGCTCCTAGGTCACACAAAGTTGCCATCTTGATTATTTCAGCAAGAAAAAGGCGCTGCGCACTGGCATCGAAGGGCCGGTTTCTGCTACAAGGCCTCAGAGGAAAACAATATGAAAGAGCCAAAACACTGGGACCTGGACTATGACGTCGTTGTCGCAGGCTACGGGTACGCAGGCGGCGTGTCCGCGATCTGCGCCACTGACGCGGGCGCTCGAACCGTCATATTGGAAAAGATGGCGCACTTCGGTGGCAACTCGATACTCTCGGGTGGCTCGGTCACGGTTGCCGACGACGCTGAGCTTGCCTTGCAGTACCTCCGACGCACGTGCCTCGATGCGACCGACGATGATGTCCTCCAAGTATTTGCCAAGGGCATGGTCGATCTTAGAGGTACGCTCGACAAACTCGCCGGCAAGATTGATTTTAAGACTATCGTTAACCGTCGAGGCGGCAGTTATCCCTTCCCTGGAACCGATACGATCACGGCGCTTCACGTGAGCCGTAACGAGTCTTACAAGGGCTTTTCTTGGGCCAAGGGAACGAAGGCTGGAGGCACGCTTTTCTGGGTTGTCGCGGAGCATGTGAGACTCCGACCCATCGATGTCCGCTTCGAAACACCCGTGCGCGATCTCGTGACCGACGGCGATGGCATGGTGCTGGGCGTCATCGCGGAACAGAACGGTCGGGAGATTGCCGTTCGCGCGCGGCGCGCCGTGGTCCTCTGTACAGGCGGCTTCGAGCACAACAAGCGTCTCCAGTCGCACTATCTGCAGATTCGCAACACCATCTCCATGAGCCCGCTCGGCAACACCGGCGACGGTATTCTCATGGCGCAGAAAGCCGGCGCGGCCCTCTGGCACATGTGGCTTCTCCACGGCGGCTACGGCTTTCGCATCCCCGAGCTGCCGGTCGCCATCCGCCACACCTTTCCCGGGTTTCGCAAAGACGATCGCAAGATGCCGTGGATCGCCGTGGACCGGTTTGGCCGCCGCTTCATGAACGAATACCCGCCCGCGCCTCAAGATACTCCGATCCGCGCCATGGAATACTACGACCCCGACATTCAAGATTACCCGCGCATTCCCAGCCATCTTATCTTTGACGAAGAAGGACGAAAGCTCGGCCCCATCGGCGAACCGAAGATTAACGACGATCGCATCAACTTTGAGTGGAGCGAGGACAACTTGCGCGAAGTCGAAGCCGGCATGATTCAGCGTTTCAACACGTTGGACGAATTGGCGCGGCATCTCGAAATCGAGCCAGAGAACCTATGCGAGACGATAGGTCGCTGGAACGCACAGTGCGGATCGGGTCGTGACCGGGATTTTCGCCGACCCCCTGGCACCATGGTATCGATCGAACATCCGCCCTTCTACACAATCAGAATCTGGCCGATCATCACCAACACTCAAGGCGGACCGGTCCATAACGCTCAACAGCAGGTCGTCGATCCTTATAACAAATCGATACCCCGCCTTTATGCCGCCGGTGAGATGGGTTCGATCTTCGGCCACCTGTATATGCTTGCAGGCAACAACGCCGAATGCTTCATCGGCGGCAAGATCGCCGGCATAAATGCCGCAACAGAAAAACCGTGGTGCTGAATCTAGCGGGCACGAGTTGAATATCGTTCCCATGGCCAAATGATCGTTTTAATCGCCGTTATCGCAACACTGATTCTCCCGCCGAGCGCGCTCGCGGCCGACGCGCGTAGAACGGTGAATCTCGCGTATAGCGCCCCATCTCCAGGGGCGTACACAGGTTACTGGATCGCGCTGGAAAAGAAATTCTTTGAAAAACATGGCGTCGTGCCAGGCAAGTTAGTTTATATTTCCGGGGCCTCGGTGGCGATGGCGAGCCTGATCAGTGGTGAGGTTGACGTCGTGCTTCTCCAAGCAGCGGCGCCGATGAGTATACAGGCGCGCGGCGGCGATGCTACGATCTTCGGGGCGACTACAAACATCGTGCCTTACTACATCTTTTTACGAAAAGGACTTCAGAATCTTAAAGAGATCGAGGGCAAGCGCGCCGCGGTAAGTCGCATCGGTTCGGGATCTCACGCAGGACTCCTGGCGCTGTTCCGCCAGCACGGTGTAGATCCGGACAAGGTGACATTTATTGCCGCGGGTGACTTGGCAAGCCGCGTCGGCGCATTTCTTTCCGGCTCTGTGGATCTGGGCGGCCTTTCCCCACCCTATCACTTGCCCCTTGTCGATCAGGGCTATCGTGTCCACATAAATCTTTTAGACGAGCGAGTCCCTTGGGCCCAGGTTATCATCGCCGCGCGTCGCTCGTGGCTAGAGAAGAACAGCGAATCAGCTAAGGCGGTCCTGCGCGCGATAGCCGAAGGGGGATTCTACGGCCTGGCGCATAAGGATGAGACTGCCAAGATCTGGAGCAAGTATGTTCCGCATTCCGATCCTCGGGCAATCGAGGAATCCTGGAATTATTTTCGGAAAGCGTTTGTGGCGAATCTTCGTCCCGATGTCGCCGGAGTTAAAAACGTGCGGGATTTTTCCGTCGTACCGGGAAATCCAAAGGCGGCCGCGATTGCACCCGAACAGTACGTTTACTGGAATGCGCTCGACGACTTGGAGCGAGAGAAATTTTTCACTGGGCTTGCTGCAACATACGGCATCACGCCGCCCGGACGCTAACTGCAAAAACAAGGAGCCATTATGTTGATAATCAATAACCAGGACCAGGAAAAACTCTTATCGATGCTGGATTGCATTGAGGCTCTTGAATCCGGCTACCGTCAATTGGCTTCAGGCGATGCCGTCTATCGACCTCGCATCGACGTGTACGCGAACACCTCACACCCAGAGGGCCGCTTCTACCGTTGGGGCTCGATGGAAGGCGCGCTGGCAAATCCGCCGGTTTTTGCGATCAGGACCAAGTCCGATTTGCTCTACTGGGTCGACCGCGGCGACGTTCATACCGAAGAGAAGTTCTGCGTTCGCCCCGGTCTTTTTTGTGGACTGATTCAACTCTACAGCACGGCCAATGGCGAGCCGCTTGCCATCCTTAACGACGGCTTTGTACAACACGCGCGGGTGGCGGGCACCGCATGCCTCGCAGCCAAGTATCTCGCTCGCAAAGAGGTTTCGACCCTCGGGATTTTGGGCTCCGGTGGCATGGCGAGAAGCCATGCCCTTGGATTTTGCGCTATTCGGCCCATCCGAAAGATCAACATCTATAGTCCAACACGCGAGAACCGGGAGAACTTCGCTAAGGAAATCGCGGCAAAGGTGAACATCGAAGTCGAAGCATGTGAAAGCCCGGAGAGAGTCGTTGAAACTGCTGACATCCTCGCCGCCTGCACAGACTCTGTGTTGCCCGTCATAAAAAAGCAACATCTCCGGCCCGGTTTGCATGTGAGTACTGTTCTTCCCAGCGAACTGGAGCACGGGATCTTCACCAGTTTCGACGTGGTCATTCGTCATCTCGATCAACGGGCACAGAGATACATCATGCCGAGAATCGAGGAGGAATACCGACGGTTATCCAAACCCAAGCTCGCTGATTTCCAATATCTCTACTCCGACAAACCCGAAGAATATTCTACGCTTGCCGAACTCGTGGCGGGAAGATCACCGACGCGCACAAACGATAGCCAGATCACGTTCTTCGACAACGTACCGGGGAGCGGTATTCAGTTTGCGGCGGTCGCTAACCTCATTTACGAAAAGGCCAAAGAGAAGGGCCTTGGCCGAGAGATTCCGACCGAGTGGTTTCTGCAAGACATCAGAGACTAGTTCCAAGCCTGGTTACGAGTCGCCACGTTACCAGTCGGCTCAGGCGGCTGCCAGAACCGGCCCCGTATTTTTTGACATTCCACCAATGTGCGTGGTGTTGTAATTCACCCGCTGCTCCTACGCCTCCCACCGCGCTTTTAGTCGCGGATATCCTGCAAAAACCACGCGCTCGGGAGCTCCCGCCCGATACCTTGGGCTTTGGCGAGTTCATACGCTTTTCCTCCTGCCGCTGCGAACTGAATTCCAGAGCCGGGGCTATTATAGTAGAAGGTAATTTGACTGGCATCCGTACGGCCTTGGGTTTTGCCGCTTACTAAATCCGCCAGCACAGGGAGCTCGCGATACGCCAGAGCTGGGAGCCGTTCCCGATCATGCTTGGCGCGCTCCTCAGCCTGGCCTGCCGTCACTCGTACCGGTCCACCCGAGGGCTGGGCTTTTAGGTGTCTGATGATCACATCCGCTTTGCTCTCGATCCATGAGCCGAACTCCGCGGGGAGCACCCGTGTCAAGTGCATTCCGGGCTCTACCCATGCTTCTTCCACCACCGGTAGCTTGCTGTCCGTGCATGCCGCGACGATATCTGCGCCCTGTACCGCCGCTTCAGGGCGATCAACTGCCTGGACATCCAGATCGAGTTTCGCCCGCATCTCCGCAGCGAATTTCTCACGGTGTTCGAGTGTGGGGCTGAATACACGAATGCGCTCAATGGGCCGGACCGCGCACAATGCTGCCGCATGGGTCCGGGCCATTCCACCGGAACCCAAGATCGCCAAGGTTTTGCTATCATTCCGAGCCAAGTACTTGGCTGCCACACCGGCGGTGGCAGCGACGCGCATATGCTGAATGCAACCATCGTTGATGATGGCCAAAGGCTCTGCGTTCTGAATACTGAAGAGGAGCACCAGGCCGCAATAGGTCCCCGGCTCGATACAGTACTTCTCCTGCGTAAGCAGCCCACCAGCATGCTCGATTTCATATTCGATGTCGCTCTTCATACGGAACGCCATCACCCCCGCTCGGCGGACCAGTCCGGCCATAGCGCCCCAAGTGTAGCCCCGGTTCGACTCGGCGCCAGGTGAAGGGGTGTGCACCTCCATCCGGCCACCTTCCGGAAAATTCGCTGCTTGCCCTTCGGAGAGGTCCCGATAGGCGTCCTCGATAGCATCCATGCAATCTTTAATACTGAGTACTTTTTCGACGTCGTGATTATTCAACAGTAGAACCATCGTATAACCTCACCTGCGCCAGTATTTGCCGTGTTTACCTACATCAAAGAAATCTCATGAAGCCCCAAAGTCTCACCTTTCAGGTAGCGCTTCGCCGCCGGCAATCTTTTTGAAAAGACCGATTACAGCGGGCTCGCGGGGAATCTTCTTGATCAGCATTTGTAATCTCTCCCCAGTGAGCGGTGAGGGATCATCTCCGGTCAGTTTTTTGAATTCCTTGTGGAAGTCCCGATCCGCAAAGATCTTGTTCATGGCTTGATTCAAGATTTCGAATCGATCTTTTGGAGTATCGGGAGGGAGGACGAAAGCGCCTCCTATGCCTCTGAAGCTTCGGAAAAGATCTACCAGCTTGCGGTCCTGCTCATCTTTCGCAGAAGTCTCGATCTCCGGCAGGTGCGCAAAGCGCGGGTGACGGTCGCCTTTGGGAATCTCCATGATCGCATGGAAGTGGACCAGTCCCTTTTCGATAAGTTCAGGATTTCTAGTAAGGACGGAATCGGCAATCTGCGCTCTGGCGTCTACCTCGCCTCGCATTAATGCATGATCGACCTCCGGACCCGAATAGCCCGTGACAAACTTCGGCTGTTTGATACCGAAGGCATACGCAAAAACTCGGGCGGTGATATATATAGTGTGTCCAACCGACTGGGCGCCAATCCTGAGTCTGGAACTGGCCAGCAGCTTCTCCAATTTGTCGAGACCGGCCTCTTTGCGGGTGTAGAAAATATATTGCGTAGCGCTCTCAGGCGTGCCGAGAAACAGCAGTTTGTCGAGATCGTACTGCACACCGGGTTCGCCGAGAATCGCGAGAGCGACAAAGCCGCCCGGTGGAAATCCGATAGTGAGGCCATCGCGCGGCGCTCCACGGTAGATGTGATTCGCGAGTTTCCGTCCCCCGCCGCCAGCCATATATTCAGCCACGATCGTCGGCTCGCCTGGTATATGTTTTCTCAAATACGGAATCATCGCCCTCATGCGCATCTCTCCTTTGATTTCGTGGTAGCGGTGGATCCTCGACCGCCGGGCCGTTTTGGGCAAAAGCCCATTTGAGAAGCCTACGTGTCGGCGCTCGATAACTGGATCTGAAACTGCTCACTCAACTTTTCGAAGAACTTCTCCTTCTCCAGTTCCTGTAACAAGCTCAAATCCACGAACGACTCCGGTTTTGCTGGCGGCCGCATCAACTCTTCGAGCACCATCTTGGTTTCTTCCAATGTCGGAAACGGCCTGGGCATCGCCAGCAGGCCTTCCACTTCTTCTGGTCTCAGAATCAACACAAGATTTTCCCTTTTTCACTTGGACCGTAGCTCTGACAAACGCACAGCGGCAATGTCACCGGGCTTACGGAGGGTTTTTCTCGGCATCACCCTTCGCCCAACGGCCGAATTTGGAAGGTAAAGTCAAGCACGTTGGGCGCTCAAGGCTTCACCTCTTTTTGCTGAATAAATTTTCGAAAAATTTTTCTCTTTGCAGTTTGTCAAGCACGCTATCGTCGATCACGCGTGCTGCCACTTCATCGGCGTTGACCTCTTTCATGCCCGCGAGATCGAGAATCGTCGGCACGATGCGCCGATCGACGCGCGGAATCGGTTCGAGGTATTTTGCGGCGGTGTCAAACGTCTCTTCCAAGAACTCCGGCTGGTTACGCCTCATGTACTTCGCCAGGACGTTCTTGGCGCGTTCCTTGTTGCTGAGAAACGCCGCCATGCCTTCGACATAGGCGCGCAGCACCCGCTCCACCGTATCGCGCCGCTCCTGAAGAAAGCTCCGCGTTACGGTCATCATGCTGCCGGCATAGGGAATGTCGAGCGCGACCGCGTCGGTGAGCGCTCGGTGGCGCGCCTTGGGAGGGTAAGAACTGACCATACCGGCGATGAGCTTTTGCTCGAAAGCATTATGCATGGCGGGCACATCGCCCATCTGGCGCACCGAAACGAAATTCTCCAGATGGAGCTTGCGCAAGATCAGCACGGTCAGCATATGCGTGGTCGAATTAAACCGAGTGACACCGGTGACCTTGCCCTTCAGCTCCTCGGGCTTGGTGATCTCGGGTTGAGTGAAAAGCGTAAACGGCGCGCGCCGCGTCGAAGCAGCCACCGCTACAACCGGCACGCCGCGAGCGACCAGGAAATCGCTGAATAGGAAATTCGCACCGGCTCGGCAAGTAACGACATCGGAGCCAAAATGAAAAAATACGCGAGAAAAACGATAGCGCGCATGAGCAAAACCAACTCGGTCAAAATGAATCCCTCCATCCCGTGCCCGTGTGCGACGGTCGAGAGCGAATCGGCAGTTCGGCACCGATGCCTTTTTCCCGCGCCAGCTCGTAGAGCCGCTTGGCCAGGGCGATATCGATGATTCCCTGGCCGCCCTGGTTTTTGTACAGAATGATTTGTTTATCCTCGGTTCTCCCCGGCGCTTTGCCGGCCAGGATATCGGCGATGTCGACGATTTTGTCCCACCCGATCACACCGCTTTGCACTGGCCAGTAAATATCGCCCTGCTGCGAGTCGATGGCTTGTTCCTTTGACAGCGCCACGATGAAGCTACAGCGTTTGAGCGTGCCGTCGTCGATCTCGCGCCGCGGCTTATCGAGGGCGCCGCTCTTGACCAACTCGATGTTGCTGCCGACCACCGAAATGATGTACTGCCCCTCTTCCAACCACGAGCCGTCGATGACCGGCACGATGGTGTTGGTCATGCACAAGATGATGTCTACGTCCTTGGCCGCGGCCCGCGGCTCGCTCACCGCTTCGATCGGCACACCGGTTTTCTCGCTCATGATCTTTGCGAATTCCTCCCGGTGTGCTTTCGTCGGGCTGTAAACCTTGGCTTTTTCAATCCGGCGCATTTCCGTAAGCCCCATAAATGTCGAGATCGCCTGGTGGCCCGAGCCATAGATGCCGACGCGGCTCGCATCCTTGCGCGCCAACTGATCGAGTCCGACCAAACTCGTGGCCGGCGTTCTCAAGTCCGCCACGCCGTTAACATGACGCGGCCGGTGCGCCATGATCGCAAGCAGCGACCCGGTATCGACGTCGTAGATATGCGCCAGTTCGGTCTGATCGGGATTGTACGGCGGGGTTTTCTGCACGTTGCCTTCGATAGTCTTTCTGTGCAAGGCCACTTGGGCGCCGATGGCGCCATAGCTCGCCGAGCCGCCGGCATAGATGTTGAGCACGGTGTCGAAGCTGGCTTCGGCGAATTGTCGGTGCAGATTGAGCCGCTTGCGGGGCGCATTAACGCCCTGGCGTGCCGGGATGTTACGCAGCGCGTCTTCGGCAACGCGCACCGCATCCGTTAAAGAGAGAAATTCATCGACGTCGTCGGAATGAAAAAAAAGCGCCATAGGCCCTCCTAAACGAATTTTATGATCATCTATATGTCTGGTCGACCGAGGGAATCGATCTATCGACAACTCGTGGTTATTTTGTCATTGCGTGCCGGGCGCCGGTAAATCGATTGTGATGCCTCGCCCGTCTTGCTTGGCTAGTTCATAGGCGCGCATGGCAATCGCCAGATCGGCACAACCGAGACCGTTGTTGTTTTTGTGATAAGTGATCTGCTCATCGCTGGTTCGGCCGGGAAACGCTCTCGTCGCCAGCTCGCCGAGTTCGTGAATCTTCTCCAACTGGATCAATCCTTTTTCCAAAGGTTCGAAAAGATCGCCTTGTTCCTCAGATATGACCGATTCTTTTAAATTCGTTACGATTACGTCGGCCCGCACCGCAGTTTTGTCGTCGACTTCTCTCCGCCGGGAACGCAAGAATCCCGCCTTTACGAGCGCCACATTGGAGCCGATGATGCCGGTCACATGCTGCCCCGGCTCGAGCCAGTCGCCGTCGAACAGCACCGAATTGGTATTGGTGGCGCAGGCAATCACGTCGACGCCTTTCACCGCATCGCGCGGCGAGTCCACGGGAGTTATGTCCAAATTGAACATCGGTCCGTACTTCTCCGCGAACTTGCGCCGGTTCTCCGGATTGCGGCTATAAATTTTTACGTGCGTAATCGGCCGCTCGCACTTGAGCGCGAGCAACTGATTGGCCGCTTGTCCGGCCGCGCCGAACAGCCCGACCGTTTTCACATCCTTGCGCGGCAGGTAACGAAATCCCACACCGCTCGTCGCCGCGGTTCTAAAGGCCATGATGCTGGAGTATCCGATGTCCCGGTCGTCGATCTCCCCGAGCAAGATCGCCAGCAGTTGCCCGGTTTTTGAATCATGGAGCACGTGCACCGGATGTTCGCGATAAGGAATGGTTTGAAAGCCTTCTTGCTGCACGACCATATCGGCGCGAATACCCGCGCCAATGACGCCGAGACGGGGCACGCCGCCGGGAAAATTGCTGATGCGCACGCCGCTAGGAGAATGGACGCGGCGCCTAGGCGCATTGATGACCGGAAACTCCGTAATTCCTCGATAGCTTTCCTCAACTAAATCTATCGCATCCTTCATCGTCAAAAGGCCCTTTAGGTCCTGGGGCCGAAGTAGCAAAAAACTCATTTTGAGCTCCTTTGTAATGTAAACTTACGTTCGTACCTTGTTCCGGCAAAGCTATTGTCCCCACAGACCTTTAAAGAAGCCTTCATTGATCAGCTCCTGGACCAAACTGTTATCGTAAAACTGCTCCGCCCGCGCTTGTTGCGCTCTGGGATTTTTCTTGGCGATCTCTTCCAGCGTCGTCTGGAAAGCTGGAGGCTTGACGAGCGGAATCTTCTCTATGAAGTCGTAACCGTACTTCAGACTGCCCTCAAGCATCCCGACATCGTTGATGTTGGTGTAGCGCGCCAGAATTTTTAGCGTCTCATCCTTGCGCGTATGCATGAAATGAACTGCATTTCCGTATGCGCGCAGAAACGCCTTGGCCTGAGGCCTGTGATTTTTCAGAAAGGCGCGGGAGGTTGTGAGCCCCACGTGCATAAATGGGATATCTTCTTTAGCCAGGTTGAAAAGAATCGCGATGCCGGCTTTCTGGGCCACGTAGCCCGTGGGAAACGACATGGGCGCCGCATAGATAAGTCTCTTGGAAAGCGCGGCCGCGAGCTCCGGCATCCCGCCGATCTGAATGATCGTAACGTCGCGGTTGGGATCGAGGCCATATTTAACCAGAAGCTTTCGTACCCCGAAATCCGTCGATGCGCCAAAGCGGGTGACGCCAATCCGTTTTCCTCTGAGATCCTCGACTCTTTTTATTTCCGGCGGCGCCATGACATAGAAGGCGGCAACGTTGACGACAGACCCTATGGCTATGAGATCGCCTCCACCCAAGCCGCTGTCCACGACAACCTGACTGTTGGCGCTGGAAATAGCGACATTGCCCGCAAGCATCGCCTGCGCGATGGTAGATGAGCTGGGGATGTAAATGAGTTCGGCATCAAGCCCCTCTTGCTTAAAGAACCCCGCATCCTTAATCACCCAATACGGCGCCATGAGCGCGCTCACCGCCGAGTAGCCGACGACCATCTTTTGGGCGCGCGCCTCGATAGTCCAGCCGCACAGCAGCGCCAGGAAAATAACGGCAATTGACTTTTTAGCGTCCCCGCTTTTTCTCTTACCCATAAGACCTCCTATGCGCGGCCCGGCTTGAGCCGGACCAAGCGTCATTAGCTGTTTACAAAGGCTCGCGCCACTCGGCGCCATCAATCGGCAGCTCCAGCCCCAAACCCTTTTCCTTCGCGAGTTGATAGAGCCGGCCGCCGATCGCCACATCCGATATCCCCACGCCGCCGGTATTCTTGAAAAGAGTAATCTGTTCGGCGCTGGTTCTCCCCGGCTTAAGACCGTTCAAGACCTCACCCACCTCCACAATCTTTTCCCACGAGATAATCCCCTTTTCTAAACGCTCGACGAAATCTCCCGGTTGGTCCACCCGAATCGTCTCGCGTGAATTCACCCCAATCACCTCCGCCCGGCGCATGCTTTCGTCATCCAGCTCTTGTCTCATCTTGGGCACAAAGCCGCCGCGTTTGAGTCCGATGTTGCTGACGACGATGGAAGTCAGGTGAACTCCCGGTTCGAGCCAATGGCCGTCGAGCACGGGCACATTAGAGCTGGTCGCCGCAACGGCAATATCCACTCCCCGCACCGCCTCCTTCGCACTTTCAACGACGCGAATGTCTAAATTCAACAGCGAACCCATCTCTTCGGCGAATTCCTTGCGATGCTGCGGATTCGGACTGTAGACTTTGACCGACTTCAATTTACGAATCTCGTTGAGGGCAATTAAATGATATTTTGCCTGGTTCTGTGAACCCAACATTCCCACCGTTTCTGCGTCCTTGCGGGCGAACACATCGGTTCCCACGGCGCTATTGGCGGCGGTTCTGAGAGCCGACACCCCGCTTAGACTTAACTCTTTGGGCTTGGGCTCGCCGACGATAATGCAGCGCAGCTCGCCGTTGTCTGCGTCAAACAACACCTGCACGGGACGACCGCGCACGGGGAAGGCCTCAATCGAATGTTCTCCTTTGGTGGGATTGGTCGTCCACTCGCAATGGGTCATGAGACCCGTCACTCCCACGCTCGGCAAGCCTCCCTGATGCACGCTCACCCGAACATTTGACGGCATGTGTGTGCGATGACGGACCTCGCTAAAGTCCAGATGCTGAGCCCACTGGCGAAACCCTTCTTCCACTACCTTGATTGCCTCTTTCATCGTAATCAGACCATCGATCTCCTCCGGGCGTAACAGTAAAACCATTAAATTGACCTCCTATTTATGTGTAGCCGCTGTGCCCCGTTGCTAAAAATTCGAGAATGAAGGTTCACCGGAAATCCATTCGCAGCAAACACAGTAGCAGGAATATGCGCGTTACCAGATCGGCGCTCTTCCTCCCTGCACCCACCAATTCTCGCGGGCGCGAATGTTCATTTCATATCCCTTGCCGTGCTGGCGGGCGAGATCGTAGCATCTCTTGGCCAATGCAATATCGACGATCCCCTGGCCCCCTTGGTTCTTGTAAAGAATGATTTGCCGGTCATCGGTTCTTCCTTTTGCTCTGCCGGTAAGAACATCCGCGATATCCACCACCTTCTCCCACGTGATCACTCCATTCTGCACCGGCCAGTAGATATCTCCCTGCTGCGAATCGATTGCCTGTTCCTTGGAGAGCGCGACGATGAAGCTGCATCGCCGCAGTGTCCCGTCATCGATTTCCCTGCGCGGCGCGGCGATATTGCCGCTCTTGACCAATTCAATATTGCTGCCGATGACGGAAATAATGTACTGCCCCTCTTGAAGCCAGGAACCGTCAAGGACGGGAACATTGGTGTTGGTCATACAGAGAATAATGTCGACGTCTTTTGCAGCCGAGCGCGGAGCATCAACGGCTTCAACCGGAACGCCGCTTAACTCGGTCATTTTTTTGGCGTAGGCTTCTCTGTGGGAACGCGTGGGGCTATAGACCTTCGCGCTCTCGATCTTTCTCAACGCGGTCAGGCCCAAAAAAGTAGAGTAAGCTTGGTGGCCTGAGCCGTATATCCCAACTCGGCTCGCGTCAGCCCGAGCAAAATGATCAAGGCCGGCCAGACTCGTCGCTGGAGTGCGGAGATCCGCGACCCCTTGAGCGTCCCTCGGGCGATGCGCCATAATGCCCAAAAGCGATCCGCCATCGACATCGTATATCAACGCCAGCTCAGTCTGATCGGCGTTGTACGGCGGTCTTTTCTGCACCGTTCCCTCGATGGCTTTGCGGTGCAACGCGACCTGGGCGCCGATCGCGCCGTAGCTTCCCGATCCTCCTGCATAAACGTTGAGCACCGTATCATAGGGATACTCACCGACACTGCGATGAAGATTGAGCCTTTTGCGAGGGGCGTTCACCCCGGCCCGAAGCGAAATATCTCTGAGCGCGCTCTCAGTGATGCCCACCGCCTCTTTTATTGAGATCAGCTGATCGACGTCGTCCGAATGAAAAAAAAGCGCCATAAACACCTCATGGTTTGAACACGTGTCTAAATGCAATGGAATGAGCAGCGCCACTTTCTACCTGCATCCGTAAACTCCAGAGCCGAGCCGAAGTTTATGAGAATGTTGCGGAACATCCCTTGCGGTGGACCTCGAGTTCATGCCGGAATAAGAGATAATCAATTGTACGAAGTTGCCGGTCCCTTGTTACACACCCTTCATCCCACATCCGCAAGCTAATAAAAGCGCACCACGTTGTCGTGCAACATTTCCTGTTTGGTGTCATCAGTGAGATCTTTCAAAACCATCACGTCGATCCCATCCTCGTCCATCGCCGCGAGCTAGTCCTCGGGCCCTTCCGGCTTGGCGCCCAACTTGCCGCATAAATCGCGGTCCCACGCGTCATTGGGAAACAGGTTGCGGCGTTGCCAGCGCGGCTCCAGGAACTCCCGCATGCCCGCCAAGGACTCGCGCACGTGCCCATCTGCATCGATTACTTTATAGTCAGCCATGTTTTCCTCCTTGATCATTATTGCGTGATTTCAATTAAACGACCCCAATCTGCGCATACTCGACACCCTTTTTTAATTCGCCCTAAACAGTGAGCAGGTCCCGCCCTACGACGATCTCGCCGGAATAATGAGCTGCTACTTCTCGTATCAATCGGTCCTCGCCCTCATTAGACCAGAGATGGGTTAGCACCAGCTTCTTGACGCCGGCCTCGGCGGCTATTTTTCCGACCTCGTGCGGTTTTGTATGGCGCACACGGTTAATCCAATCGGGGTGAACGAACTCCCGGTGCCGGCCATAGGAAGCTCCCGTGGTTTCAAATTCAGGAGAGAAAAACACCTCATGAATAAGAAGATCCGCCCCTCGCGCAAGCTCCACTAGAGCCGGGCAGGGCCGGGTATCGCCGGAAAAGACGATAGAACGGTCTTGGGTGTCGAGTCGAAACCCCAGGCTGCCCGGAAGATGATCCACCCGAACCGCGCGAACTTTCCACTCTGATGTTTCGTAAACCGATCCCGCATCGATCTCCTTTGCGACGACCTCAAGTGTGGAGATTGCTCCCTGTTTGCCTTCTCTGGATTTTCGCCGCGATTCGATGTCGATCTTGAAAGCTTCCAATATAGACCGGATGAACGCTGAAGTGCCCGCCGGTCCGAACACCTGCACCGGTGTTTTACGTCCGACAATCCAGCTTCCCAGCAGCAAGTCTGGGAGACCGATCGTATGATCGAAATGGTGATGGGTTAGAAAAACATGCTCGACTTCAGACGGATCGAGTCCAGCGCGAACCAGTTGCGTAACTGCCCCGCGGCCGCAGTCAAAAATGATGGGTTGATCGTTGACTAACACCACAACGCAAGAACCCATCCGTTGAGGGTTTGGGGTCGGCACCCCCGTCCCAGCAAGAATCACCTTGGTCATACCTGTCCTCCTAATCCAAACGATAGAAGCGTCCGCGCGTTTTCGCCCGAAGAGAGAACGCCATGCCTTCGATTAGCGCTTTCATCACGCCCCTCGAAATTGTTCTGCGCCCGTGGCGCATGCGGCGGTGAGCTCCGGGTCATTGTTACTGCTGCTCTATCTTGCAGCTCGACCGAGAACTATCGTATTCGGTAAACTTTCTTCATTTGATCGATGAAGCCACTCTCATCAAGTCTTTTAATCAACCTATCGTCAATGAGATGTTCCACGTTAACATTGGCTATTATTGGATTTTGTATCTTCATGAATCGCTGCATGTTACGCATTCCCTCAATGGACGGGTAAGGCTTTAGCTCCGTAGCCTTCAGGACTCCCTGGTAGCCTTCTTCAGCATCAGATGGGTCACTAATCTTAAGCCGTCTCATTATTGTCCTAATTACGACCGGTTTGTTTTCAGGGGAAAGCGTAAAGGCTGATCCCTCGATAAGTGCTTTCACGAGGTTCTCTACAACTACGGGATGGGTCTGAAGATAGGAGTTTAGGACCAAAACTGTTGAACTAACCGTGGGGATATTCGCTCGATAGAGCTCCGCAAGGATTGGAAACCCCTGCTTTTTTAACCTTTGGCTAAATGCGCCATCAAGCGGCGCAACATCAATCACTCCTGTCTGAAGCGCCTGGCTAAGAATGGTTTGGTCGCCAATGGTCAGAATTCGGATATCGTCCCGGCTGGGCTCCAGCCCCAGAGATTCGAGGGCGAGCATAGCGGTGATCCAGAGGCTCCCACCTACGACCTGAACACCAAGCCGTTTGCCACGAAGCTCGTTGGGCGATTTAATGCCAGGTCTGGCGACGAGATCGTGAGTTAGCCTACCATTAAACGCAGCGACAATTTTTAGGTCGACGCCTTTTTCAGCGCCAGCGACATTGAGAGCCGAAATACCGGCAGCCTGACTGATATCGATGTTTTTTGAAATTAAAGCGCCTATCGCAAGAGCGCTATTCCGAATAAATAATAGCTCCGCTTTGATCCCATACTTCGCAAAGAAACCCTGCTCTTCTGTAATCCAGAGAGGAGCTACCCTAGGGTTATTTGCAGCATAGGCAATTATTACCTTTGTTGGTCCTGAGGCGGCATAGGTCTCAAACGTAATTCCCCAAGAGCATAAGGTTAACAGAACAATAATTAGGATCCAGGGTGAATTTGTCCTAATCACAAACTACAACATTGTTAGAGAGGTAACGGCGACATCTGGACATCTGTCTCGTAATCCTGTATAACCGATTTTGACATCTGGAAAGGTGCAAAGATCGGTTGTGAATCTCGACGAAGTGCAGGTCCGTCCGGTAGCGCGTAGCGAAGAGCCGGTTTATCGCCAACTGATGGCGGACCATCACTACTTGGGTTTTCTGCCCAAGATCGGTCATACCCTGTGGTACGTGGCAACCTATCAAGATCAGTGGGTAGCGCTGTTGAACTTTTCGGTCGCGGCGTGGAAGTGCGCGGTGCGCGATCAGTGGATTGGTTGGGATTATCATCGTCAATACGATTATGATCGGCTTAAACTGATTGCCAACAACAGCCGTTTTTTGATCCTGCCCCATTGGCATCGTCCCAATCTCGGCTCCAAGATTCTCTCGCTATGCCAAAAGCGTTTGTCTGAGGACTGGCAAAAACACTTTGGCCATCGATTGCTACTCTTGGAGACCTTCGTCGACCCGCAACGCTTCCACGGCACCGTCTATCTCGCCGCCAACTGGTCGTATCTGGGCCTGACCCGTGGCTACCGGCGTACCCGCCAGGGCTACAGCAGCACCGTACACTCACCCAAAAAAGTGTTGGTTAAAGCTTTACAAAGCAATGCCCGCTTACTGCTCGCGTGTCCCGTGCTGCCATTACCCTATCGTCAAGGAGTCCCCAAGATGATGCTGAGCGCCCAACAGATGCGATCGTTGCCTGACTTCTTTGTCGACATTGCTGATCCGCGCCGCGCCCAGGGACGGCGCCACTCCCTCCCCACAGTGTTGGCCATCGCCTGTGGGGCGATCCTGTGTGGCATGCGCGGCTACAAGGCGATCGCCGACTGGGCCCAGAGTCTTGGCCCCAAAGCACGTGAGCGTTTGCGCTGTCGGCGCGTCAACGGACGCTACCTGGTGCCCAGCGAATCGATCATCCGCGATGTCATGATTCGAGTCGCTCCCACTGATCTGGACCGCTCTCTGCAACGCTGGAATCAGGCCTATGGCCAACAGGACTCCACTGTGGCCATCGACGGCAAAACCATGTGCAATGCACTGGACATCAACGGCCATCAAACCCATGTCATGAGCGTGGTCGGCCATCACACCAAGACCTGCTACACCCAAAAAAAGTTGGCGCTATTCCCGTAGCCGACCCCAATGGAGAACACAAACAAACCAATGAAATCGGTATGGTCATCGCGCTGCTCGACAGTGTCGATCTCCAAGACAAGGACATCACCGCCGATGCGCTACTCACCCAACGTAAACTGGCCGAGTACTTAGTCGTCAAACGCCAGGCCCACTACCACTTCACCGTCAAAGCCAATCAGGCCACCCTGCTTGACGATGTGACGCTGATTTTTCAGGATCGAAAACAACCCCACTTCGTCATGTACGATGCGCCCGACCACGGCCGCATCGAGACCCGAAAAATCTGGACCACTACCGCGCTCAACGGCTATCTCAACTTTCCCCATGTTGCCCAGGCCTTCGCCATCGAACGGATCGCCATCGACAAAAAGACCGGCCAGTGTTCACGCGATATGGCCTACGGCATCACCAGTCGACCGCCCCAACAAGCCGATGCCCAACGCCTGCTCGAAATCAACCGCGGCCACTGGACCATCGAAAACAGTTGCCACTACATCCTGGACTGGAACTACGACGAGGACCGTAGCCGCATCCGCACCGGCCACGGCCCTGAGAACATCACCCGCCTACGCCGCTTCGCCATTAGCGTGATTAAGTCCAAGGGTGTGCGTAGCGTCGCTCAAAAAATGCGTCAGCTCAACAAAAACACTCGCTTGGTCTTCGACTACCTGCGCATGACTACCAACTCCTGCACCACTCGCCTTGCTTGATATGAAAAAACGAGAACAAATTTACCGTGAATTAGGATCTTGACCATATCGATTAGTCCCCCGGCATGCTCATTGGTGAATTTCCCCGACCTACCGGTATGGGGAAACAGACCGTCTACATCGACACCGCGTTTAATAAAATATCCTGCTCCTTGCTGACCCAGAGAGCCTAGCATTCTTGCGGCAGATTATGTGAAAAACTCCGAAACTTTTCGGACGGTGGGAAAAGGGAACCATATTCATAACAAAAATTTACAATCCCATCCCTAAATCCGTTTCATTCAATGCTTTGGACCTACTCCATTCCAAATAACCGCATAGCATTGCCCCCGAGAATCTTTTCTTTGTCGGTTTCCGAAACGCCCTCCATCTCCTTTATCATCTTCACAGTTCCCTGATTCCAAGTTGCGGAGGGATCACCGTGCGGATAATCACTCCCGACGGTCAGATTATGGTCTTTCCAATAGTCGCAAGCATATTTCAGCGAATTTTCGGCGGCGAAAGCTGAAACCCATATCTGACTAAAAAACTCGCGGGGGCGCTTGCCAAGTTTTTTCTTCGCGGTAGGATCCATGTCCAACCGATCCATCAACCACGGAACGAAAGCCGCGGAACCTTCAACGAAGCAGACACGGAGTTTTGGGAATTCCTTTAACGCCCCGCGCAGAATCAGGCTTCCAATGTCAACGATGTAACGGAATGGAAAAGCCAACAGGAAAGGTAGCGCGTTGTTATCGACTTCGAGATAGAGTTGCTCGATGCCGACCAGAGCCGGGTTCGGATGGCCATCACGATCGGAAGCGGTGTCGTGAACGAGGATTGGGATATCCAATTCGCAGCACTTGTCATAGAAGGGCCAAAGCTTCTCGGCACCCAGGTTAGCGTCAGCGAACCCACCCATAAACTTGACTGCCTTCAAACCGAGGGCTTTAACCGCTCTTTCAATCTCGCGGCAAGACTCCTCCACATCGGGAAGAAAGACCCATGCTACGCCCAGGTATCTCTCCGGATGAGCACACTCTTTCAGGTCTTGAGCTACGGCATTGTTGTAAGCCCTGGCAAGCTCACAACCTAACTCCCGATCCCATGTGTAAAGCAGTTCCCGGTTTTCCGAGATAAGGACATGGATATCGAATCCTTCCCAATCTGCCTGGTGCACCCGAGTATCCAGATGCCAGCGTCCCTTCGGGGCTTGATTCTTAATCAGTGTGCCATCGGGAAGAACCGACTTTACCTCATCCCCGTTTCTAACCACCCTAGGCGATTGAGGATACTTATCGCTTATCCCCTCCAAAAACTTGACCGGAAAATAGTGCGTGTCGCAGTCAATATACATCTCTCAGCCCTCCATTAGTTTACATTGTTTGCGCTAAAGCGAATCTATTCCGTCTATCCACCTTGTAGAACCTCCTGCAACAAAGCACTCAGGAGCTGATCATTTTTTTCATGCGCAAGGACCACAAGTAGCGATCACACTCTTTTTCGAGGTTAGAGCAACTGACCCGAACAAGAGCCAAATATCAAAGTCCCAATCCGAGCAGATTGATGGCGTTTTCGCCAAGGACTTTTTTCTTGTTCTCTTTAGAAATCTTGGTGCTGTTGGCGACAGGCCCAGTCACCTGTCCAGGCTGAGAAGAATCCCAATGGGGAGAATCGGTTGCCAGCACAAGCCGGTCGCCACCGAGATATTCTACCGCCCACTCGAACAGACCATCTTCGAACGGCTCGCAGCCGACATAGACGCTCTGGTTGAAAATCTGGCTGGGCTTGCGCTTCTGCCAGGGAACCAAATGCGGCAACTTCTCAAAGTGTTCATCCATGCGTGACAACCACCACGGCATCTGCGATGCGCCGGTTTCGAGGCAGATAATCTTCAAGTTCGGGTGTTTTTCCATAACGCCGCCGCAAAGATAGACCATCAAGCAAACCATGCTTTCGATGGTGCGGCCGACCATGTGCGAGAAGAAAAAGTTATCAGCGAACCGCTCCTGCCCCATCGAGCCAGTCTTGGTATCATGAAAGATGATCGGCGTATTGGTTTTTTCCAGTTCGTCGAAGATCTTATCGAAGTGCGGGTCCGTCCATTCTTTGCCTGGCAAAGGCGTCGCCTTCACGTTCAGCGCTTTGCTGCCCAGCTCGCGCGACCGGTGCAGTTCCTTGATCGCTTCTTTGGGATCCTGAAGGGGAATGACGCCGGCCCACATAAGCCGTCCCTTTTGCTGCGACGCGTAGTAGTTCATGTAGTTGTTTTGCGCTCGTGCATACGCCGTGGCTAGTTCCGGATCATCAACGAACCACAGCATGTCTAGCGCGGGTGAATTTGGCGAGAGCACGGCCACGTCGATGCCGTCGAGATCCATGTTGCGAACCCGCCCCTGCGGCGTCAGATCATGTGGTTTGACCCACTCCTGCTTGTCGGCTCTGTGACGCCCCAATTCCGAACCAATCATGATTCGGTTGCCCACCAGAGTCTTGCGCCGCTCGTTATCTTTGGTCGGTAGCTTGCGCGGCAAGAACTCTTTGTATTTTGCTTCGATAGTCTGGTCCCAACTGTCCAAGTCGCCCACCAAGTGACTGTCGAGATCGATCACCTTCATTCCGTCTATAGCCATAAATCTATTCCTCCTTTTTTATTGGCCTTGGTTTGATTCGCCGGTGTTTCTTTTACTGACTGCTCTCATAGCCCAAATAGCTGCTTGGCATTTTTATAGAGAATCTTTTCCTTCGCGTCCGCCGACAGCTCCTTGTGCCCGCGCAGATGATTGAGATTGCCGGGAAATTCATTATCCCAATGCGGAATGTCGGATGCGTACAGGAAATGCTCCGCGCCGACATAGTCAACGGTCGCGGCCAGCTGTGACTCGCCCGGCTCGACGCTAAAATACATTTTCGATTCGCGCACTGCGTCGCTCGGTTTCTTCTTGAGCAACGGCATCTCGAATTGGGCTCGCTTTTCCCAGTGCTCGTCCAGCCGGTCGAGATAATAGGGAAGCCAGGTCGCGCCGATCTCCAGAAAAGCAAGCTTGAGCTTTGGAAAACGGATTGTGAGGCCCTGGCAAACCATGCTGGTGAATTGCAGCAGTATGCCCACCGGGAAAGCGTAGGCGTGGACTTCCGAGAACGTGGCCAACCCGGAAGTGCCAAGCTCGCGCGAAGTATTGCGCGTACCATGGATGCCGAGGACGACGCCTAATCTCTCGGCCTCTTCGTAGATGGGGTCGTAGAAAGTATCGCCGAGAGCGAGCGGCAAGCCGGTCGGGAGTACTTCAAATCCTTTGAGTCCCAACTCCGTGACCGCGCGCCGCAGCTCTTCCGCCGCGGCTTTGGGCGCGCGCATGGGCAAGCAGCCGACGCAGAAGAGCCGATCGGACCGTTGTACTCTTTGGCAAAATGCGTGTTGCTGGCGCGCGCCACGGCGATCTGAAACGGCACTTCCTGATTCTTGGCGATGTTGCCGGAGCCCGTCGGAAAACAAACCGTCTTCTCGATATCGTGCGCGTCCATGATCTCATGCCAGCGGTCGACCTGTTCGGCCGCGCTCAACCCTCTCCACTGTCGCGCCATCTCGAAGGAATCCATCATGTCGTTATCCCAAGGTTGATCGCCGGGCCAGAGTGAAGTGGGCCGTTTGATCCAGGGCTCTTCAAGATATTTCCTGATGTCCGACTGACGCTCTAAAATATGTCCATCGGTATCAATCGCTGGGTACGTGCTCATTTGTTGTCCCCTTTCAAAAAGAGTTTTTCTAACTTTATTTTCCGTAGAGCGAGTCAAGAAAATATTTGACTTTAAGAAAAGGGTACTTCAATCTAAATTTTTCAAGAATCGGATCCATGTCGCCGATCTGCATGGTTCCATAGATCATGAGTTGCTTTTCGGTCTTGGCGCCCGCTATCCATTTGGAGTCATCGGCGCTTGTGAGAAGGGGCATTGCCCATAGAAGAAAGCCAATCAGAACGCGGAATAAACGTGTCGGCCTCATGCCTCTCCTCCTTTCCCCCGGCTTGGACGATTTGCTCATAGGGCCCATATGCGATGGATCGAAATGTTTTTAAGTATTCCTGTCTTCCCGAGTCACCCGAGAAGACGTTTTCTCAAACTTTGGCTTTTCCCAGTGCCTTCTTTCCGTTCGATTGCTCCCAATACACCGCGGCCATTCGATCGAGCTGGCTTAACGCCTGCAGCGATTTGGATTTTTTGGCGGTCGCTACCCCGATGGCCAGCGCATTCAAAAGGCAGAAAGGCGCGGTAAGTGATTGCACCATTCTGTGAGTGCCGCGCTTTGCCAGTAGCACGACGTGCGCTTTCTGGCCGATTTCCGATGTTGGCGGGTGAGTGATGCCAAGAACCTTCGCCCCCACCTTCAGGGCATGGTCGATCGCTATGTTGGTTTCTTTCGGGATGTCGGCGAAGCCCAAGGCAATCAACAGGTCCTGCTTGCGTAGTAGAGCAAGCTGCTCAAACAAAGAGCTGCTACCAGTAACGGTGATCAGGCGCGCGTCAATCTGAAGCCTGACCAGGCGGAAATAAAGAAAGTAAGCAAGCGAGAACGGGGAGCGCAGGCCGATAATAAAAACCCGCTTCGCTTTCCATATGAGATCGATGGCTTTTGCGAATTCCTCATGGGACAAGTCTGTTAGAGTCTCTCCGATCAGCTCGATGTCCTTTTGGAAGAGATCTCGGGCGAGACCCTCGCGCCCCCGAACCTTCAAGAGGGTCTCCCGCATTCTGGCTGCCGAGCTTAGTCGTTCTTTCACCTCTTGCTGGAGCTGCCGGCGAAGCTCCGGATATCCCCGGTAGCCGAGATCCTGGGCAAAACGCACTATGGAAGATTCGCTGACCCCCACCATTTGCGCGAGCTGTCTCAGGCTGGCGAAAGAGACACTGGTTCCATCCGCGACGATATGTTCGGCGATCTTCTTGCCGTTTCCGCTGAGAGCCGGAAAATGTGTTTGGAGCTTTTCCAATAATTGCATGGTTGTGCGGGTGCAACTAAACTTGCACGCCTAATAACACTCTGCAATATTTCTGTCAAACCTATAAAGACCGGGCGTAAATTTCATTTCTGTGCCGAAGCACGTCTTTTCGGACGTGTCGCCTTCCGTAATGGGTCCCAGACTTAGCAAAACATTTTTGGAAATTTTTCCATGACAAACCTGCCGCAGCCGACTGCTGGTAGGTAGGCAGAATTATCCGAACTATTCCGAACCACCGGTGATGACAGAACTCGGACATAAATGCGTCGCGAACGCCGGGATAATGGATCCGCGCACGGCAGGCGTCAAGGCCGAAGGCCGGCGCCACTTTTACTGATCCACGGTAGCATGGGGTGACGACGCGCCATAAAGTTTTCTTCGCGCGTCCGTGAGCTTGAACCGGTTAAAACTCCATCAGATCTTTAGTGATGAGCACCTGGCCGGAAAAATGTTTCCTCACCTCCTCGGCCCACGGCGTGTAATCGCCGTCGCGTTTGTGCGTCAGGTGCGACAGCACCACGGTCTTGACATTGGCGCTTGCCGCCAGCTTCCCGATTTCGTCCAAGGTCATATGTCCCTGGGACATCTGCCGCACGATACCGGCCTGCTCCGCAGCCGTCATGGCTTGCCACCGGCCATCATCGGCCATCTCTTGCATCCGACCTTGACACGAAGAGGTTTCTGAAACGAGCAGATCGGCGCCTTTGGCAAGTTCTATAACGGCATCGCTAGGGCCCGTGTCTCCGGTAAATACGATTACGCGATCAGGCGTTTCAAACCGATAAGAATAAGACTTGTGCTTGCCGGCAGCCGGGCCTTCATGGAAACTAAAATGGCTGTTTTCGACGGCCGTCACCGTAACGCTCGCATCCTGGTAAACCATCCCGGTGCCAACGTTGTGACCGAAGAACACCTGGATGATCGGTACGCTACGGCCTCCGTCGGCAATTCTGATCTCAGCACTAATGGTGAAATACCGCACAGCGGCCGTAACCAGCTCTACGGTCCTGGGCGGGCCATAGACATGGATTGGCTTGGTGCGATTTTGATCCCACGCAACCGACAACAACGTACCAAGACCAGCCGTGTGATCGTCATGATGGTGAGTGATAAAAACCGTTCCGATCTCTCGAATGTTAATACCAGCTTTCGCCAGACGGCGCGTGACGCCGTCGCCCGCGTCAATAACATATAGTGCTCCGTTGACAATCAGCAGATTCGACGATTGCGCTCGGTGCGCTCTCGGCGGCGGGCCAGCCGACGTCCCGAGCGTGATAAGGCGGGTCCCTGAATTCATAACGTGATCTCTCTTGCATTCTACTTTGGCGCACTAACGTTACTGATGTTAACCGGGCACATCATGCAATCGGCGTCCAATACTCCCGATGCCCGGCTTCCGCACGCTCTCGCCGACCAGCCGTCGGCGTCACTTGCAAGTCGGTCAAAAGCGAACCGTCCACTCTGACGCCCCGTTCCTCCTAAACGCTAGCCAAACATATTTGAAATTTTCGGTCAACACGACCTGCGAAAATCGGAAAGAAATGGCTCCCGCAAAGACGCAAAGGACGCGGAGTTCGGAGAAATCAAAAAATATTTTTCTTTGCGCTCTTGGCGCCTTGGCGGGAAATAATTTTTAAAGTGGTTCTGTCAAACATTTCAAAGGGAAGAATCAAACCACTCAATACGCTCCAGAGAGCTTCACCGGAGATCACGCGATCCGAAAGCCGCTGTCTGGGGCCCCGATTTAACTTTGGAAGTGGGGCATGACATTGCTCGCGAACGCTTCGACGGTTTCACCGTAGACTTTGCGCGCCGGCGTGAGCATAAGATGTTCCACCCCGGCCGCTTTGAGCTCTTCGATACGTGCGATGCATTCGGCGGGATTACCGGCGATGGAGAAGCGATGAATCAAATACGGATTGACGAGATTAGGATCGACCCGATCTTCCATCGGTTTCATGACATTAAAGTGGTGCATGAATCTCTTGACGCCCTCGAGCTCTTCCGGCGGGACGGTTTCCAAAGTAAAGCGGAAATTGTGATGGGCGCGATTGGCAATGCGGTTGCGGACGATTTGTCGCGCTTCGTGGCCGTCATCGCGCACGCAGAGCATGCCGGCGACGATGATGGCAACTTCGTTTTCCTGGCGTCCCGCTTCCGCGGCGCCTTCCCGAATCTTTTGTTTGGCCCATTCATAGACGTGCAGGTCGAACCCCGTTCCCAGGATGACCCCGTCGGCTGAGCGTCCAGATAGCTGCAAACCTTTGGGCCCCTCCGCGGAAACATAAATCGGCGCCGGTTTGTTGATCGTGAAACCGATGCCGATCTTGCCGGTTGGGAAAGACACCGGGTCGCCTTGCACGAGACGGCGAATAAGCCGCACCCCCTCTTCGAATTCCGTCAACGGCGTAGCTTTTAGGCCTTGCGAATATACCGGGCCGTCGCCCGTGCCAATGCCAAGAATCGCTCGGCCTTTGGAAATTTCATTCAGCGAGGCCGCAGTCCCCGCCAGAACCGTTGGATGCCGAAATATCATGTTAGTAACGGCGATACCCAGCAGTACGCGTTGGGTGATCATCGCGCAACTGGCAAGGGTCTGAAAAGAGTCGATGGAGCTCAGATGGCTTTCGCCGAGAAAAATGCCATCGTAGCCGAGATCTTCGGCGCGCCGGGCGCGTTTGTGAATCTCATCGATGTTTTTGACGCCGCCATGGACGCTATGCAGGCTGAATTTCATATAGGCTTTACTCCAGATGCAATAGAGTCATTGCGCCGAGTATCCGCGTCAATCATATGTCAGTTGCCGACTCGGTGATCCGGGCCAGCGCGGGAACCAGACGTATGTTGAAAGCGTAAGGGTCCTTCGCTGAGCAAACCATCGACCGCCGATTCGCATACGGTTCCTTTAAAAAAATCTCGATTTAAACCCGCATAGAGTCGAACCGAGTTGGTGAAGGTGAAGTCGCGAAAATCCGCTTCGCTGATCAAGCCGTCTTCCACGAGCTCATAAGCCTCCCCCACGACTTTGGTCATGTCGCTTACGTCCCAATGGCCGATGTCCGAGCTCATCATAGCACCGAGACGAACTCCCATTGGGTTCACTTTGCTGTTGAAGGCCCAAGCGACCATGCGATCATCTGCCTCGCAACCGAAAAAGAAGTTCGGAACAAACAAGTCTCTAATTTCCCCGAGCGATTCGATCCGGCACTTCGCCCAATCGTCCAATCCCGAAGGGCGGCGCGCGGGCCGCTTGAGCCCCTGCACAATCTCCCCGGCCATGCCCTTCATGATGTCTTCTCCATATTCATCAACCAGACGCTTGAATAGCTCGATGTCCATCGACTTCGGATCGAGGTTGCCGATCGCTTTGGTATTGCGTTTTTCCCAATGTTCGATCATGTCCGCGAAGAGGCTGCACGCCCAGCTCACTCCGCCTTCCAAGAACGCAAACGGCAGCGTCGGGAACCGCCGAGTAACGCCCCCGAAAAACAAAGCCTTACACATGGCCTCACCGGATGCGCCGAAGTGACCGATGTGGTTGAACATGTAATTCGATATCGAGCGACGGCTTCCCCAGCCCATGCCGCTTGAATGAGTCGTGACCGCTACTTTGAGTTCGACGCACTTGGCCCAGAAAGGATCGTAGTCATATTCGCTATCGAGGGCGAGCAAATCCAGATAAGACGCGTGCCTCGAAATGTCGGGATGTTCGCGGCCGACTTTAGGCACCGGTCGCTCCACATGAGCCGTTACCATGGCCTTGAGTCCGAGCTCGTTGACCGCGTATTCCAACTCTTCGATTCCTTCTTGAGGCGTATGGGCGGGGATGACAGCCACCGGCGTCATGCGGTCGGCATACTCGCGATAAACGTCGGCATGATAGGCGTTCAGCGCCCGGCAAGAGATCCGGCGGATTTCTTCATCCGCGAAGGTAGGTGGCGTGAACAAGCCCTCGGTGGGATAGAGCACCGTAAAGTCCAGTCCTAGCTCATCCATTCGCCTGTGAAGCAACCGAGGCAGCGAAGCCGAAGCGCAATCGAGGGTGTTACGAGCGGGCCTTGCCCACCAAGGAGGGCACGTAGCGCGCGCGTCATGCCGTTCTTCCTCCGACATGGTAACCCAACGGTTATTCGCCCGACGCGCCGAAGCATCCTGATACTTATTTATCATGTCGGCGCCGCCGAACCGTTTTAGATAATCGAAGAAGACCGGCATGAGTTCGACCGTATGGCCATCAGTATCGATAATCGGATGGTTGAGACGCTCTCGGATCTTGGCGGATTGCGATGTTCCTGTCGATTCCATAACGGTCCCCTTTCTTCGGTTCCTCGTTGTAAAACATTACTTCCCCATCAACCCTTTCATCCGCTCCACAACGTCGGCCGGTTGAGCGCTCACTTCCTTGGCCAAAGCTTCCAAATCTTCGCCTGCCACCGGCCGCAACTCCCAACCGCGCTTGTTTGCCTCCTTCCTGAAGTCAGGCTCCTGCAACGTTTTGGCATAAGCGTCACGCAAGATCTTGACACGATCCGGCAGAACCCCAGGGGATGAGACGATCGGCCAAGAGCCAAATCCTCCGGCCCCCAGCGCCACGGTTGCGAGCCGACGATGGGATTCATTCCCCTTTTCCTTCTCGAGATACTCCCAAATCGTGGGCACGTCGGGAATTTTCGGATGGCGCTTGCGCGAAGTCTGTACGATAAAGCGCACAAACCCTCCTTTATGCCAGCTGAGAAACGGTTCCCGTCCGAAGAATGCCGCCACCGTTATAGCACGGCACTGAACTTCCCCTCGCTCGAGCGCGAGGTCCTGCTCAGCCCCACCGGGATAGCCGGTTACGAGTTGAAATTTCAGGCTCAGGGTTTCTTCGAGCAGCCGCGGAATCAGATGACCGCTGGTTCCGACACCGGTGGCGGAACACTTCGGAGCTTCCTTGGCCTTGCGAATATCCTCAATCGACGTGTAGGGAGCGTCCGAACGCATAAACAACAGTGTTCCGTTGTGTTCCGGTGTGCCGATCCAAGTAAACTTTCCCCATTCGAACTTGACTTCCTTGTTGCCGGTAAGCTGCGCTAAATACAAACCAGGAGCAATCGAGCCCAAAGTCAGGCCATCCGGCTTGGCGATGTTATAGACATGGTTAGCGGCAACCATCGTGCCGGCGCCGGGCATGTTCTGGACAACAAATTCCGGATTCCCAGGAATATGCTTGCCCATGCTGCGCGCGTAAGCGCGCGCCCAAAGATCGTGCGTATCGCCCGCCTGATAGCCGACGAGAATCCTGACAGTTTTACCTTGAAAAAATGGCGTTTGCGCCTCGGCAAGCGTTATTGTGGACAGAACAATCAATAGAACCGTCAATGCTGGTAATCTTTTCATTCCTGCCTCCGCATGTAGATTGCCCACTCGGCGGTAATAATCTCCGGATCAAAAGCACCTTTGAGATTCATAGAAATTGCCAATCTATCGGACCTCCGAGATCCCCCTGTAGGCTCGATCCAGAAAGCCGCTATTTTCGATGTCGCGAAGGAGGCTATCGTCTATTAATTCCTCGACCTTAACTTTCGCTATTGCTGGGTTACTTAATTTCATCAGGCGTTGAACGTTTCTCAGTCCCTCAACCTGAGGATACGGTTTGCGGTCTGCGCGCCGAACATAATCCTGCAAACCCACCTCGGCGGCAGCGGTATCGGCAATCCCAAGCCTTTTCATAATAATTTTCATAACCGAAGCCTTATTAGTTTAGAAGGATTAAGGACAAAAGCATGACCCTCAATCAGACCTCTCAATGCATCCTCTACGATATTGGAATGGGAATTGATGTAAGTTTTTTTCACAATGATGCTTGACCCAAGAAGAGGGATACGATCCAATTCTCCGAGAATTCGATATCCAAGGCGCTTTAAACGAAGGGTAAAAACCGCCGTGACGAGAGCTGCGTCGATGGTGCCGGTTTCAAGCGCCTGACTGATCACCCTCTGGTCACCGAAGCCTGAAATTTGGATATGATCTCTCTCCGGATTTAAGCCCATCTGCTCTAAAACCAGCACCGCGCCCATCCATCCCGTACCTCCAATCGCCGTAACGCCAATGCGCTTGCCGCGTAGATCCTGGGGGTTTTTAATTTCCGGACGCACCACAAAATCATTCCCGCTTCGATTAGAAAAAGCCGCCAGGATTTTACGTCCATTCCACGCGCGGCGGCACCCAGGTTCGCCGGACCGCCGCCATAACCGAGTTGGATATCGCCTGAATTGAGGGCGCCGAGGAGAACGGGAGAACCCGGAACAAAAACCAACTCTGCGTCAATGTTGTCCTTTGCGAAAAACCCTTGATCTCTGGCCACCCACAGGGTGGTCACCACGGTGCTCATCGAAGCATAGCCGACGGTGATCTTGTTGCGCGCCTGAGCGTAGCTCCGACCGGGAACCCACGCCCAACAAATCAGCATGGCAAGAAGGCTAATCCACGTCTTCTTCATATTTCGATGAGCTCGACATTCTTGTGAAAGAGATCTCGGGCCAGACCTTCACGACCTCCAATTTTTAAGATCGCCTACCGCATTCTTGCCGCCGAGCTTTATCGTTCTTTCACTTCCTGCTGGAGCTGCCGGCGGAGTTCCGGGTATTCCTCATAACCAAGATCCTGGGCAAACCGCAGAAGGCCACTTCACCAGGATCGACTGGCCTCCTCCCAATTTGTGAGGACCTGCCCCTTTGTCCGCGTACGCAAGAAATTACAAGAGTCTGCGTCATGTGCGCCGAATTAACACTCTGCCGGACCCCAAGTCAAGGCGGAAAATTTCGTCTTGACAAAAAACTTGCATTTCGATAGCTAGCAAGAAAACTTTCATGAACCTGCTGGAAAACATATCCAAGAAAACCGCGACCTTGAGCGACGGGCAAAAAAAGATCAGCGACTTTCTGCTGCGGGACGGGTCCGCCTTGCTGGTCTCGACGGCGCGAGAGGTGGCCGAATCGATCGGCGTGAGCGAATCAACCGTGGTTCGTTTTGCCAAGGAGCTGGGGTACAAGGGCTTTCCTGATTTTAAAAGGCATCTCCGGAAAGAGCTGCGCCCGAGGCTGCGGGCCGCCGTGCGGATGCAGGAGACCATCACCCGGATCGGCAGGGGAGAAAATATCGTCACCAAGCTTATTGAGAGGGATATCCAGCTTTTGACGGAAACGCTCGAATCGATTTCTCATGCGGATTTTCAAAAAGCGGTGGAAGCTATCTGGCGCGCGCAGAAGATTTTTGTTGTCGGCTTTAGCTCGTCGCTGGCGCTCGCCTGTTTCCTGCAATTTCGTCTAACGCGCCTGGGGAAAAAGGTCCAGTGGATATTTCTGACTGGAGGGACTTCTCTCCTGGAGCAGTTAGCCTTTGTGGAGCGGGGAGACCTCGTCATCGCCATTGGTTTCCTTCGCACCCCGCAGGAAACGCGGACGGCCGTCGAGCACGCGAAGAAAATCGGCGCCAGAGTCTTAGGGATCACGGATTTACCCGGCACGCCGATCGCCCAAAAAGCGGACATCTGCCTTATCGCCCGGCGGGGACTCCATACGACCGTAAATTCTCTCACCGCGCCGTTTTCACTGGTGAACGCTCTCGTCATCGCCGTGGCATTGGCAAAAAAGGCCGATTCGCTCAAGGCATTGAAGCATCTGGATGAGCTGTTAGAGCGCTACCCTGTCTAGGGAGAACAATATGCGAAGGACTCTGACAAGATGGAACTTTTTCATAATCTTTATCGCATTGGTTTTTTATTTTCCCAACAAAGCCGTCCTGGCAGAAAAGATTTCCATCGGTGTTCCCGGTTTAGGCGTGGCCTACTTTCCGCTAATTGCCGCAATGTATAAGGGCTTCATGGCAGGTGAAGGTTTAGAGCCAACGTTTATCGTTATGCGAACGGGAGTGATTACCAGCGCTCTTCTGTCAGGAGACCTGGATTACACCAGCTCGGGCTCTGCCGTCTTCAACGCCGGACTGCAAGGCTTGCCGATCAAGGCGCTGATGGTGCTCACCGGGAAGCCCCAGCATGCGCTGGTCGTCAAAAAACCGGAGATCAAAAGCGTCAACGATATGGCAGGAAGGTCCATAGCCGTGACCACGGGAAATTTGGAGCTGATGGCGATTGAGACATTTAAAAAACATCGATTAGACCCAAAAAAAGATCTGAAGCTTGTCTACTCGGGCGACCCGGCCGCGCGCTTTGCAGCCGTGGAAACAGGGGTCGTCGACGGCGCTGTTTTGGATCTCGTCGGAACCGTGAAGGCGGAAAATGCGGGAATGCGAATTTTACAGAACATTGCTGAAATTATGGATATGCCTCTGTCCGCTCTAGGAGCCTCCGACAGAAAAATTAAAGAGAACCCGAGCCAGGTGAAACGACTGGTGCGCGCAACGCTGCGCGGAATTCGGTTCTACACGGACCGGCGCAACCGAGATGAAGTTATCGCTATGATCAGCAAATGGTCGAAGATCGAACCATCGACTGCGCGCCGTGTTTACGATCTGGGTGTGATCTCCACGGCTCCTGACGGCAAACCCACGGACGAAGGACTGCGCAATTTTACCCAGCTTGCCGCCAAAGGCGACAGCTCCGGATCCTACGAAGCTCTGAAAACGAAGCTGCTGAATTTAGAACCGCTGGCCGCGGCGTTAAACGAATTACGGTAAAACGCAAAAAATAAGGAGAGATTCGTGGCTATCACATTGGACAATGCATCAAAGCCGTCGAATTCTTTTTGGCGCAGGAACGGGTGGAGTCTGGAAAAATGAAGCCGGAGACTTTTATCGATACAAGATTCCTTACCAAGCTGAAAAGGGAAGGTTACTTCTGAAAAGAGGAGAAGAGCAATGGCCAAGAACGGGTTGCGCATTATGGATAGCGATATGCATGTGTTTGAGCCGTATGATCTCTACCTTAGATATATGGACCCAAAATGGGGCGACTGCATACCGCGCGGATACCCCAGGGAAGAGCGGGAAGCCAAAGGTCTCACCCGGCCACGGGATGAGCCGCTACTATCTCGGGGACGGCAGCCCCATTCGCCCGCCCAGCGAAGTGGTGCGGTTCCACGAAAAAAAACAGAAAGACGTTTACGAAAAACCCGCGAGCCGGGGGTTTGACGCGGTCTCCCAACTGGAGGCTATGGATGTCGAGGGGCTGGACGTCGCCGTGCTCTTTCGCACATCGCCTTTGCATACCAACGAGAATTTCGAGCCGGAATACGCCAATGATCTCTGCCGCGCCTGGAACAACTGGGCCGCGGACTTCTGCAAGGAGGATTCGCAAAGACTCAAGGCCTCGGCGCTGATCACGCTCCACGACGTCGATCTGGCCGTTAACGAAAGCCGCCGCGCGGTTCAAGAGCTCGGCGCCGTCGGTCTGTCGATTTGCCCGGAGCCGATCAACGGCAGGCAAATTCACGATCGTTATTTCGATCCGCTCTGGGCCGAGGCCCAGGAGCTTGGCGTGCCGGTTTGTTTTCACCCCCCGGCAAATCCACAGCAACTTCAGGTGGCACAGCGTTTTACCGGCCATCCCAATCAACATCTGCTGGTCAACCCGCTGCGAAATCCCATCGAACAAATTCTCGCAGTCGGCAGTTTCTGCGCCGGCGGCGTGTTGGAACAGTTTCCGAAGCTGCGCGTGGCCTTTCTCGAAGGGAACTGCGCCTGGCTGCCCTGGTTGCTCTACCGGATCGACGAGTTCTGGGAGATGCAGGGCGCGATGGCGGATATCCCGCTCAGGCAAAAGCCCAGCGATTATTTTCGCCGGCAGTGCTTCATTTCCGTCGACGTGGACGAGGCCTTGGTCAAGAACGTCATCGACTATCTGGGAGACGACAACATCGTCATTTCGACGGACTATCCGCACATCGATTGCCGCTGGCCGCACGCGGTAGAAACTTTTTTGTCTCTGCCTGCAATCGCGGAAGAATCCAGAAGGAAGATTCTGTGGGACAACTGCGCCAGGCTTTACAACATTTCCGACTGAGCTTGCAGGCGAAAGGAGGATACCCTCATGGCAAAGAACGGTTTTAAGATTCTCGACAGTGACATGCACGTTTTCGAACCTCACGATCTCTACCTGAAGTATATGGATCCGAAGTGGGGAGATCGCATCCCCAGGGGAGAACCGAGAAAACATCACGGCCAGATCAAATTCAAGTTTGGCGACGGCAGGCCGATGCGCACGTCGGGGGTGCAGGCGCTCGCGAGTACAACTCCCAAGCCGGTCGAGG
>JBBDNJ010000098.1:0-6349 GCA_040877705.1 Binatia bacterium | reverse complement strand
GCCCCCCGTTGTGATAATGACACGCGGCACGACAATCGCTTGCTGCGAAGTGACCAGCTCGAGCCCGCCCTCCGCACGCCGGAGCGAGACCACCGGCTCATCGAGCCCGAGCGTAGCCCCGCTGCGCACGAGCCGGCGCAAAAGCGCGCGCAGCACGTCGAGCGCCTTGTCGCTGGCGGGGAAAATTTTGCCGGTCTTCTCCACCTTCGTCAACACACCTTCCGCTTCGAACAATTCGACGAGCTGCCGCGGACCAAGCGCCGCCAGCGGCGAGTGCAAGAACCGGCCAGGCGGGCCAAACGCGTCGATGATGCCGCGCGCGTCGGTGTCGTGCGTGAGATTGCAGCGCGTGCCGCCGGACATCAGAATCTTCACGCCCGGCTTGCGGTTCTTTTCCACAAGCAAAGTGCGTCGGCCGCGCTCGGCAGCCGAGATCGCAGCCAACACGCCGGCCGCCCCCGCGCCGACGACAACGACGTCCCAAGTGGCGCCACTCACTTTAGAATACCGCGAGGCAGGTATTTGAGAACGTCGCGCCCGGAGCTTCCTTCGTACCCGGTGATGCGCCAGCCGCCGGGCTCTTTTTGCAATCGGAGCTGCACCTCTTCGGTGTGCGGCAATCGGCGGATATTGCCGGCCCGATCGCCCACGACGGCGTGAACGCGGAACGACGCGGCCGCCACCGGCGGATTGGCCCGGTCGTCGACGACGATCTTCAGTGACTGGTTGTCGACCGAAACCTCGCGGAACTCGATCAGCCGCATTGTCGATTCAGCAAGGGCGTGCAGATCGGCCGCCGAGTCGGAGAACGTCGCCACGACTTTCTGCACGTTGTTTTCGGCCAGCCCAGCGGCGGCCGCGTGAATCTGCGTCTCGACCTGTTCCCGATCGGTCGCGATCAGCCATTCCAGCAGAACGAGCGCGGCCGCCACCACCAATACGCCGCCGACCGCCCACAGCAGTCGCCCACGCCCGGTGACGAACAGCGCGACGACAAGCCCGATTTCAACGACCGCCGCGATGACGATCACGGGCCACGGGTTCTCAACCAGGAACGTCATTGCGAGCCTCCCACGTCTTCTCGAAGGCGCGCTCTCGGCGACACTGAACGAACCAGCGACCCAACAGCCCCAGCAAAGAAGCCGGGAAAAGAATGCCAAAAACCAGCACGAGCGGGCGGAGCGATCGCAGCAAATCCGGCTCGGGCGGGACCTCAAAGGCGTTTGCAGGTAGTGGAACTTCGGCCCGCCCCCGCAAGCTTTCCCGCATCTGGAAATTAGCTTCGATCTTCGCCTGGCGCTGTTCGTACTTCGTCCAGATGATCGACAGCGCAAAAACCGCCACCCCACTGAACATCGCCAGCCAGAATAGCGGCGAATCGGCGAAGTGCCACGGAGCCGGACGAGCATGCGCCACATAAACGGTTTGCTCGCCCTCGGCCATCGCTCATCTCGCCCGCTTGGGGAACAGTGGTCCAGCGTACTCGGCCTCCGCACACCGGCGGAGTTTCAAGCCGTCGCTATTGCCTCCGGTTGGGCCCGCCAACTCGGCGGGACTTCTCGTGCACTTGTCTCGTCGCAAAGCACTTATAACCTTGGAAAAAGTGCGCGCCAGTCCTTGGCGTTCTTTCGAAGTATCGGTAGCGTGCTGTTCGGGCAGTTTCCGAAAAACACAACCAACCCTTGGCAGTCGCCGTAACCAAACGGCCACTTCTTTTCTAACTCTTCGCCTTTTTCACGTGCTATTTCTTTAGCGCGGTGACGTTCCCGGTCGTTTGCAAAGGCCACGGATGCGGAACTGAAAGCCCTATCACTCTCATACAGGATATCGCATACATGAAGCTTGACAGGCAAATCTATAAGCTTGACAGCCTCCTCCACTTTCTTTCGAGCGTCGTCGAAGCCGCAGACGGCAATCACAATGATGGGATATCCCTTCGCTCGTACTAAGTCACCAACATGTTTGTCCAGCTCCTTCAATGCCTCGATCGCGGAGTCGCCCGTACCGATGATGTCGTCCGCAATAACGATCCCTCGTATATCCTCGCCCATATGTCGTAACCTCGTTGCGAGTTCTTCATAACCGACGGCGTTTCGAATTAAAATATCATTCTCTTGACAAAACATCCGCGCAAACTGCGACCCGCTTTTCGCAATCCCCCCCAAGTGCGTTACAAGCAAATCAGAACGATGATACTTAGGCCCGCGCGTAACTGCAATTGTACGTCGGCCGACAACATCCATTGCTTCGCGCAGCTTCTGACGAACGGCGGCCTCGGAGTAGAATTTCGCAGCCTTAAGTAATTGAAACATAAGCCGCTTGTCGGTATTCGATTCAAATTGGTCAAGCCATGCGCGGACGTACTCCGGCGTAATATTCTTCCCTACAAACACGCCCCAATTCTCGACAAGATCAATTAATTCCGCCGCGGTAACGTAGGCTTCGTTCTCCTCGCGCTCGTGTCGCGTTCTTTCGTCTTGATCAGTAAACTCCGTCGAAATCAACTGCGCACTGCGCTCCCGAAGGAACTGCTCAAACATAAATACACGACATGAATACTCTCCATTTCGCTCAGTCAGAACACCGCGCTCCACAAATTGTTTGAGTTCACGATCCAAGGACGCCGTCGAAACCGACAAAAGGTCCGTCTGCCTTGCCAGATGTTCGCGCGACGCAACTAGTCCGATACGCAAAGTGGCCGCTAATGCGAGCAGCACTTTGCGGCGACGAATCGACACCTCCTCCACATTCGGGCCAGTATCAAGAACTCCATCTTCCCAAAAATGCTGAAAACTGTTCGCGCCGGCCTTACTGCACGCGCGATTTGCAGACTCCTTTACCTCCAGGTCGGAGACGAAAGCATCTCTTCGGTCATAGCAGTGCGCTAATACCTCCTTGCATACCATATTTGTAAAGAACGGATTACCATGTGACCAATGGTAGATTTCTTCGATGGCGCTGTCAGAATACTCAATCGCGGCACTCACGGGTTTGCGAACGAGGTCTTGAAAGTCAGTCCAGTGGTCACCCTTTCTGAAATAATCTACTCGGATAGCCTCAAATCTGTTAAGTTGATCACCTTGGGAGGCGATAATCGAATTCATTTTTTCGCCACCAATTAGCACAATACCAACGCGCGGGCGCCCGCTCAGTGCTCGCAATGTAAGAAAAAGTGCGTCTCCAACTGGCCCTCGCTTAAAGAGTTCAAGTGGAAGCTCGTCGAATTCGTCAAGAATAAGCAACCACCTCGACTTCGGAAGAACGTCGAGTACTTCGTCCATGTACTGATTCAAAGGAGAAAGGGAATCCCCAATATCTGGAAGAGGTAATCGCTCAAGGGCACGGTCGCACGCACGAACCTTGCGCGCAATACTTATACCCATAGCATGGAGCGTCGATTCGGCTGTGGGTTGTACGTAGTCCCCTCCCTCCAGATAGATTGCGAACGCGCCCGAAACGTCTTCTTGTAATCGCTTGGCGCCTGCCAAGGCAAGAGAGGTCTTGCCGACGCGTTTTTGTCCGTGTATGTAAGCGGACCCCATAGATTTGCTGCCAAATGCTCTCACGAGCTGCGATAAATCCGTCTCACGGCCAATAAACGGGCGTGTTGAGTCAATATGAATGGCCTCCATGCTGTAGGGTTCTTCGTGTACTAAAGTATCCCAGTCCACATTGGGGTTTTGCAGACCCAAATGACCCCGCGCTACAGTAGTTCCTTGGCTCGCGTCGTAGTTGCGCCACGAACATTGGACCTCGAATTCCACAGGTGCAGTGATGACTTCTCGGATCTCCACGTCCAGGTCAATCAGGTATTTGTCGACCTCAAGTTCCGAGAACGTACGATGAACTTCTAGGGGCTCCAAGTCCGCTAGAAAAATAAAGGTCATTTCGACGTCGGTGGCGGGTCCGGGACCCCGATTATCAAGTTCAAATCGAAGTCGGCACGATTTTCCTTTCGCATGGAATGGATATTTGCGAGGATAGGGTTCGACGGACAGCGACGCGGGCTTCGTTGCGTCCGAAGATTCGAAGCGGGCATCGACGAGTGCGCGAACGTGTTCAATCAATGGCAGGACGAATTTTGCCGCGTAAAACGTTTGCATGCCACTAAGCTGCGATAATGCATTGGCAATTTCCTGGCGCGCACGATTCGTTAACTCCACGAAGCGAGTATCCTGAGACGCGATAAGTTCTTCAACACAGGTAAACACGGCGGGAATAGTCGTTTTTGCAAAACCTCGCGGCAAGTGAGGCGCAAGAATTCCGGCAACTAGCTTGTGATGCAGAGCCTGCGTTATGTGGTGCCGTCGAAGCAAAACGGAATCCAGATCGCCGGCGCTAGCAGCGACCGCGACCGCTTGAAGAGATTCTTCGAGACGTAGAGTCAACCTTTTGATCAGATCTAATTGCTGATACTCCGTTGTATCCTTGTTAATCCCCAAGTGCCCCCATATATCAGGTAGCTCGCGCTGGAGAAAACTAAGAAAGCGTGCATTTGACTCACGCGAAAGTATATTAGAAGCGGTTTCAAGTAGGCGAAGGATCGTAATGGCGGTGAGGCGCGCTCCAAGGGGAACGGGAGGCTTTAATAGCAATGTCGGCCACCCGGGAATCTCCTCACTGCTAAGTTCACCCCATGCGGCGAGTAGGCGAGGCAATACCTCGGCTTCGTTATCCGCATGCGCGGCTGCTGCGACAACCCAATCACATCCTTCTGCATGTCGCCCAGTGCTATAAAAGTACCGCGCCATTTCGAAACAATGATTGATTGCGTGCTCTCGTTTCGTGCTGTGACGTGTAGCGTTGACATACTGCTCGAGATAGTTCTTTCCGGACGTTGATGCATAAGGCGGTCTATCGGAAGGCTCTTTGGAATCAGTTGTGAGGTTTACGAAATCCCAGATAGTATTTTTCGTCATGGCGATTTACCGCAGCGCTTAAGCCATAAATCTCCAAATCGACGTGCCACGTCCTGATATCGCCTCATCGCTCAGAGAACGCAAATCTCCGATAGTTCCATCGGCCATCGCTTTATTTCGCTCGCTTGGGGAATAGGGGGCCGGCGTACTCGGCCGTTTCGCCGAGTCGCTCTTCGATCCGCAGCAGTTGATTGTACTTCGCCGTGCGATCGCTGCGCGAGGCGGAACCGGTTTTGATCTGCCCCGTCGAAAGACCCACGGCCAGATCGGCGATCGTCGCGTCCTCGGTCTCACCGCTGCGATGGCTGGCAATCGCCGTGTAGCCGTTTCGGTGGGCGAGCGCAATCGCGTCGATCGTCTCGGTGAGCGTGCCGATCTGGTTGACCTTGATCAAAATGCTATTGGCGATGCCCTCCTTGATGCCGCGCTCGAGCCGCTGTGTGTTGGTGACGAACAGGTCGTCGCCCACGAGCTGCACGCGCTTGCCTAGCTTGGCGGTGAGCAGCTTCCAACCTTCCCAATCGTCTTCGGCACAGCCGTCTTCAATCGAACAGATGGGATAGCGATCGACCCAACCGGAGAGAAGATCGACCACGGTCGCAGAATCGAGTTTTTTGCCCTCAATGGTGTATTGCTTCGTCTTGGCGTCGTAAAACTCGGTCGAAGCGACGTCGAGCGCGATCGCAACCTGTTCGCCGGCGCGATAGCCTGCCCTTTCGATGGCCAGCAGGATCAAATCGAGTGCCTCGGCGTTGCTGCCAAGGTTCGGCGCGAAGCCGCCTTCGTCGCCGACGGACGTGTTGAGCCGCTTCTCTTTCAGCACTTCCTTCAGCCGGTGGAAAACCACCACGCCCGCGCGAAGCCCGTCGCTGAAGCGATCGAACCCGAGCGGCATGACCATAAACTCTTGCACGTCGAGCGAGTTGTCGGCGTGCGCCCCGCCGTTGACGATGTTCATCATCGGCGCCGGCAGCAGCCGCGCGCCGACTCCGCCCAGGTAGCGGTACAGCGGCAGTTCGACGTAGCGCGACGCAGCGTGCGCCACCGCCAGCGACACGCCTAGAATCGCGTTCGCGCCGAGCTTTCCCTTGTTGGGCGTGCCGTCAAGCTCGCACAGCCTGCGATCGATGTCGGCCTGATCGAGCGCGTCCAAACCGGATAGCGATTCATTGATCGGACCGTTAATATTCTCAACCGCCTCAACGACTCCTCGTCCGAGGTAAACGTTTTTCTTGTTTTTGTCACGCAATTCAAGCGCCTCGTGAGCGCCCGTGCTCGCCCCGCTCGGCA
Source organism: Binatia bacterium (assembly GCA_040877705.1). GTDB lineage: Bacteria > Desulfobacterota > Binatia > UBA9968 > UBA9968 > WHTF01. Next base: position 140 of record JBBDNJ010000098.1, on the reverse strand, counting down.
CAGCCGCGCGGCCCCACGAGCCGTCGGCCAGCGTAACCTCCGCTTCAACCGTGGGATTGCCGCGGCTATCAAGAATCTGTCGTCCATGAACGTCAATAACGGTGCTCATTTGAGTCTCGAAGGCTTGAGGCGTGAAGTCT
>JBBDNJ010000097.1:0-6360 GCA_040877705.1 Binatia bacterium | reverse complement strand
TGGGATACCGAGAGAATACGCCTTTCTCTTTTTCCACAACACTCGGGACACGACCACGTCCTAGTACGTAAACCTCTAGTACGTGTATATGAGTTGGGCCGCGAAAGTCGTCTGATTTTCGTCAGCTGACGCCGCACGTTTTTTATAGAATGCTTCATCAGACCAATCTTGGCGAACCTCGATCCGGCCCAGCAACATTTTCGTGAACTTATAGCCGCCGGTCAACGTGACTTCGGCAACGCTGTTGTTTGCGTGTGTTCCAGCGAAATTGCCGCCCAAGCGAGCGCCGTCCCGGTCGTGGAAGAATTCGCCGCGAACAGCCGTAGTGAAGCGATCGGTCCAGCCATAGGAGGCGATCCCGGCGATACCCTGCCATACTGCGTCTCGGGTTCCGCCCAAAGAAGCATTCTCTTCCTTGCCGTAAGTGTACTCGACGATAAGGGCTAGCGGATCGAATGGTTTAATCGTCGCCACGTGACTCATGGTGAAGCGCTTGTCGCCCGTATTGCTGCGCTGCTCGGGGCCGTAAATAAAATTGCTGGCCAGCGCAAACTCGTCAGCCGGGGTAAAACCGAACCCCAACATACCGGATGGCTGCCGGTTATTATCGTAGGGATTATCCCAGCCGGTCACCACGCCGCCGGTTAACGATAAGGTATCGAGGACGGGATAGCTGAGCAGCATTCCTAGATGGCGCAACGGGATAGCATAGTTGAAGAGGAAGGACCTGGATATATTGTCGTTGTACGCTCCCGGATTAGGAAGAATCTCGGTGCCGAGGGTCGTAACGAAAAGGCCGCCCTTCACGCCAATGCCTGCGCCGACAGGAATGGTGGTCGTTAAATATGCTTCCCGCACTTCAGCCGAAGGCTCTTTATGGAAATTTGAACTCCACAATGTCGCTTCTCTGAGCAACTCGCCACCGCGGCCGAAATCGCCGGACAAGCGAAACCCGACGCCCAGATCCTTCTCTGGTTTCTCCACCGCTATATGAAAATAGTTAAAAACTACTTTGCCATGATCCTTATCGAAATATCTGCCGCTAATATTACGTGGGCTCTTTGGGCGATTCGAACTCCAGGTGTAGCTGGTGTCTAGAAACCCGCCGATATTGATACCTAGAGCATTCTCCAGCGTAGACTTGCCGTCGGCAATCTTCTTGTCCAGCAAGCCGACGCTGCTATCCAAGCTCAACCAGCCGGGCCCTAGCGGCTTATCTTCTTGCGCATAAGTCGCCGACGATCCAAGAACAGCGACGGCTGCGGCAAGAACGATTCCGAACATACTTTTCTTCATCTAAAACCTCCCTTGTGATGGTTTTAATAGCTACGTGTTAATTGATCAGGTTCGGGACGTATCCTCCGACCTGAGATCCAGGCGTAATGATTGCGCTATTATCAAACCGAACGCTTCGAAAGTTCTGGCGCGCGCATCCCCGCTAGCGCTTCAGCCGGTGTACCGGTTGTGTCACCACTGAGGGTGCTACCTCTTGTCGTCATCGTGACGAAGTCCGGATAGGCGACGTTACCGTGTTCGTTGATATCCAAACCTTCGATTTCCTCTTCGGCCGAGACACGCACGCCGATCACTGCGTCAAGAATCTTCCAGAAGATCAACGAAACCACGAACACAAAAGCGCCCACGCCCACAACGCCGGCCAACTGCGCCATCAACAGACCCGCGCCGCCGCCGAAGAAAAGCCCGTTACCGGTGGTGTTCGGCGTAAAATGATCTTGCGCGAACAAACCAACGCAGATCGTCCCAAACACGCCGCACACCAAGTGCACCGAGGTCGCGCCCACCGGATCGTCGATCTTGATCTTGTCGAAGAACAGAACCGATAGGACAACCAGAACACCGGCGATCAATCCGATAATCAAAGAACTGGGAATGCTGACAAACGCGCAGGACGCCGTGATCGCTACCAAGCCCGCCAATGCGCCGTTGAGAATCATCGACAGATCGGGCTTGCCTAGAAGCATCCACGCCGTGATCGACGCCGAGATCGCCGCCGCCGCCGCTGCCGTGTTGGTCGCCACTGCGATCCGCCCGATCGCTCCAGCGTCCGCCGCCATCGTGCTGCCGGGATTAAACCCGAACCAACCGAACCACAGCACAAAGACACCGATCGTCGCCAAGGCCAAGCTATGGCCGGGAAGCGGCAGCGTTTTGCCGTCCTTGCTGTACTTCCCGAGGCGCGGACCTAGAACCATCGCGCCGGTCAACGCGGCCCAGCCGCCGACGGAGTGAACGACCGTCGAGCCGGCAAAATCGAACATGCCCAACTTGGCCAGCCAGCCGCCGCCCCAGATCCAGTGACCGACGACCGGATAAATCAAACCGACCATCAAAAAGCTAAAGATGTAAAACGTGCCGAACTTGATGCGCTCGGCAACCGCACCGGAAACGATCGTCGCCGCTGTGCCGGCAAATACCAATTGGAAGAAGAACTTCGTCCACAACGGCACGCCGGTCCAGTTAATCGAGGAATAAACACCCTTATACGCATCCCCCATCGCCGGACTGTTGTCGGCGCCGCCGACAAACCACAACCCTTCGGTGCCGAAAAACGGATTGCCGTCACCAAACATCAAGCCCCAACCCAAAACTAGAAACGCGATCGAGGCCGCGGCGAACACGATGAAATTCTTGGCGAGAATCGTGACCGTGTTCTTGGCCCGGCATAGCCCCGACTCCACCGACGCGAAGCCGAGGTTCATGAAAAACACCAACATGCCGGCGAGCAACGTCCACATGGTGTCCATCGCCACCTTGACGCCGCCGATCTGTTCCAGTAAACCCGCCGTAAATTGCGCCGGCGCCGCACCGGCATCTTCCTTCTTCGCTTCCGCCGCCGGTGCGGCAGGTGCTTCTACCTTCGCCGGCTCGGTGCTCGCAGGCGGAGCCTCCTGCGCCAGAGCAGAGATCATCATCAAGAACAATCCGAGAACAACCGACAACGAAAGCATTGCCGTCAGCTTCTTTGCTGGATTCATTTTCTAACCCTCCTCAATTTGAAAACCCTAATAGAATTAGATCGCGTCCTCGCCCTTCTCCCCGGTGCGGATGCGGATGACTTCTTCCACCGGGGTTACGAAAATCTTGCCGTCGCCGATCTTGCCCGTCTTCGCGCTCTCCGTGATCACCTCCACCACCTTCGCCGCTTTATCGTCAGGGACTAGAATCTGAATCTTCACCTTCGGCAGAAAATCCACCGAGTATTCCGCACCGCGGTAAAGTTCCGTGTGTCCTTTCTGGCGTCCGAATCCCTTGACCTCTTCCACGGTCATGCCCTGGATGCCGGCGTTGGTCAGCGCCTCCTTGACCTCATCTAACTTAAATGGCTTGACGATCGCCTCGACCATCTTCATAAAATGCTCCTTTGTTGAGGACTCTCTAGAAAACTAGATTGCCAGACGTGTATCGGAAGCCGGTACAGCAAGCGCGATGCCACGATCTAGAGGATCAACACAAGCTCTGGAACGTCGTGATTTTTTAGGAATTTACTGTTGCCGTGGAATACGAAGAATAAAAAGAAGCACTGTGGCGATGCCCAACAAGTAGGCGATCAGCTTAATTTCTAAGCAACGAGTCGAATTTAGGCAGGCAGAGGTTGGAGCGAAGAATGGATGCTAGAGAAATTTACGGTGTGAGAGACACGGCAGCTCACGGCGCACTTGAGTTAGATAGTCGAGATCCACGTCAGCAGTGATATAGCCGGCACCCTCAGGGAGAACGTCGAGCACCCGGCCCCAAGGATCGATGATCATCGAGTGGCCATGGGTTTCAAAACTCTTTGGGTTTTTGCCGAACTGATTCGGCGCGATGACGTAAACCTGATTTTCGATGGCGCGCGCTCGAAGCAACGGCTCCCAATGCGCACTCCCGGTATACGCAGTAAACGCCGATGGAACGAAGATAAGCTGAGCTTCACGGCGACTCAGTTCGCGATAAAGCTCCGCAAACCGGAGGTCGTAACAAACGCTGAGCCCCATGTTGCACAGCTCGGTCTTCGCCACCACTACGCTGTCTCCGCACGCGCGGGTGTTCGACTCGCGCGCTGAGACTCCGTTAGCCAGATCGACATCGAACAGGTGAATCTTGCGATAGGCGGCCACCAGCTTGCCGGCAGGATCGAACAGCAGGCTGGTATTGAAAGCCTTGTCGCTGCCGGGAATCTCTTCCAATATAGATCCGGCAAGCAGATAGATGCCGAGTTCTCGCGCCAAACCGGCCATTGCCGTCGACGTAGGACCGAAAATCGGCTCAGCGGCTGTTTGCTCTTTTTTATTTTCACCGCGCCAGATGAAAACTTCCGGCAAAGCGACCAGCTTTGCTCCATCAGCAACGGCTTGGCGAATCCAGCGCTTGGCTTCCGCTAGATTAGCTGCTTTGTCGTCGGTAGCCATCATTTGAATTGCAGCGACTTCAAATTTCATGAATCTGCTTTAGCCATTTTCCAACGTCGATTTGTTGAACCTTGACTCGTTGCCTCACCGATTGAGGAACACCGGACATGGAGTATTTCTCATGACAAACTCCGTCGTACTGCCAAGAACCATTTCAATGATACGTCGATGGCCATAGGCTCCGATAAAAAGGAGATCATGGTTGAAATTCACCAAGTGATCGATGATCTTCTGCTCCGGATAGCCGCGCTCCTTCTCGTATTGGACTTCGATGGAGTAGGAATTGAGATAAGACTTGGCTTGATGCAATATGCCTTCGGCGATTTGATCTTCTTTCGCGATCGTCAGAACACTGAGCGGTAAGTTCAAAACCGTGCAGATTTCCGCCGCCGATTCCATGGCCGCGCACGCGCGCTGGCTGCCATCGTATGCTAATAATGGCCGCTCGATGATCTTAAACTTTTTTGTCGAAACGAAAACCGGACGTGGGCATTTCCGCGTTATGGTTTCCGCCGTCGTACCCAACAAACCGGTGGTAAACTCCTCGTTGACTCCGCGATGGCCGATAACGACCAGATCCGAAACTTTGGAGCGTTCACAGATCTCGTTGGCGATCAGGCCCATGTCCAGCACGGTTTGATGTTTAATTCCGTGTTTACGGCAGCGCTCCGCGAATTCATCGAGAATCACCTTGCCGCGCTCCTCCAACGCTTCGCGCATCTTCGTGGAAAAATCCAGGTAGGGTTCAAATCCCATCGACCCGGATATGTCGTGAAAAAAAGTTCCTTCGATTGAAATGGTATCGATGACGTGTTGCCCGAAGAGAGTACCGTCGAATTTTTCCGTTATCCACAGCGCATAGTCGAGCGCCGCACTGGAGTGTTCCGAACCGTCGAGGGGAATCAGAATGTTTTTGATCATGTTTCCCTCCTCCGACAAAACGCCGGATCGCGATATTGCAGTCGCCGGTAAAGGCTTCGGTCCCAGATGTTTTTCCCCATCCGTCGGCGGCTACCATAACAACCTGCTTTATTTTTGCAAGCTGACACGAAGGCAATCGTTTTACAAATCAGTCACTTTGGGAGATAATCTGTTCGCGTTTGATCCCATCAAAATCATGGCACACCCAAAACATAAACAGCAATCACGTTTGCAGGAATTAATCGGCGCGGCCAAACAGATGAACATCGAGGTACGCACTGAAAAATTGTTACGGGAAGTCGGCTATCGGCCGCGCAGCGGACGCTGTCGCATCAATGGACGGGAAGTGATCCTGATCGATCGAGACGCTTCGATCAGCGAACAAATCGAATTTTTGGCGGCCGAGCTCACTTCACAAAACCCGGAAACCCGTTAGCCCGGAACTGGGCCTACCGCTTGGATTTCCCGACCGACAAACTCCGATTACAGGCTGTTCAAAAAGCCTGCTAGTGAACGCGGATCTTCTTGGCAGCTTCAAGCCCCAGTGAGAACTCTTCCGCTCCGACCTTCAGACTCATCACTCCCAACGACGGGGCTACATCCATGACCTGCACCTTCGCCCCGGGAACTAATTTGTGTTCCTGCATAAAGCCAAGCAGCCGTGAATCCCGCTCGCCGCCTTCTGTGATGCACTCGAGCTCGACTTCTTTTCCGGCGGCAATCTCGTGCAGTGGGGTTCCCTTGCGAGCCCGCGGCGCTTTCTTACCGGGAATCAGGTTGCCATGGGGGCATGTGGTGGGATTGCTGAGAAGTTTGGCAAGCCGTTCCTCGACCTCCTGAGAAACCGCATGTTCCAAGCGGTGTGCTTCCTGGTGCGCCTTCACCCAATCCAACCCCAGCAAATCGGTCAAAAACCGTTCGATCAAGAAATGGCGCCGTAATATTCCTTCGGCTAGTTTTCGGCCGATCGGGGTCAGGTGAATTTCCTTGCGCCGCAATACGCCTATAACGAGATCGCCAAAGGCGACAA
>JBBDNJ010000096.1:0-6417 GCA_040877705.1 Binatia bacterium | reverse complement strand
CCGTCGACAGACGACAAGGTGGTCTTAAGTTACAGGGACGAATTGTCGTCGCCAACAATGGCGCTAATCGGCTTCAATAAGATCACCGTTCTGAAGGTAGTAGAGCGGGTGTCAATCTGTCAATGGCATGCGCAGATGGTAGCCGTATTCGTCACCGCCGTCAGAATGATTGGCGCCGCCATGGGGCGCCAATCATTTCGAGACGACCGGCTGCGATCAATTCGGTACGTCGACAAGCCGGCAAATTTTCGTTACTATTTCTGCAAAGTGAGGTTGAAAAAATGGCTACTCCTGAATTTGTCTATCAAGATCCGCTACCCATAGAAAAAGACACGACCCAATATCGCTTGCTCACCAAGGACCATGTTTCCGTCAGCCAGTTCGAAGGCAAGGAGATACTGAAAATACAGCCCGAAGGCCTGACGTATCTCGCGAACTTGGCAATCCGCGACGTGTCATTTTTGCTGCGGACGGCCCATCTGGAAAAGGTCGCGGCGATCCTGAAGGACCCGCAGGCCTCCGACAACGATCGCTATGTGGCGTTGGCCATGTTGCGCAATGCGGACACGGCGGCCAAAGGTATTCTGCCATTTTGCCAGGACACCGGTACGGCGACGGTGTTCGGCAAAAAGGGCCAGCAGGTTTGGACCGGTGTAAAGGACGAACAACATTTGGCCAAAGGGATTTACAAGACTTATACCGAGGAAAATTTGCGTTATTCCCAGACCGCGCCGCTCAATATGTACGACGAAGTCGATACCGGTACGAATCTGCCGGCGCAGATCGATCTTATGACCACGGAGGGCATGGAATATCAGTTCTTGTTCGTCACCAAAGGCGGTGGATCGGCGAACAAGACTTCGCTCTACCAGGAAACAAAAGCATTGTTGAATCCAGGCAGTTTGGAGAAGTTTCTAACAGAAAAGATGAATACTCTCGGTACTGCCGGTTGCCCGCCGTACCATCTCGCTTTCGTGATCGGCGGCACCTCAGCCGAAGCCTGTCTAAAGACCGTAAAGCTGGCAACTACCGGCTATCTCGATTATCTGCCGACCACAGGCAACGCTCACGGGCGCGCATTCCGCGACGTCGAGACCGAAGAGAAGCTGCTGCAGGCGGCTTATAAGTCCGGCTATGGCGCGCAGTTTGGCGGCAAGTACTTCGCTTTGGACGTGCGGATCATTCGTTTGCCGCGTCACGGCGCGTCATGCCCGGTGGGCATGGGAGTTTCCTGTTCCGCCGATCGAAATGTTAAGGCAAAGATCAACCGGGACGGCATCTGGCTCGAAGAATTGGAGCGCGATCCCGGCAGGCTTATTCCCCAAGAATATCGCGGCAAAGTGACGAGCAACGTCGTCAAAGTGGATCTGGATCGGCCGATGAAAGAAATTCTCGCGCAGCTATCCAAGCATCACGTGACGACGCAGCTCTCGCTCACCGGCACCATGATCGTTGCCCGCGACATCGCCCACGCGAAACTCAAGGAGCGTTTGGACAAAGGCGAAGGGCTGCCGCAATATCTCAAAGATCATCCGGTCTACTATGCCGGACCGGCTAAAACTCCCGAAGGTATGCCGTCGGGCTCATTTGGGCCAACCACGGCCGGACGTATGGATTCCTATGTCGACCTGTTCCAGTCGCAAGGCGGCTCTATGATCATGCTGGCGAAGGGAAACCGGAGCCAGCAGGTTACCGATGCCTGTAAAAAGTATGGCGGTTTTTATCTCGGTTCCATCGGCGGGCCGGCGGCGATACTTGCCAAGGAGAACATTAAGAAAGTCGAAGTTCTCGAGTATCCGGAGCTCGGCATGGAAGCGGTGTGGAAAATTGCCGTAGAAGACTTTCCGGCTTTTATTTTAGTCGACGATAAGGGCAACGATTTCTTTAAACAAATCCTTCATTGAGGTCGTTTTCTCCGCGCCCGTCTCGGCTCTCTACCTCTCTGACAGAAAACGTACTTACAAGTTATAGAGCTCGGCCGCGTTTTCGCCCATGATTTTCGCCTTTAAACCGTCCGATAGATCTTTGCGCTCCATGACTTCTTCCACCGTGTGCGGGAATTTGGAGTCGTTGTGATTGTAGTCGGTGGCGAAAACCAGCCGCTCGGCGCCGACGAAGTCCGCGACATAAGGCAGCATCTTCTCGTCCATTTCAAAAGCATAGAACATTTGCCCGCTCTTCATATACTCACTGGGCGGTTTGGTGAGCCAGGGAACCGTCGGTTGCAGAATTTCATAATGCTCATCGAGGCGCTCCATCCAGTAGGGCACCCAGCCGCAGCCCGTCTCCATGAAAGCGACTTTGAGACGCGGGAATCTTTCGAGCAGGCCGCCGGCGACGACGCAGAGTACGGCGATCATCTGTTCGAACGGATGCGCCATTGCGTGGGTGTACAAGGGATGATCGAAGCGCTCGGTTCCGGCCGGAACACCGTCTCCCGCGCCCACGTGGATGCACACGGGTACGTTTAGCCGTTGGGCCTCGGCAAAAAATGGATAGAGGTCCAGATCGTCTAAATTTTTTTTCGACGCCGAGATCGGCGGCGTCGCCACAGCGACAAACTTTAGTTCCTCAACGGCGCGGCGTAGTTCCTTTACCGCTTCCGCCGGATCCTGGATTGCCGTGAGAGCCACACCTTTCAAGCGCCGCGAATCGGCTTGGCAATATTGCGCGAGCCAGTTGTTGTAAACACGCGCTACGGCGCAAGCAAGATCTTTGTCTTCAACGAAGGGAAGGCTCAAAAAAGGCGATGTGCCGAAAAGCACGGCCGTATCGATGCCTTCGATATCCATGTCCTTCAGGCGTTGAACGGGATCGACCATTCCCGTCGTCGGTTGGGGATGACGATTGCGCGGCGCACCGACGAAGCTACATCCCTCGCCGACCGGTTTGGGCACTAATCGCCCGTCGATCAGAGTGAAGTTAAAGCCGCGATTGTCTTTAACCGCTCTGGGCGCGCGAGCACGGTAGGGTTCTTCTAACAGATCGGCCCAGGGTATGTCTCTTTCCATGACATGGCCGTCAGCGTCGATAATGCGCATACTTATTGTCGCCTCCTGATCATTGTCTATGCTGCCAGCAATATCAGAAGCATTTGGGTTGTCTCAAGGGACTCTGCTCTCAGGGAGCCAAGGTTGGCGTGCTCGCGCAGGTAAAAATCTCCGCGGGTTACTTGACCTCGCCCGGAAACAGCTTCGATGCGTAATCGCGATTGACCTCGTCGATGAGGGAATTATCGAAGAATCTTTTTGGATCCATCTCGATGGCTTTGGGGTTTTTCGATTGCTCCAGGACGACGCGGATGGCTTCAGGGTCGACCGTCATGTCTTTGTTCCACACCATGAGACCTATTTTGTAAGTGTCTTCCAGCATTTTGGGATCGGAGATCTTGGTGTACCGGGCGTTAATTTTATGGGCAAAGGCCGGATCGTCGATCGAGCGCTTCACGCCGTCGAGATAGCCCATCAAAAAGATTTTCAGTGTGTTTGGATACTTCTGCATGAACGATCTGGCGACGCCGGTGCCGGGTCCGACGATTCTTAATCCCCGCTCATGGTAGTCGATCAGGACCGGGTATCCCTGGTTGCGAGCCATATCGGTCTGTGGCGGTGTGACGATGAGGCCGTCGGCATTGCCGCTGACAAAGGTGCTTAGAGCCTCCGGGGGTCCGCGGTGATAGAGAAGCTTCAAGTCTTTAGCAACGTCCCAACCCCGCTCCTTGGCCGATTTTTTTACGGCGATTTCGCCGAAGGCGGCCACCGACGTCGTTGCAATCGATTTGCCGCGCAGGTTGTCGAATGTGGTCATTCCTTTCTTGCCGAACAGCATCAATGTGCTGCGGTCCACTGCCGCGCCGATGTAGACGAGATCCTGGCCGCCGACGTTGGCGTGGATCGTCGCGTCGCCGCCCTGATAGATATCGACTTGTCCGGAAATGAGCGCCTGCGCTGAGGCCGTGGCGCTCACCTGGGTCACGTTCACCGTGACGCCGCGTTTGTTGAAATAACCCGCTTCATGTGCCACCAACAGCGGCAGGTAGAGCGGGCCGTAGGCAGCGATGGCCACTTCGAGACGATCCTTTTCCGGTTTTAGCTCGAAATTTTGCGCGGCGCCGACGACTTCGCTACCAAATAACAGTGCAACCAGCAAGGTTAGTATCGCGACCGATGTACGATATAGCATTTTTACCATTTCGCTTAACTCTCCCACATGAAGTCCTTTTTTGAATTACTTCACCGCCAGGGTCTTAGCAAGCTTTGAGACCATTGCAGGGGGAAGCTTGAATAATCCATCGACGGTTTTTTTCACTTCCTCGCCGCTTAGCGGATTGATGTCGAGCTTGGCCTTTCTCGCCTCGGCGACGAATTCGGGGTCGGTCAGAGTGTCGGCAAAGGCTTTTCGAAGCATCTCCAGACGGTCTTTCGGTGTGCGCGGCGTGGTGACGTAGACGCGAACGATCGCCGCCGGGTCTATGGCGCCGGCTTTGAGCAACTGCCGCGCCTCTTCGGTCTTGGCCAGATCGAGCGCCAACGGCACATTGGGAAAATTCGGCAGCTTCTTTGCAGTGACCTGCAGCACAATGTTGACGTCTCCGGCTGGAATCGCTTCGCTCCAGGCGATCTTTAGTGTCTCCCACGCCCAACAACTACCGTGCAGTTCGCCGGCGTCCACGGCCAAACGTATCTCATTGGTCCCTTTGTAGCCCTCCACGAGCTGAATCGGCAGGCCAAGCGAGGCGCCGATAATACGCGCGACGTCGCTGGTGCTATTGCCTGGACTCAGGCCGCCGAGCTTGATCGGCGTTTTCGAGGCGAACCATTGATCCATATTCGTGACGCCGCTTTCCTTGCGCAGCGCGCACACCGTGCTGTCCTGAACCGGAACGCCGAGAAATTCCAACTCCCTCATATCGAAGTCGATGCCTTTCATACCCAGGACGCGGCCCAAGATCAAGGCGCCGTTGAACATGCCAAATGAGAGTCCGTCCGGTTTGGCGCTGCTGTGAAGATACTTGGCCGCGATCAGGGTTCCCGCTCCAGTCATGTTTTCGACCACTAGCGCAGGATTTCCGGGAATGTGTTTGCCCATATGCCGCGCCATAGCGCGAGTGTAGATGTCGAATCCGCCGCCGGCGCTACCGCCGACGATGACGCGAATCGTCTTTCCCTTGTAGAAATCGTCGGCGCAAAGAGAACCCGGAACGAGAAGAAAGACCGCGGTTAAGTATTGCCACCATGTAATCTTCATTATGCTCATAACATTGCCCTCCAGGTCCGGCTGCATATCGGCAAAACGCCTCTCTTGTCAATCTTTTTCTCAGACGATCGCCGGGCTTGTTCGTCATGCGCGGACTCGATCCGCGCATCCATCCCTCGGAACGAGTCCGAGGGCAGGCCTCGGAACAAATCCGAGGACAGACTTTGCGGTGGATAGCCGGTGATTCCCGGCTCAGAGTCCGGGACCGGCCATAACCCGAATCTGCGGATCACTTACAAAACCGGTTTGACCGACGGGCGTTCTTTCATTTTTTGCAACCACGCGTTTAGGCGCGGCAAAGAAGGCGCCGGCACAGCGCCGTAGGATTCAAAACGGAAGAAACGTGCCAGCACGTCGATATCCGTAAGACTCATCTCGCCGAGAAAATAAGGTTTGTCACCGAGTGCTTGCTCGAGATAGCTCAAAAGGTTTCTCAGTATCTGGCGCTTCTCCTCTAGAGTAGAAGCCTTACGTTCGGATTCTTTTTTCAACATCTCCGCGCGCAGCGCCCAGTAAGGCTCATGCATGTAGTTCAAAACGTAATCGACCAGAATCCGGCCGCGGCCGCGCAAGTAGGGATCTTTCGGCATCAAGGGAGGATCGGGATACTGCTCATCCAGATATTCGTTGATGATGCAGGATTCGAAGAGCACTTTGCCGCCATCGTTAATAACGGGCACCTTGCCGTATGGATTAAGCTTTAAGAATTCAGGTCTCTTTTGTTCTTTTTTAGCCAGATCGAGGGTAACCCTTTGATAGGCCAATCCCTTCTCGTGGAGAACCATTTTCACCCGGTCGCTGTTCGACGACGGCATCGCGTCATATAAAGTAATGCCCATGATTTTTCCTCCCAAGAAATCAATCTCGAACTCTTGCGAGCTCAATGCAAATCTTAGATCTTATAGTGAGAAGTCGCTGCAATTTGCAATCTGAGATGGGTTTTTCGGTTTGAATCTGAAATTCAGAGCGCGGGTCTCTATCGCTTCGGCGCGCTCGCTAAGACTACGGAGCCGATGATGAGCCCGGCCGCCAATAGCGTGCCGGCAGTCACTGTCTCCTGCGCAAGGAAGTAGCCGAGCAACACCGCCACCAGAGGATTGACGTAGGCGTAAGTTGATACCAGCGGGGTGGGAGCGACGCGCAGGAGCCAGGCATAGGCAA
>JBBDNJ010000095.1:0-6428 GCA_040877705.1 Binatia bacterium | reverse complement strand
CATGAAACCCCATTGGCGCACGTCGCTGACATGTGGCAGCGGCAGAAATTCTTCTGCCAGCCGGTTTTGCAGATAGGCAATCCTGGGTTGCATATTTTCGACGATGTTTTCTCTCTCGAACAGCTCGAGATTGGCAATCGCCGCCGCGCAGCCGAGAGGGTTGCCGGTGTAGGTGTGGCCATGAAAAAAAGTTTTGAACTCGCTGTATTCACCGAGAAAAGCGGCGAACATTTCTTCGCTGGTTATTGTCGCCGCCAGCGGTAAATAACCGCCCGTAATCCCTTTGGCCAGGCAGAGAATGTCCGGCGTCACGCCAGCGTGATTGCAGGCAAACATTTTTCCCGTGCGGCTAAAGCCGGTGGCCACTTCGTCAAGAACCAGCAGAATTTCATGGCGCCGGCAGATAAGGCTCAGCACTTGAAGATATCCGGCCGGCTGCGCCCACATTCCCGCCGCGCCTTGCATGAGCGGCTCCATCACCAAAGCGGCCAGCGTTTTTTTATTTTCCGTGAGTTTGGCCTCCGCCTCCTTGACCGCGGCATCGAGAGCTTGGTCTTCGCTCATCCCCTGGTAATAGCGAAACACATGCGGCGGGGTAATGCGCAGGACGGGAAACAGCAGGCTTTTATGATAACGATGAAAAGTTTCAGAATAGCCCATGCTCATGGAGCCCACCGTATCGCCGTGATACGACTCCGCCAACGATGCGATCAGAGTCCGCTTGCCTTCTCCCCTGAGCTGCCAATACTGAACCGCCATTTTCATGGCGACTTCCACAGCCGTGGCGCCGCTATCCGAGTAAAAAACCCGCTTCAGCCCCCGCGGAGCAATTTCAATCAGCTTTTGCGCGAGCTGAATGCCCGGTACATGACTCAGGCCGAGAAATGTCGAATGGGCGATACTGTCGAGCTGGGCGCGGATGGCATCATCGATTGCTTGTTTGCGATGACCGTGGACATTACACCACAGCGACGAAACACCGTCTAAATACTTTCGACCGTTGACGTCCTCGATAAAATGCCCCTCGCCCTGGCTGATAATGCACGGCTCCTCCCCCATCCACTCCTGCATTTGCGTGAACGGATGCCAAAGGTAACTATGATCCAATTGTTTAAGTTTGTCGTAATCGAGCGTCATTGCCGTTAATTCGCTTTCCTGCTTGCTTCAAATGCGTTGAGCGCTCGATCAATGTGTTCCTCCGTATGCGTCGCCATGAGCGTAATCCGCAACCGCGACGTTCCCGGCGGCACCGTCGGCGGACGGATACCCTGAGCAAACACACCGCAATCGAGTAACCTCTGCGATAAATCCATACAGGCGGCTGCATCACCGACCGGCAGCGGCAGAATTTGGCTCCGGCTATTGCCTAGGGAATAACCTAACGCCTGCAAGCCGTTTCTAAGCCTCGCGCAGTTGGTCCGTAACACTCTGCGTTTCTCCGGCTCTCGGTTGATTAATTCGATAGCGGCCATCCCCATCGCCATAATGGCCGGCGGCAACGATGTTGTGAAAATAAAACTGCGACAGCGGTTAATCAGAAAATCGCGCAGCGCCGCGCTGCCGGCAACATAAGCGCCAAAGCCGCCAAGAGCCTTGCCCAGTGTACCCATCTGGATCAATACGCGATCGGCCAATCCTAGATTCGCAACCAGGCCGGCGCCGTTGGGTTCATAAACGCCGGTGGCGTGCGCTTCATCGACCATGACCATAGCGCCATACTGCTCCGCGAGCTTGACGATTTCACGCAGCGGCGCCTCGTCACCGTCCATGCTGAACAACGTTTCGGTGACAATTAACTTGCGGCGGCTCCCGGCAAACTTTTTCAGGCCGGCTTCGAGCTGATCTAAATCGCAGTGACGGTAAACAAAGGTCTTTGCGCGCGCAAGCCGGCAGCCGTCGATGATGCTGGCGTGGTTGAGCGAATCGCTCAGAACAACGTCACCCTCCCCGAGCAAAGCGGAAATGATCCCTGTATTAGCTTGAAAACCGGAATTAAAAACCAATGCAGCCTCGGTTCCCTTCAACTCGGCGAGCCTGTTTTCCAGCTCTTCGTGCAGTGTCATGTTTCCTGAAATCAGTCGAGACGCGCCCGAACCGCAGCCGTAGCGATCGATGGCGGCTTTTGCCGCTTCGCGCAACGCCGGATGATCAGCCAGGCCAAGATAGTTGTTCGAGGAAAAGTTGATGGCGTCGCGGCCATCAAGCGTAAGCATTGGCCCTTGCTTGCCGTCGACCCGGCGCAGCGAACGGTACAGGCCGCTTTCCCGGAGATAACGCAGCTCGGTTTGGAGAAATGTTGTGTCCATCGAAGTGGCTAATTTTTAGTATATGAAAGGCGCTGCCGCAACCGGGAAATAATCGATCGGCAGATTAAGGCCTTCTTTAGGCATTGTCGATGCGGTTTCTCAGCCAACCTAAAGGATTGAGCGTTCAGGCGGCGGCGAGACTCTGAAGTTTGCGCTGCACAAGTTTCATCTCGCCGTTCAGCATAACGATTGCTTGCCGTCAGTATCACGTGGCCAGTTTGCTACTTTGAACCGGACTAGATTAAAGTCGTTGATAAGAAAGATTAAACGAATAAAAACAGTTGAACATCATTCATGGCTAAAACCAAAACGATTTACGCCTGCCAGAGCTGCGGCTACCAGGCACCCAAGTGGCTCGGTAAATGCCCCGACTGCAATCAATGGAGCAGCTTCGCCGAAGAGAGACTCGAAAGAGCAACGAGTGTACGCGGTGAGCTCAGCCTTGGAACCAAAGAAGATCCCGCGCCGATCCATGAGATCAACACGGCCGAGGAAGGCCGAGTGCAATGCGGCATCGGTGAGTTCGATCGGGTGCTGGGCGGCGGTCTCGTACCTGGCTCAGTCATTTTAATCGGCGGCGATCCCGGTATCGGTAAATCGACATTGTTGCTGCAGGCTTTCGCCGCGATAAGCGAGAAGGGGCTCACTTGTCTTTATGTTTCCGGTGAAGAATCGCCGCGGCAAATCAAAATGCGAGCCGAGCGTCTGGGAATAGCTGCGCCCAACCTGCTCATTCTCAGCGAAACTTCGTTGGAACGAATCATTGAGCACGTGAAGCAAATTAAACCAGGTCTGCTCGTCATCGATTCGATCCAAACTATTTTCAGCTCGAGTATTCCATCCGCGCCCGGCAGCATAGCCCAGGTGAGAGAAAGCTCAGGATCAATCATCGTCCTGTCGAAGAAAACCGGTCTCACGACCTTTTTGATCGGTCACGTAACCAAAGACGGCGCCATCGCCGGACCGCGGCTGCTCGAGCACATGGTTGACACGGTGCTTTACTTCGAAGGCGAACGCGGCCATGCGTTCCGCATTCTACGCGCCGTAAAAAATCGTTTCGGCTCGACCAATGAAATTGGGGTCTTTGAAATGAAGGAAGCGGGACTCAAGGAAGTCAGCAATCCTTCCGAAATTTTTCTCATGGAGCGCCCCCTTCAAGTCCCCGGTTCCGCGGTAGTTTGCAGCATCGAAGGCACGCGACCGATCTTGGTCGAGCTGCAAGCGCTTGTCAGCCGATCTTTTCTGGCCGTGCCTCGACGCACAACCATCGGCGTGGATCACAATCGTGTGGCGCTCCTGATTGCAGTTCTGGAAAAAAAGATGGGCGCCAAGCTTTTCGATCAAGATATCTTTGTCAACGTCGCCGGCGGCGTCCATGTCGACGAGCCGGCCGTCGATCTCGGCATCGTTGCCGCTATCGCTTCGAGCAGCCGCGAAAGCGTTCTCGACCCCAAGACGGTTTTCTTCGGAGAAGTCGGTCTAGCCGGAGAAATCCGCGGCGTCTCTCAGTCAGAAGCCCGTATCAAAGAAGCAGGAAAGCTAGGTTTTGAGCGCTGTATTTTGCCCGCCAGCAACATCGCCCAGCTCAAACATGTCAAACATCCCAAATTGTCAGGCGTGAGCTCTCTAGCGGAGTGCTGGAAGGTGATGTTCGAGAAGAATGGAGTGCTGCAGTAAATGGTAAAGTCAAATGCGGCAGCCTGTAGTTTTTTACTTTCTTCTTCAGCCTTCATCTTTCATTCTTCCAATTCGTCCACTTGTATCCGAATCGATGCTTCGTTATTAATAATACCGTTGTGCCGGAGTGGTGGAATGGCAGACGCGCCGGACTCAAAATCCGGTAGGGGTAACCCTGTGAGGGTTCAAGTCCCTCCTCCGGCACCAATTGATCCATAGAATTATTCGACAAACCGAATGGAAAACGTTTGGTGGCTCAGTTCGTCCGACAACATCACACGGGCTGTACGCGGACAACCGGTTAGTCATTAAAATTCAGGCGGGCTTATCCTTGGGAGAAGTCGCTCCAGGAACTCCAGCCTCCTGATATCGTGGAACTCCGCTCATGGCTTCTCAAGAATTGTCCTTCGCGCTATGTGGCAAGAAAGAGCGTTACTTACTTCCATACGGTTCTGGCCGAAATCCCGTTTTTATTGTTTCATTCTCCAGTCAATGCATCGCCTCAAATTTTTTCTACTGCGGAATTCGGGATGAATTGTTGGCTCTGGGAAGTCGCTCCAAGACCGAAAAGCATCTCACCATGCGCATCAACATGGCCCGTTTCCTTCCACCAGGCGCACTAGAGTCGAGCGGTGCTACCGGTCAACGAGCACTCGGCGAGCACTGCTAAACATTCACTGGTCCGCGCCGTAGCGGGGACCGCGTCCGATACCCGATGGAAGAGCTGCTCAGCGCTGGGATGCTCGCCACCCTCCACCAGTGCGCGCACGACGGCATAGCGCTGCGGCGTCAGTCTATGTCCGCGCTCGCGCAACCGGCCCACGATTTCATTCACGCGGCTAGCCACGACGCCGCTTTGTGGAGAATGAGTCGCCATAAAATATTGACTTTATTTACTGTCGGTTGTATGCGTCAGTTCATGTTCATAGAACGTTCGCGTTTAGTATCATTAGTTGCGGGGAACACAGCCAGAAAGGAGAAGGATCGATATGTCTAAACAAGGCAGCGAAAGCGAGAACCCAGTAATCCCCTCGCCGACTCCCAAGCGGACTCGGCCCAGGACGAACAAGGACTGGTGGCCGGATCAGCTCGACCTCTCAGTTCTCCACGCGCACTATCCCGTCGCCGATCCGATGGGCAAGGATTTCAACTACGCGGAGGAGTTCAAGAAACTTGACGTGGATGCCCTGAAGAAGGACATCGAGCAGGTGATGACGACGTCGCAGGACTGGTGGCCGGCCGACTACGGCCACTACGGGCCGCTCTTCATCCGGATGACCTGGCATGCCGCAGGCACGTACCGAATCGCCGACGGCCGGGGCGGCGGCAGCGACGGCTCTCAGCGTTTCGCTCCCCTCAACAGTTGGCCCGACAACGCGAACCTCGACAAGGCGCGCCGGTTGCTCTGGCCGGTCAAGCAAAAGTACGGCAACAAGATTTCCTGGGCCGATCTGATCATCTTCGCCGGCAACTGTGCGTATGAATCAATGGGCTTCAAGACGTTCGGCTTCGGCTTTGGGCGCGAGGACCGCTGGGAACCCGACGAGATCTTCTGGGGCCCAGAAAGCAGCTGGTTTAGCGGCGGCGGGACGGGCGATGAGCGCCACGCCGGCGACGAGAAGATCCAGGGGCCTATGGGCGCCGATCACATGGGCCTGATCTACGTAAACCCGCAGGGGCCGGGCGGCAACCCCGATCCGGCCCTTTCAGCAAAGTTCATTCGAGAGACGTTCCGCCGCATGGCGATGAATGACGAGGAGACCCTTGCGCTCATCGTCGGCGGCCACACGGTCGGCAAGGCCCATGGTGCTGCCCCTGATGCCCAGTACGTCGGTCCCGAACCGGAAGGCGCCAGCCTGGAGGAGCAAGGCCTCGGCTGGAAGACCAGCTTTGGCAGCGGCAAAGGCGCCGATACGATCACCAGCGGGCTGGAGGGCGCCTGGACCAACGAGCCGACGAAGTGGGACAACGCGTACCTCGAGAACCTCCACAAGTACGACTGGCAGCTTACGACGAGCCCCGCGGGTGCGAAGCAGTGGGCTCCCAAGAATCCCGAGGCCCAGGGCACCGTGCCGGATGCTCACGATCGGTCGAAGCGGCACGCCCCCATGATGCTGACGACGGACCTTGCGTTGAAGGTGGATCCTATCTACGCCCCTATCGCGAAGCGTTTCCACGAGCATCCCGACCAGCTCGCAGAAGCGTTCGCCAAGGCCTGGTACAAGCTGTTGCACCGCGACATGGGTCCCGTCTCGCGCTACCTCGGCCCGTGGGTTCCGGCGCCGCAGCTGCTGTGGCAGGACCCCGTCCCCGCGGTCGATCATGAACTGATCGGGGAGCAGGACATCGCCGGCCTCAAGGGCAAGATCCTCGCATCGGGACTGTCCGTGTCCCAGCTGGTCTCCACCGCGTGGGCGTCGGCGGCGAGCTTCCGCGGCACCGACA
>JBBDNJ010000094.1:0-6434 GCA_040877705.1 Binatia bacterium | reverse complement strand
GATGGCGTTGGTCAACAGGTTCTGGACGATTTGCGCGAGCCGGACCGGGTCCGCCTCCAGGACCAGAGGCTCCGGCGACACCCGGATCGTCAGCTCCTGACCGGCGACATCGAGGAACGCGCGGCAAGTTTTCACAACTTGGCTCACTAAATCCGCCAGCCCAACCCGCTCTTTGCGCAGCTCAACCTTGCCGCTGGTGATGCGCGACACGTCCAACAGGTCGTCGATCAACCGGGTCATGTGCTCGATTTGCCGCTCCATCATCTCGCGTGTCTCCTGCGCCAGCGCATCCTGGGTGTCGATTCGATTCAAGATCTCGACGCAGTTTTTTATCGGTGCCAGCGGGTTGCGCAGCTCGTGCCCCAGCATCGCCAGGAATTCGTTCTTGCGCTGGTCAGCCTTCGACAACTCCTCGGTGAAGCGGCGCAGGTCGTCTTCCAGCCGCTTGCGCTCAGTCACGTCTTCGATGGCCAACAGGATCAGCTCTGTTTCTTGGCCGTCGCTGAGGACGCGCCAAGCGTTGAGGAGCATGATCCTACGCCCGATGCTCTCAAAATCGTGGCGCACCTCAAAGTCCTCGATGGCCGTCTTTTGGGGTATCATTTCCTCAAGCAGCTTCCGAAGTTCGGCAATATCCAATTGCCGGTTACCGATTTCGTAGATGAAGCGACCCTCCGTGTCCGCCGGCCTCGCCTGAAACGATCGGTAGAAGGACTGGTTCGCAGACACGACACGCAGATCCTTATCGAGAACAAGCAGGGGGTCGCGCACGGTTTCTATGATGCTCTCGGCGTAATCGCGGGCCTCACGAAGCATCTCCTGGGCAGACTTGGCCTCATCGATATCCACGAACACCGCCACGGCTCCGTCGATCCTGTTGTCCCCCGTGCGGTAAGGATGGACGCGCAGCGCGTACCAGCGACCATTCCGATCGCGGGCCTCGCGCTCTTTAACCTGGACCGTGTCGATTACCTCCGTGACCAAGGCTTTCAAGTCGGGCACCTCGACTGCGGGCCTGAGGTCGTCTATCGGGCGGCCAACGTCGCCGGGGAGCAGGTTCAGGAGCTTTGCCGCCGCCGGGGTGAAGCGTCTGACGCGCAGATCGATGCTCAGTTCCACCATCGCCACGTTGGCGCTGGCCTGGAGATTGGTCAGGGCATCGCTGACCCGGGACATTTCCTGGTTGCGGTTCTGGAGCTGCTCGTTGACCGTGGTCAGCTCTTCGTTCATCGATTGCAGCTCTTCCTTGGCGGTTTCCAGCTCCTCGTTGGTGCTTTGCAACTCCTCGTTGCCGGAGAGGATCTCCTCATTAGCGGACTTGAGCTCTTCGTTGGCGGAGTCCTGTTGTTCGATGACGGACTGGAGGTACTCGCGCGTTGAAGCCAGCTCTTGCCTAAGTAGCGCGGCCTCCGAGCCATCCGCATCGTTCGCAGGCTCGGGCGCCGCCTCCCGAGGCAGAGAGGCGCGCCGGGCGGTCTCCTCAAACAAAACCAGAAAGCAATGATTGCCGGCGTGCGGCAGTTTGACCGGCAAGACGTGCAGGTCGATCTCGCGATCTATTCCTTCGCCGCGTAGCCGCACCGCTTGCCGGCGCACGGCGGCGCGATTCTGGCGGCACTCGGTGAGGGCGCTACGCAGTTCCATGAACAAGCCCTGACGAGTCATCTTGAGGAGATTGTGGTTCGGCTCGCCCGGCGCCGGCGCCAGATACGCGCCGGTCTGCCCGCGGAATTGCAGGACATCGTAGTTTTCGTTGATCAGCACGCCGGGCGGGGCGTATTGCCCGAGAGCGATGCGGTCGGCCTCGCGCTGCCAGTCGGCGGGCGAGGCGGCCGGCGGTGCTGGAACACGGCCTTCGGCCATCTCCGCTTGTAAGTCTTCGGCGCGGAAGTAAGGATACTGCCGCGCCGCCGTCGCTTTCTTGACGTAGATACGGTGCTTGTGGTCCACCATCTCGAACAGGTCGGTGAACGATCCGATCGTCTCGGAAGCCCCGAGCACGAGGAAACCGACAGGATTCAAAGCATAGTGGAAGATTTGGATGACACGCTTCTGCAGCGGCGGCGCCAAGTAGATCAGCAGGTTGCGGCAACTGATCAGATCGAGACGCGAGAACGGCGGGTCCGCGGCCACATTCTGCTTGGCGAAAACGCACATTTCCCGGAGCGCCTTGCTGACCCGGTACTTGGAATCTTCCTTGGTAAAAAAGCGCCGCAGGCGTTCCGGCGACACCTCCGCCTCGATATTTTCGGGATAGATTCCCTCGCGCGCCTTCAGGAGCGAGACGGTGTCGCTCAGATCGCTGGCGAAGATCTGGATCGCGGGCTTGACGGTTTTCTCTTCCAGGAACTCCAGTAACGCCATAGCCAAAGAGTAGGCTTCCTGGCCGGTGGAACAGCCCGGCGACCAGATGCGGATCGGCGTGTTCGGGTCTTTGCCCTCGATAATTTTGGGAAAGACGCTCTGCTTTAAGGCCTCGAAGGTCTCGGGTTCGCGGAAGAAGCTGGTGACGTTGATAAGGATGTCCTGATAAAGGGCGTCGAGCTCGGCGCGGTCTTGCTCCAGGTAACGGGCGTAATCGGCCAGGCTATCCTGCGTGCGAAGCACCATCCGGCGCCCGATCCGGCGCTTGATCGTGGTGTCGCGGTAGGCGCGGAAATCGACGCCGAAGGAGGAGCGCAACAGCGCCAGGACCTTTTTGAAATGGGTTTCCTCGGAGGCTGCCGCCGGCGCATGCTCCACGGTCTGGGCCAGGGCGACGTAGGGGTGCTGGCCGATGCGGGCCAGCTCGCGGGCGATCTCCTCGGGCGGCAGAACCACATCGACGCAGCCGCTGCGGATGGCGCTCTGCGGCATGCCGGCATACTTGGCCGACTGCTCGTCCTGGGCAAAGGTGATGCCGCCGCCGGCCTTGATCTCTTCCAGCCCCAACGTGCCGTCCGTGCCGGTGCCCGACAGGATCACGCCGATCGCTGCCGTTTGCCGGTCCTCGGCCAGCGACTTGAAGAACTGATCGACCGCCAAGTGCGGCCCGCGCGCCTCGCCGCGCGGCGTGAGTTGCAGAACGCCCTGCGCGATCGTCAAGGTGGTGTTCGGCGGGATAACGTAAATCTGGTCGGGGCGAACGGCCAATCCCTGCACCGCCTCGACCACGGGCATGGGCGTCACCTTGGCCAGAAGCTCGCTCAAGCTGCTGTCGTGCTTGGGGTCGAGGTGCTGCACCAGGACGAAAGCCATGCCGGTATTGTCCGGCAGCGCGGAGAGCAGTTGGGTGAATGCTTCCAGGCCGCCGGCAGAGGCGCCGACGCCAACGACGGGGAAGGGGGCGCTTGCCGGCTGCTCGCCGGAGTCTGCCCCGGTGTTACTCATGTCCCCGGTCCGCGCACCCGAGCCGCGGGTAGCCGCCGGGGGGCGGGGGGAGTGTTTCCGTCTACTCATCGAGTCCTCCGGCAATCATCGGAACGGATACTACGTAACTTCGGATTGCGTCCCGTGAACTGCAATCCCGAGCGCGAGGGTGAAGGAGCTAAAGCAGGGTAAAATGAGTCGAGCAAGTTCGACCGTAAACCGGCTCAAGCGAAATGGCATCAAAGTCGAAATGAGCCCTGCTGATGCTTTCGTCGTTCGAGCCGCTGAGTACCTTGCAAAAGTTTGCATTGGGTTAGATTTTATCTCATGGTGACAAGCAGTTCAACGCCAAAGATTGTTTGACACACCCTTCTTACCGCTGTAAATTTTCACAAGACCGGACCGCGCAGCATTGCTTACCGAAAACGATAAAGTGGAGTGAAGGGGAGGTTAGATCATGATCAAGCCTGTCGCGCTTGCCGCAACTCACATGGAATGCCGCAATTTACAAGAATCCATGGCGGTGATGACGGATCTCTTGGCGTTTGAAACGATTTCCGAGAAACCGGGAGAGGCGATACTCAAACATCCGAATACTCATTGGTTATTGGTCCTCCATGAGGCCGGACCCGATGCGCCGGCCAAGCAGATGCATAACCATTGGGGGGTGCGGGTTGCGACGATCCAAGAGGTCGACAAAGTGTACGAGTATCTCAGCGCGCACAAGAGCGAATACAAACTGGGACAAATCGGCAAACCGCTGTGGAACCATGGTTCGTATTCCTGCTACTTTGTCGAGCCGGGAAGCAACGGCTGGGAAATCGAATCATACGAAGCCGTCAACCGCAAAGAATCGGCGAAGCAAAAAGTCGGCGGAGTGCGCGCGCCACACTGGGCGGCTCCTTATCCGGAAGAGCGCTTCCCGGGCCGTGGCTATGTGCCGCAGGGATTTACGCATGGAACGCTGGTCGCCCATGACATGAACGTCAATCGGAAGTTTTACACCGAGGTTTTGGACTTGGAAGTTCATCAAGCCAACGACCACGTGATCTACGTCAAGCATCCGAACACCAGAACCTATATCGTCTGCGCCGAACGCCAAGAGTTCAAAGTTTTTTCGCCGAATTTTCGCAACACCTTGACAGTCGAATCGAATGAAGCCGTCAAAGAAGCCTACCGCCGGTTCGATGAATCGGGCAAAGACCTGGGCGTAAGCGAGCTTTTTCCGCTTCAGGAAAACGGCTCTTCGGTTTCCTTTTATTTTAGAGATCCCGGCACGAATTGCTGGGAGATTGCCGCGCAGAACTAAAACCTATGAATGAGAAATCCCTTGAGCAGATGGGGCTGCGCGATTTCCGCGAAGTCGCACGCCACACGATTCCCGCCGAGGCGTGGCATCACTTCAACGGCGCCGCGGAAACGAAAGCGACATTTCACCGCAATCCCCGGGCCTTCCGCCAGTACATGTTCCGGCAAAGGATATTTCACGAGGTCAGCGACCCGGATATCACTATCGAGCTGTTCGGACACAAGCTGCCGATCCCGGCGATTACCGCGCCGGTGGGTAGTTTCAGCCTGATCGGCAAGGATGCGGAACGCGAGGTCGCCGTGGGCACGGATCAGGCGGGGGCGATGATGTTTGTCAGTCAGGCCGCCAAGTTCAATCCCCGCGATTGGCGCGCTGCGTCCAAGTCGCCGCTGGTGTTCATGGCCTACATGAACCGAGGCAGAGAAGAAGTTGCTGAATACGCCAAGCTGTCGCAAGATCTGGGATTCGCCGCTGCCGGTATTACAATGGACACGGTGCGGCCGGTCAAGATCGGCGATGAGGTGCCGTTGTCGACCAAGGATGGCAAGCCGAGAAAAGGACACAAATCGTCGCCGAAGGACATCGAGTGGCTGAAACAGCAGGTTTCGCTGCCGGTGGTCGTCAAAGGTATTATGAGCGCGGAGGATGCCCTCATCGCCGTCAACGCCGGCGCCGATGCGCTGGTGGTGTCGAATCATGGCGGCAGGATTTTGGATTTCAACCGCGCTGCATTGGAAGTTTTGCCTGAAGTGGCCGCCGCCGCCGGCGCCAAGGTGCCGGTGCTGCTCGACAGCGGCATTCGCAGCGGTGGCGACGTTGTTAAGGCCATCGCGCTCGGCGCCAAAGCCGTGCTGGTGGGGCGCGTCCAGTGGCCTGGGGCGTCGGCGCGTTTGGCGCTCGCGGCGTGGAGCGTGTTTTCGCCATTCTGAACGAAGAGATGCAGCGGGTTCTTTCGATGACGGGAGTTGCCTGTATCGGCGACGTGACCCAATCGATCTTGATTCGGGATGAGCCGGGAGGGGGACGAAGTCTATGATGTGGCTTTTCTGGGCGGTTCTTTTCCTGATCGTGATTTGGCTGATCTGGACCTACAATGGCTTGGTGGCGCTGCGGCATCAGATCGAGAACGCGTGGAAGCAGATCGATGTGCAGCTCAAGCGGCGTTATGACTTGATTCCCAATCTGGTTGAGACCGTCAAAGGCTACATGCAACACGAACAAGATACTTTGCAAAAGGTCATCGAAGCGCGCAGCAGAGCCATGGCGTCGACCGGAGTTAAAGAAAATGCCGAAGCACAAACTGCGTTGACCCAGTCGCTGGGACAGATCTTCGCGCTGATGGAAAACTATCCGGAGCTGAAAGCGAATCAGAACGTTCTCCGCCTCCAGGAAGAGTTAACGACCACTGAGAATCAAATCGCTTTTGCCCGGCAATATTACAACGATCTGGTCATGCGCTATAACATGAAACAGGAAGTGTTTCCGTCCAACGTGATTGCCGGGTTCTTCCGATTCGAACCGAGCGAATTTTTTTCGGTGCCGAAGGGCGAGAAAACGCCGCCGCGCGTGAGTCTCAAATTGCCCTCATGAGCCGAGGGCCGCACTCCTGAACGTGTCGAGACTCAAGCGATGGCTGAATAACCATTGCGTCACAAATCTCCCCTGACCCCTCTTTTCCAAAGAGGGGTTAAAACGTGCGAATGAAAATTTCCCCCTTTGCCAAAACTGATCGTGCGACACATCTTTTTGACTGGACACGGGAGAGGCCAAATGCTAT
>JBBDNJ010000093.1:0-6478 GCA_040877705.1 Binatia bacterium | reverse complement strand
CGTCGAAGAGGTCGAAACCGGCATGGTGCACGTTAACGAACCCACCATCGGCGGCGAAGCGCAGCTCCCCTTCGGCGGCACCAAATCCACCGGCGTCGGCGAGCGCGAGATGGCCGAAGAAGGACTGAACTTTTTCACGGAACTGAAAACCGTGTTCATCAACTATTCGGGAAAAGCGGAAAGATTGATGATACGCTAAAGTTGGTTCAAAAACCTGGGGGTTCAAAAGTTCAACAGTTTAATGGTTCAACGAACAACAATTTCTAAGATCTTGCTTGTCCCGAACGGCTTGAACATTTTGAACCGCTTGAACGACTTGAACCATACCGCAGCATGGGCAGACCTTGAACTTTGAACTGTTGAACGATTACACCGCGACAGCGGTGTAATAATTACTTGCCGTTCTCTTTTGCGATGGGTTCGGTGCCGAGCCAGTGACCGACGTCGACCACGATACCCTCCGGTCCTTGATACTTGACCTCATAGTGGACCTGGCTACCTAACTCGACTCGCCCGATCTTTTGCGCGCCGGCCGCTTCCAGCATACGGGTTGCTTCGTCTTCACTCTCGACAGTGAAGCCGATGTGATCGATTCCGGCGCGGCCCGGCTCGCCACCGGCTCTACCCGCGGTCAAAGGCAGCAACGTGATATTGGTCGTGCCGTCGGTTAGATCGACAGCGGTGTTCTTACGCTTCTGCTTGATGGTCATGCCCATGGCATCGACGAAAAACTTCGCCATGGCGTCGACGTCCGCCGCGCGATAAGCAATATGTCGAATCTTAGCCATAATTTTTCTCCCTTTTACTATGGGTCGCTTTTTCCAGCCTGATCAAAAAGGTTAGATGCGAGACGCGCGATGGATCGCCGAGCGGAGGCGTACTCCTAGTGTACGTTGAAGCGAGGCGACCGAGCGCAACGAAGCAGGTGGCCTTTTTCATCGGGCTGGCTAGCCGCCGTAAAATACTTTGTCACCTAGATCGCGCATCGCCAAGGTTGCGTCGTCAGGCCGCCCCGCAGGTTGGGCGGCAACGCCGGCGTCTTTAACTTCGCCGACGAAAATTGAATGGTCGCCCTTTTCTATCGTGTCCACTAATTGGCACTCGACGAAAGCAGGCGCCTTCTCCAAAATCGGCGCGCCTAAACTGCCCTTGCGAAAGGGCTCGCCACCGATCGTGTTGCCTTCACGCTCGAGCGGCTTGAAAAAAGTAAAAGCCTGGCCTTTCTGATCTTTGCCGAGAATATTCAAGGCAAACGTCCCGGATTCTTTGATGATCGCATGGGCGCCCGAGTCGGCTTTCACGCCAACAACAACCAGCGGCGGCTGAAACGCTGTCTGCGTCACCCAATTGACCGTAGACGCGGCCACTTTGCCGTCCTTGCCCTCGGCAGTTAGAACATAGAGTCCATAAGGAATCATTCTCAGCGCAGTTTTCTTGGCATCCGCATCCATTTTTATCCCCTTTCAAATTTATGCTATTGCCACCCCCGCGTAGCTCACGATCAGTGAAGCGATTCTATGGGAGCGATGAGGAATCCGCAAGAAGCGCGAAGCGCGGCAGACTCAAAGTCACGGCATGCGGAACGCCAGGATCGCGTAAAGGTTACCCTGCACCTCGAATTCCCCGACCTCGATCATTCCCAGTCCGGCGATGTGTGCCTGCAATGAATGGGGATTGCTGCGCGAGACCAACGCCACGCCGGCGTCGAACCGGCCCGCCAGATCCTTCGTTTGGAACTCGTAAAGGCCGCGCAGCAAACCGCGCCGCCGGTATCCGCGGGCAATGCACACCGGGCCGTAAACGTAGCTGTTGAATGCGCTCAGCGGTTTGCCTTCAAAACGGACGCGATCGTAGGACTCGAGCATTTTCGCGACGACCGGCGAGCCGTGGTCAAATTCCCGTCTGATCGCGCACAGGCTACCGGCGATATCGCTTCCGCCGGTAACAATGGCGATGCCGAGATCCGCCGCAATCATTTCAACTTGCTTTAAAGTGAATTGCGCTGAAAGAAACCCTTGCCTGCGTTCCTCTTCTGAAAGGTTGCCAGTGTAATTCGCGGATTGGAGTCGAAGGATCGCCGAATAGTCTTCCTTCCTAGCGCGTCTATATTCGATACTTGCCATCGCCGTTATCGACCGGGCCAGCCGCCGCTCGTTGGCGGCTTGTTAGTCACGGTACCTTGTAACATCTCCGCCAAGGCGCCGCCCAGGGCACCGGCGGGAATCGCCGCCGCGTAGGCGATCATCATCTGCCATTCGTCAAGTCCCGTTCCTTCCTGGCTGGCTGATTGCAGAATAATCCCAGTGAGGATCGAACCGACACCGACCAGGGCTCCATGCTTCATTGCCAAAGATCCCGCTTTAAGAGCGGCGTAAAAACCGCCAATAACCGTGCCTAGCGTGCCGATCACAAGACTGGCCATAACGCCTTCGCTTGAGCTCCAATATTCCGCTAATGCATCCTCGGAGACCCCTTTCTCGGTCATTTCTTTCGCCACAAAGAGAAAGTAATACAGCGTAGAAAGGACAATCGTGGCAACGATGTCGACCACCACGCCAGTAATGACCGGCCGGGTTTTAATCCCGGTGAAAAATCCGCTGGGTTCGATCGGCGGCGGTGGATTATGAGGGGACTGTCCGGTCTGCATATCTGTACCCTACGTTGCGTAATTGGAGTAGTTAATTGGAATACTGAAGTATTGGATTTTCCGGTCCGTCACTCTATTTTTCCGGCGATTACATCCATAATCCGTTTGACTTCGATGGATGAAGGGGAAAATATCTGTTTGCGCTGCCAAAAGGCAAACTCTTTCGGTATAAAATGTTTTACAAGTTTCGCTATGAGACGGAGTTTCATCCATTTCTGGACCGTCTTCCCCTGCATGTGAGGATGAAGTTGGACGTGACCGGTGTGAAACTTTCTCTACAAGATTGGCTTGCCTTCAGCATCGAAGAAAGAACCGCGATTTGCCACCTGCCGGCGGACCAGGAAGAAGAGAAGCAAGCGTTTAAAGATTATACAAACTTTCTGTGCCGAAAGTATCGCGGAACACCGGCTCAAGTGGTGCCGCCGATCAGCCCCTCGTTGTGGGAAACATCGAATCAAGTTCCAAACCCAATTTTGGCAAGAGCCGGTGATAACAGGACGGCCGTGAGTCTCGAAGAATGGCTCAGATGGACATCGCATCAACGCTACGCTCTGTATAAAACAGCCGTCTCTAAAAGCGAACCGGAGAAGTTTTTTGCCGTTCTCGATGAATTACGCCAAAGATCAACCTGAATGCTGACGAGCCGATGGCTGACATGAAATCCAACGATACCTGGCTTTCGCGCCTAGTCCCTTTCGGCCTTATCGGCCAAACCAAACCCCGTCACTACCGCGAGATGTTCGGCGTCTTGTGGGAAAACAAGACCGAATTGCCTTACGCCTGGGATATTCTTAACCACGGCGTATGCGACGGTTGTTCTTTAGGGCCCTACGGCCTGAAGGATAACGTGCACGACGGCGTTCATCTCTGCATGACGCGTTTGAAATTGCTGAAGCTAAACACCATGGGCGCGCTCGATCTATCGGTGATGAGCGACGTGAGCCGGCTTCGGCAACTCGGCCAGGAAAAGCTGCGTTCGTTGGGGCGTCTTCCGTTCCCGATGCTTCGGCGCGCCAGGGAAAGCGGCTTTGCCAGGATCACGTGGGACAAAGTCCTGGAGCTGATTACGCAGTCCATCCGCAACGCCCCCCCCTATCAGATGGCTTTCTTCGCGACCTCGCGCGGACTGACTAACGAAGTCTATTACGTCTTTCAAAAACTCGCCCGCGTCCTCGGCACTAACAACGTAGATCTTTGTTCGCGCCTCTGTCACGCCGCCAGTGTGTCGGGTCTGAAAGCCACCTTGGGGGCCGGCGCGCCTACTTGCTCACTAGCGGATTTTATCGGCACCGACATGCTGGTGATCTTCGGCTCCGACCTCGCCAACAATCAACCGGTCACGACCAAGTACATGCACTTCGCCAAGCAGCACGGCACGCGCATCATCGTCGTCAATCCCATGCGGGAATACGGTCTGGAGCGTTATTGGGTGCCGTCGGTTGCTTCCAGCGCTCTCTTCGGCACCAAGCTGATGGACGACTTTTATCAGGTGCGCGTGGGCGGCGACATCGCCTTTATCAACGGCGTCCTTAAAGCGCTCTTGGCCGCCGATCAGGTGGATCATCGGTACATTGCTACGCACACTGCCGGTTTCGAGCAATTCAAATCGTCAATCGAAGAGCAATCCTGGGACATGCTCGAGCAGCGGTCCGGAATCACCCGCAACGAGATGATCGGCTTCGCGCAATTGTACGGCACCGTCCGCTCGGCGGTCTTCGTTTACAGCACGGGACTGACCCAGCATGAGTTCGGCGTCGATAACGTCAAGGCGATCGTCAATCTCGCTCTGGCGCGCGGCATGTTGGGGCGTGAAAAATGCGGGATTATGCCGATCCAGGGCCACAGCGGTGTTCAGGGCGGCGGCGAATGCGGCGCGGAACCCGACAAGTTTCCCGGCGGATTCGCAGTCGACGACGTCAGCGCGCGCCGGTTTTCCAACCTCTGGAAACATCCGATTCCTTCGACCCCCGGCCTCAAAGTGCCCCACATGATCGAAGCCGCCCATCAAGGAGAACTGAAATTTTTATATTCTATCGGCGGAAATTTACTGGAAACAATGCCGGACCGAAAATTCGTCGCCGAAGCGCTCCAACGCGTGCCGCTGCGAATCCATCAGGACATCGTCCTCAACAGCTCCATGTTATTGGACGCGCAAGAAGCCGTACTGATCTTGCCCGGTCAAACTCGTTATGAGCAACGCGGCGGCGGCACGACGACCAGTACCGAAAGGCGAATCCGCTTCACGCCCGAGATCCCAGGGCATCGCATCGGCGAGTCGCTGCCCGAATGGGAAATACCGGTCATGATCGGGCGCAAGGCTATGCCCAACGGCGATCTTCTCTTCCCGTTCGACGACACGCAAAGCATCCGTGAAGAAATGGCACGGGTGATGCCGATCTATCACGGCATCGAAAAGCTGACGAAGGAAGGCGATCATCTCCAATGGGGCGGCCCGTTTCTCTTCAAAGACGGCTTCATGAGCATGCCCGATAACCGCGCCCGCTTCACGGCCTTGCAACCGCCCGACCGGCGCGCGCCGGAAGGCAAATTCTATCTCGCCACGCGCCGCGGCAAACAGTTCAACAGCATGACCTTCGGCACCACCGATCGACTGATGGGAGCGACGTCGCGGCAGACGATTTTTATTTCGCCCGAAGACGCCGGCAAGCTCGATTTGGAAAACGGCTTTGAAGTGACCCTCCGATCCGACACCGGAAAAATGAAAGGATTTATTCAACTTGCGCCTGTTAAATCAGGGACCCTGCAAGCCTACTGGCCCGAAGCCAATGTTCTGATTCCACGACGCATCGACCCGGTATCCGGCGAGCCGGATTATAATGTTGATGTCTGGATCGAAAAAGAAACACCTTGAAAATCGCGGCAGCGAACCTGGAGGAGGCACGGACAATCAAATAGATTTGAGTTATTATGGACCACGATGAGCAAGAGTCTCCCTCGCAAACAGGTTACGTCTCAGGTAATCCGAAACAGCAATCTGGTACCCAGCGAATCGCACTGGGCTAATGCTACGCCGGAAGAACGCATCAACGCTGTATGGGATTTGACACTTCTTTGCTTCGCTTGGACGTCTAGCCAGGCCGATGAACCAAGACTTCAGAGATCTATTAGCCGAATTCAACGCCCACAACGTTGAATTCCTCGTGGTTGGCGCCTACGCGCTGGCCGCGCATGGACATGTTCGGGCCACGGAAGGACTATACGGATGAGCATTTACAGGAGGACCGGACCATGATCAAAGGACTTCATCACAACGCCTATCGATGCCGCGACTCGGAAGAGACGCGTAAGTTCTACCAAGACTTTCTCGGCCTCCCGCTTGCCAGCAGCCTCGATATCGAGGAAGCCGGCGCGCTGCATACCTTCTACGAACTCGGCAACGGTTCATACCTTGCCTTCTTCGAGGCGCCGAACATGCCTTTTGAATTCAAACGCCAGCTCGATTTCGACTTGCATATTGCCTTAGAGGTCGATGAGCCTACCCTGCTGTCAATGTTTGCCAGGGGGAAAGAACGAGGAATCGAGACACGTGGCGTCGCCGACCACGGCATGGTCCACTCGATCTACTTTAGAGACCCGAATGGATACGTGATTGAGCTGACGGCAAAAATGCCAGGCCACGATCAGGCAATGGATCCTAAAACCAATGGCGCGCGGGCAATTCTCGACCGATGGCAGGCAGAGAAGGCGCGGCAGTAGAGCATTATTCAACCCTGGGACTTGACCGCTAAGGTGTGCTCCGGGAAATCTTTTATGGATCGCGCGTTAAGAAATCTGCAGGAAATCGAAATCATCGTCGCGAATCTTAAGCGG
>JBBDNJ010000092.1:0-6486 GCA_040877705.1 Binatia bacterium | reverse complement strand
AAAAGGCCGCGCCTAACGCGTCTTCTGAATCGACCCCGTCATAGGAACAAAACGTACGTTCGCAAGTTCCTCGACGACTTTCTTGCCTCCAACCTTACGGACGCGCACGAGGCGCTGTGGTTTCGACGGCTCGCCCAGAGGCATGATGATGCGCCCGCCTTCGCGCAGTTGGCGCCAGAGTGCTCCGGGAACTTTCGGCGCCGCAGCCGTCAAAAGGATAGCGTCGAAGGGCGCCTTTTCTTCCCAGCCGAAAAATCCATCTCCGACTTTGAGGTATACGTTTCTCAAGCCAAGCTGCTCGATGACGCGATTGGCGCTCTCGCTCAACGATGGAATGATTTCGATGGAGTATACCTCCGCCGCTAATCGCGCTAGAACGGCGGTTTGATAACCGGATCCGGTGCCGATCTCAAGGACTTTCTCATCGCCTCGCAATTCCAAAAGCTCGCTCATGTAGGCAACGACATACGGTTGAGAAATCGTCTGACCCTCGCCTATGGGCAACGGCCGATCCTCGTACGCCGATGGGCGCAGATTCTCCGGGACGAACAGGTGGCGCGGCACCGCTTCCATCGCCGAAAGAACTCTCGAATCTTTGATGCCGCGCCCGCGCAGATCACGATCGATCATTGTGCGTCGCGCCGTAGCAAGCGCATCGTGTACTTCGCGCTCAAGCGAATCTTGCTGCGCTGCGAAAATCGGCGGCGAAATTTGCAAGGACAGGAAAATCGCCCAGGCGAAAATCGATTGTTTATAAATTATCGCTGAACACAAAACGGCCATGCTCATCCGTTGATCCGGGCCTGACCGATGACGGGAAGCGGCTCGCATACTGTCGAGGAACGAATGCAAAGCCTTACGAATTGAAGTGAAGGTTGAGCTTTTGTTTTTTGCGTGAGATTTTTTCTGTGGCTCGGAATGACGGCAAAAGTCAGGCTCGTTTCGTGGAACCTCTCGTCGCTTTTCCTTTGCCCTCTCCCTTGTCCTTTTCAAGACCGACAGCACGCTTGAGTTTAATGATTTCCGTGCGCATAAGCGGGCGAATCTCGCCCGGGGCAAGCCGGTCCAGTGAAATGGCGCCGATGCGCACGCGGATCAGTTTTTCGACGAAATAACCCAACGCTTCAAACATGCGGCGCACTTCGCGGTTGCGGCCTTCGTGGATTTCTATTTCCAACCAGGCATTTTTCTTCAATTTCTCCAATACTCGCACACGCGCCGGCGCCGCCATGCCGTCCTCCAGACGGATTCCCTTGCGTAATTTACCGAGCTCCATTTCAGTCGGACACGCGCTGAGTTTCACATGATAGAGTTTCTTTACGCCAAAACGCGGATGCGTCAGCCGTTGCGCCAGCTCGCCATCGTTGGTCAGCAAGATCAGCCCTGATGAGTTGAAATCCAAGCGTCCGACTGGAAAAACTCTTTGCCTTTCTCCCAGCGGTTCCAAAAACCGGGTAATGTCCGGCCGCTGTTGCGGATCGTTGAGGGTGGTAATCACCCCCGGTGGCTTGTGCAGCGCAAGATAAATCGCTTCTGCAGCGGCCTTGATCCGCTTGCCATCGACCCGGATGCTATCTCTGGAAGGCTCGGCCTGAGTGCCCAGTTTGCGCACGACAGTACCGTTGATACTGACCCGCCCATCCAAAATCCAGCGCTCCGCTTCGCGCCGGGAAGCAAGCCCTGCCCGCGCGAGAATTTTCTGCAAACGTTCCATGACGAATTAATTCTGCTTGTCCTCCGCCTGCTCACTTTCTTGAGCCTGCTCCGAGCGCAGTTCCTCGCCTTGGAGTTCCGGCAAGGCGATCTCTTCCATCTCTTTCAAGGTCGGCAGATGCGTGAGGTCTTTAAGATTAAACAGCTCCAAGAACTCTGGAGTCGTGCCGTAAAGAAACGGCCTGCCCGGCACGTCTTTGCGTGCCACGGCTCGGACAAGACTCCGCTCGAGAAGTGTTGTAATGACCCCGTCCACGTCGACGCCGCGAATCGCCTCGATCTCGGCCTTGGTGATCGGCTGCCGGTACGCGACGATCGCCAAAGTCTCCAGCGTCGCCCGGCCCATTCTCGCCGGCCGGCCGCCGAGAAACTTCTTGACCCAGTCGGCATTCGCCTTGGCGGTGCGCAACTGGTATCCCCCGGCGACCTCGACGAGACGGATACCTCGCCGGTTGGCTGCCAATTCATCGCTCATATCTTCCAGAATCGAGCGGACCTCGTTTTTCTCGACTCCATCGATGACCTCGCTCAACCGCTGGACGGTCAGTGGGCCATCGGCAACAAACAGCAGGCTTTCCACAATGGATTTCACCTCTTCACGTTCCATGTTGCTCTTCTTCGCTTTCCTCGACGGCCGCCAATTCCGCGGCTTGCTCCATTTCAGCGGCGGCTTCGATGACGATGGGTCCGTTCGACTCTTCTTGGGAAATTCGTATGGCGCGCACTTTCACCAGCTCCAACATTGCCAGAAAGGTAACCACCACATCCATGCGCGTCTTGACGTCGCTGAACAATGATTCAAACAACACCTTGCCGTGAGCGCGTAGATTTTCCAGCAGCAGGGTCATCTTTTCACGCACGGTGATCTTGTCTAAGGTCACTTGATGAAAAACGTCCTTCGGCAAGCGATCCATGACCCGGCGCAGGGCGTTTAACAACTCGAATACCGACACCTCGCGAAACCCAGGCGCAGCGGCTTCTTCCGCGGGGGTAGCCGAGCGGACAAACACGTCGCGGGTCAGGATTTCCCTTTGCTCGAGTTGATCCGCGGCATCTTTGAAGCGCTGGTATTCGAGCAGGCGCCGCACCAGCTCGTCGCGCGGATCCGTACCCTCGTCGTCATCGCCTTCATCGACTCCGGCCGGCAGCAGCATGCGAGACTTGATATGAATCAAGGTCGCTGCCATGACCAAAAATTCGCCGGCGACGTCGAGACTCAGGCTCTCCATGAGCTCCATCGTGGCGAGGTATTGTTCCGTGATACTGGCGATGGGAATGTCGGTGATGCTGACTTCATTCTTCTTGATGAGATGAAGCAGCAAGTCCAAGGGACCTTCAAAGATGTCTAATTGAACTCGCGTGCTCACAATCCCAGTGCCTCCCGCACTTCGCTCATAGTTTCGCTTGCCTTCCCCTGAGCCGACTGATAGCCGGTTTGCAGGACTTCCTCAATCACCTCCGGGGTTTTTTCATACTGTGCTCTTTTTTCCCGAAACGGCGCGAGATCGTCGATCACATGCTTGATCATGATCTTCTTGCACTCGAGGCAACCGATGGCGGCCGTACGGCAGCCCTGGGTGACGAACTCAATCTCGTCAGGCGTACAGTAAATTTTATGAAGCTGAAACGCCGGGCATTTATTTGGCTCTCCCGGATCGGTGCGCTTGACGCGCGCCGGATCGGTTATCATGCGGCTGAGCTTGTGATCGATTTCTTCGGCAGTATCCGAGAGAAAGACCGCATTGCCGTAACTCTTGCTCATTTTGCGGCCGTCCAAACCAGGCAGCTTTTGGGTCTCGGTGAGCAACACTTCCGGTTCGGGAAAAATCGGCCGGTAAAAATCATTGAAGCGCCGGACGATTTCACGGGTCAACTCCACGTGCGGTGCTTGGTCCACGCCGACGGGAACCTTATTGGCCTTATAAATTGTGATATCGGCCGATTGCAGCACCGGATAGCCGAGGAACCCGTAGGTCGAAAGGTCCTTGCCCGTGAGTTCCTTGATCTGCTCCTTATAGGTTGGATTGCGTTCGAGCCACGAGACCGGCGTAATCATCGAATACAGTAAATGCAACTCGGCATGTTCCTTTACGCGTGATTGGCGGAATAGGACGGAACGCGCCGGATCGAGCCCGACGCTGAGCCAGTCCATCACCATTTCGAGAGTGCTCTGGTTGATGCCTTGCGGGGTTGCGTAGTCGGTGGTCAATGCGTGCCAATCGGCGACAAAGAAATAGCAGCGATAATTTTCTTGCAGCCGGACCCAATTTTTCAGCGCGCCGTGTAGATGGCCCAGGTGCAATCGTCCGGTAGGTCTGGCTCCGCTAACGATGGTTTCCATAATTGTCCAATCTTAAATCAATCGCAGAAAAAATTTTAGCAAAAACTCCATCGGCGGTCCGATGACGCGGGTCAAGGTATGGGTCATTAACAGTAAAATCAGAATGAGGAATCCGAACGGTTCGATCCGCGCCAGCATCGAAGAATACGGTTCGGGGAGCACGCCCACCATGACCCTTCCTCCGTCAAGCGGCGGCAGCGGCAGCATGTTGAAAACCGCCAGTACGACGTTGATCACGATGCCTCGTTCCAGCATCAAGATTACCGGCACGAAGAAATCGGCAATGGACGCCGAAGCTCCACCTGCGCCACCGCCGCCGATCGAGGGTACAAGCAATTTCAACATAAGGACGCATGCAAAAGCCAGTAGAAAATTGGTTGCGGGACCTGCCAATGCCACCCAGATCATGTCTCGCTTCGGATTGCGCAGGTTGTAAAAATTCACCGGCACCGGTTTCGCGTAGCCGAACAGAAACGGCGCATTAGCAATAATGAGCAGTAAAGGAATCAGAATCGTGCCGAATAGATCGATGTGGGCGAGGGGGTTCAAGGTCAACCGGCCCATTTTTGCGGCAGTGGAATCGCCAAGACGATTGGCCACCCAACCATGCGCGACCTCGTGAAACACGATGGCCAGCAATACCGGCAGGGCCCAGATGGCAATTTGTCTTATGGTTTCTTCCAAGATCCTACGTCTGTTTGAGGGATAGTTTAATTATGTACGGCAAGGACCCGGCAAACACAAGCTGGACAAAAAGATCTGGAGCATTGGAGTCTTGCGAGAACGGCATGCTCGCGGGGCAACGCTTTATCTCCATGACTGCAAAGTTCGTCCTGTTACTGTCCCCCGGAGCCGCGTTCTCTCGGATGATAGCGCCGGTGCGCCTGTTTCAGGCGGTTGGCATCGACGTGAGTATAGATTTGCGTGGTCGAAATATCGGCATGTCCCAGCATCGATTGCACCGATCGGAGATCCGCCCCGCCTTCTAACAAATGGGTTGCGAAAGAATGCCGTAACGTATGGGGCGAAACCTTTTTGTCGATGCCGGCGGCCAACGCGTAACCTCGTATGATTTTCCAAAACCCCTGGCGCGTTAATGCTCGGCCGGATCGATTGACGAAGAGAAATGGACTCGCTTTCCCCTTTAGTAAACGCGGCCGAGTTTCCTGAATATAGCGAAAGACTTTTTGCCGCGCCCATTGCCCGAACGGCACGGCGCGAACCTTGGCCCCTTTTCCTTTTACGATTAGGAAATTTCCTTCAAAGTTGACTTGCTGGATCTGTAATAAAGTCAGCTCGCTTACCCGAAGTCCCGTTGCATATAACAGCTCCAACATCGCCTGATCGCGAGCGCCGAGAATTTCGTTGGAGTCGGGCTGGTTTAACAGCGAACGGATATCGCCGCCGTTAAGCGCATGAGGCAATTTTCGCGACACCCCGCTCAGGTGAAACTCAGGTATGGAATGATGACTTACCAGCCCTTCGGTTTCCAAAAAACGGTAAAACCGCCTCACAGTGACGATCTGCCGGGCGATCGACCTCGTGCTCAAATGGCGCGCGCGCAAAGACGACACAAAGGAGCGAAGATGGATGGCCTCTACCCTGTCCCAGGAGGCTATCCCCTGAGCCGATAGAGATTCTGCGAGCTGGGCAAGGTCGCGGCTGTAGGCCTCGACGGTATTTCGGGCGAGCCCCTTCTCGACGCTGATCATCGTCAGAAATGAATCAACGTAGGGATGCAGCGAATCGTTCATCATTGGGAGCGAGGCAGGCATAGAGAGTCTGGCGAATCTCTTGGATTCGGTCGGGATCTTCGACCTTGTCGCCCTCTTGGTTTGTGACGAAGAAAACGTCCGCCACCTGATCGACATTGGTGGAGATCTTTGCCACATGAATCGACAGGCCGAGCTGATGCAGCGTATAGGTTATCTTGAATAAAACTCCAAGGCGGTCCGCCGTGAAAACCTCGACAACCGTGTAAAGTCCCGATGCTTCATTGTCGACTTTGATGAAGGTCGAAACCTTGGGCACTCGCTTTTGCAAAAGCGCCGATTGTGATTTTTCCACAAGACTTTCAACATCGATGCTTCCCTGCAACACCGCCTCCAAGGTCGAGCGAAACCTGGCCCACCTTTGATCGGCCATCATGACCTCCGAACGGCCGCCGTGGGATACCCGAAAGACGTCAAGAATGCGGCCATCGCTGGCGGTGAAGATCCGCGCATTGAGGATATCTAATCTCATCGCCGCCATGACGCCCGCAATGGAGGCAAACAGACCGGGGCGATCCGTTGTACAAATCGCCACGGTGCTGCAGTCTTTCTCGGGAAAATGTTCGACGGATATCGCGGCACCCCGGCCTTTGAATTGTTGCATCAGGGCGAAGTGCGCCGGTATTTCACTCTCGGCCATGGATAAAAAGTAGCGCTCGG
>JBBDNJ010000091.1:0-34270 GCA_040877705.1 Binatia bacterium | reverse complement strand
CCCTGGAGTTGCTCAGGCTTGTTTATTTCAGGTTGAACCCATAGAACCATGCCTGGCCTATTTGCAACGCTGCCAACCGCCACCAGTGGTGCGCCCCGGAGAATCGCGTTAACCACTGCATTGCTCGCCCCAATCGCCAGATGCACGTCACCACCCATCATCGCTTGCACGGTAACACTCCCTGAGGCTATGTATACGAGATCCGCAGGGAGTCCATGTTTTTCAAATGCGCCGGCCTCCTTCGCCACCCATAAACCAGCAAAATTGGGGCTGATTGAGGCATAAGCGATTTTGGCCCTTTGCTGAGCGCCAAGGTCAACGGGATGAAGAAAGAGACCGATCAGTGCTACTAATGACAGGAATCTTCGAGGCATTGCCTTTGCCCTCCCATTACCGTCGACTTCGACCATAACGATATATCCTAGGAGCGCGCGCCAGAATAAAGACAGGGATACAAGTCGGTACTATTACGGCTCCCAGCTCGCTTCGTTCCCAAGCTTAACAGTTTCAGACCGGCCAACCGTGCTCCGATACGTCCACCCGGTTCCCTTCGGGATCCCGGATCCAGCTTTCAGCAATCGCCCCAAAGGTGTTCGCCTCAGCGGTCGTTTGCGCAACTTCCTCAACGGTCTTAACACTATCGACCTTGAAGCCGAAATGGTTAATTCCCCAGGGGTGCCTCGGCGTACTGATAAGGGCTACATCGACAAAACCATCGGAGAGGTAAATGGTTCCGTTCTCGCCACGCATTTTTTCCTCCATCCCGAAAACTCCTTTGTAGTACTCGGCTTCTTTCTCCGGATCCTGAACATTGATCGCGATATGGCGAATCCTTGGCTTTTGCATACGCTTCCCTCCTTCTTTTGTTCTATGCCTAACGTTTTCTTTTAAGACCTGTCTATAAATAAAAACTTCCACAATAAAAATGTCGGCAAAGCTTTTGCTTTGTCCTCTGACATGAGCGCCGGTGAATTTCAAGAAAGATGTCGCATTGATTGTTTAAAGGTGATTGTTGAACGATGGGTATTTCATCCCCTCGCTGAAACGTTCACCCAGCACTCGCGGCGATGGCGCCGAATAAACTGTGCTGGGTTAGCTACGCGCTTGAGGACACGGCTTGATCCCCGTGACCCGAGCTTTTTTAGGAAACCTTTTCCATCGCTTCGCCAATCCCCCATAACATGAGCTCACGGAGTTCCAGAGATTCTCTGGTTGCCTGAAGCACTATCTCCTCCTGATCACAGGGGACAAATTCAGCCAGACACGATAGAAACATTTCGCTATGTTTTTCATCTGCCTTACTATGGGCTGCAGCGTTAGGAATCTGTTCCCAAGTTAATCCCAAGTCCTCTATCCATTTTTTGCCTGTCCTGAGCGCGCTTCCACCTCCAAGATCTGCCAATAACTGATTATCGTTCATCCGTTCAGTCGCCATTAATGCAGCCAGCCCTTCTTGCCATGGCTTCTTCCTGGTGAGCCAGCCATAAGCATAAAGAGCTGCGCGTGTGGTCGGCAAGGGAAGCGTATCGATAACTTCTTCTGGAGAAAGGCCTATGGACTTCGCCTGCCGAATTACAAGATCTAAGTGCCCATACTCCGAGTATTCATCACGAATAATCTCCTCGTACTCGTGCTCAAGGATTTTCTGTTTTACAGACAATTGAGGGCAATTACCTGAAACGTAAGCCCAACAGTCCCGGCGATGCCGGATGAATAAACTTTGCTGAGTAATGTATATCTGGGCACGAGCCTTGGTGAGCTTAATACCGTCGTATTGTTTGTTGGCTTCAGACTGCGCCGATTCCCGAACTAGCTCGCCCATCCCATCTCTCCATTCCTGTTCCGTCATAAGTTTACCGCCCTGGAATCATTAACGCTTTTTGTAAAGCCTGTTTATAAATCCCTCACCAATTAACCGGTCCACGATGGAATTATCAACAAAGGTTTTGAGGGGAACCTCCTTCTTTCCTAGAAATTCCAGGATGGTGAGAACTGCCTCGGGTTCCACCCGTGGTATCTTCTCCAAAAAATTAGCCGAATCTTCATAAACTATTTGCCACATCCTAGGGTCAGCGACACGCATATACTTGGCTACTACTTGGAGCGC
The DNA here is from genome assembly GCA_040877705.1 of Binatia bacterium. GTDB lineage: Bacteria > Desulfobacterota > Binatia > UBA9968 > UBA9968 > WHTF01. The sequence continues at coordinate 32,163 of JBBDNJ010000091.1, read as the reverse complement.
TCTTTTCTTTTCTTGATGAAGCGCCGCCACGCCCTCAATGTATGCGCGTACGATCCCTTCCACCGTTTCCGGATAGCGACGGTGGTAATCACGCGTGAACACAATCACATCCATCGAGTAGGGTATCCCTGTCTCCTCAAACTTCACTAACAACCGTTGTGGTACGTGAGTACCCACTCGCAGAAAGGAAGTGACAGCACCTGCTATCGCACCCCGCTCGAAGGCAGCACTGACCGCCATCGTATCTCCCATCTGACGAACGTTTACTGCTCCTTCCAAACCATGTTTCCGCAGCAAGAGCAAAGTTAGGTTGTGCGTGACTGAGCCGAACCGTGTAACCCCTACGTTCTTCCCTCGAAGATCTTCGACCCGCTTAATCTCTGGCTGCACATATAGCCTCATGGCTGCTTTGTTCGCAACGCTTAGCACAGACATGAGCGGGGCTCCCGATAGGACCGCTGAAATCACAGCATTAGTGGCACCTAGTCCTGCATCCAGATCTCCTCCTATTAGGGCCTGCGTTACAACTGGTCCACTCGAGATATAAACAAGGTCTGCCTGGATCCCATACCTATCAAAGGCCCCGATTTCTTTAGCCATCCACAATCCCGTTGCCATCGGGCCGATGGTGGAATAGCCGATAGTGACCTCCCTCGGAGCCGCTGCCAAGGCATGTGAGCCCAATAATGAAATCGCCAGCAAGATAAGGAAGCCATGCTTAAACCTTGTTAACGCTTTCTGAGTAAACATATAGTACCTCCCGGACACTATCTTTCTTAGACTGAGATTTATCCCCTCACAGAACAGGTAAGAACTACTGGCATCGGCTACGCAACGGAAAAACCCAAATCAGAGCGAGAAACGCCATTGCTGACTTTACGTGCACCATCTTCTTTAAAATATTTTCTTTCACGGCGGAGTAGGCAACAGAAACCCGGTCACCTTCAGGATCGCGGATCCAACTTTCCGCAACAGCTTCAACGGTATTCTCTTACGCAGTAGTTTTGGCCGACTCCTCGATCACCTTGACGCTGTCGACCTGGAAACCGAAGTGTCGAATCCCCAAAGGACGTTTGGGATTGAGGGCAAGATCTACGAAGCCATCAGAAAGGTATATTGTTCCGTTGGAACCACGCGCTTTTTCTTCTAAGCTGAAAACCCCAGCATAATATTCGGCGACCTTTTCACGATCTTGGACATTGATGGCTTGTGTCGTATCCGTGGTTCTGCCATGGCCTTGTCCTTTCTTGAGGATGCTAATGTGTGAGAGGATCATTTTAGGCCGATTGTCTTAGCTATAGGATCGGGCAAATTGGATTGTCAAGAGCTTTTTTTGGATCCCTTCTAGTCTAGTGCGACGCCGGTGCAAAAGAGGAGCTGTAAATCCTTAAATTCGCCGCTGGCACTAGAATACCAAAACTTATGCCGCTTTAGATTCGGCAATTCTCAACATCGCCGTCGCCAGCGCGCTGCGATAAGCCCGGTCCACATGAAGACTATCGTGAGCGGCTTGACTCACCGCCTGAGCGATTCTTTCATCGGTCACATATTTATCGAAGATCGGCTCGAACATATCGGAATGGTCTTCATCGGCCACCATATGCACCTTTGTATTGGCGTCGAGAGTTTCGACGGTGCCGCCAAGGTCGGCGACTTTTTTATGCGCGAAGCGCGCGGTGAAGCCTCCGCCCTTGACGATGGCCGGATTGTTTTTTCGCTCGGTGATGTGGTTCACCATCAAGCTTTCGATCCAGGGGCGGGTGGTCGCCAGGTGCATCCATGCGAAGAAGACCGTGCGCACGGCCGGCAGTAGATTCGTTTCAGCGGTGGCTTCGGCCATTTGCTCATCGGTCAGATGCGCCGATCCCAATCTTTTGTCAAAAATCAGCTCGTCTTTCTCATGCTCCCAGATTGCCCGCTTGACGTCGAGCGGAGCTCTCACCGCCGCCGCGCCCCAGCAGTCGCGCCGGCTCTTGATGTAATGCGGATAGTGCAGGTCGATTATTTTTTGCCGCTCCGGAGTGAGCTTCACGGAGAAGAAATATTGGTATTCCGGTGTTTCAAAATGGCGATTGACGAGTTCGTTTAATTCCTGCCGCGTCTTGGACCATAAGCTCATGGAAGCCTCCTTTTTGATGGTCAGGCTGAGTGTTGGATTTGCATTTCTGCCGATCGATTCGATGAGATCGGATTCTTTACTGAAGACCGAAAATCTTTTTATATAATTTCGCGCTCTCAACGAGGGTTTGATGATCCTCGGGATAGAGCACAACACGTTTGAATCCTTCGATCAAGCGAGGGGGATTCGGTTTGACGTGATCGCGTGTTGTAACCCGATGGAAGCTCTGCAACAACGTTTGTCCCTCCTTGGAAAGGATAAAATCAATGAACCGCTTACCGGCGTTCGGATGAGGTGCATTTGCCGCCAGCATCACGGGATTGACCTGAACCACGACAGGCTCCAGATTGACCCAGTCGATAGGCGCACCCTGCAACTTGAACCACTCAATGCTGTGGGTATAGGCGATCAACAGAGGAAATTCACCGGCCGCCACAGCTTGGGCGCGCCGGGTATTGCCTCGACCGGGAACGACATTTTGAGTCGCAAGCTTGGTTAAATATTGTACAGCCTTGTCCCGGCCCCAAACCTGGATCAGACCGGCCAACAGGCTTTCACCCTCGTTATCGATGGAGATTTTCCATCCTTTTTTCTTTGTTTCCAGAAGCGCATCGTAGGTCCTCGGAACTTCCTCTTTTTCGACCAGTTTGGTGTTATAGCCCAACCCGATCGGAAGAGCATAGATCGCAGTCCAGTAACCCTCGTCGTCCTTCAAATCGTCACTGTAGTTTTTGCGCTCGGGCGAATCATAAGCGGTGATGAGCTTCTTCTGCTTCAATTCCAACACGAACTCCGCAGTGTAAGTGACCACATCCCAAGAATGCAGGTCGGCGCGCGCTTCGGTCATGATTTTATTGTGCACGCCGTTGGAACCACTCCGCCAATAATTTGCTTTGATGGATGGGTGCTTTTTCATGAAAGCTTCGATAACTTTCTGAGATTGGTCTTGCGCCATTGTCGTCCACCATACCAATTCTCCTTCCGCCTTGGCTGAATCCACATTGGCGCAGTAAGCTGTTCCAGTTTGGGCAAGCCATACCCAAAGAAACAGCAGCCCAAGCACAGTCCTGCACACGTAAGTATGTAGCCATGCGTTCTTCATACGAAAAATCCTCCTTTTGCAATTTATTCTTGTGCCTGTTGGGCTTACCGAACTAAGTGCTGGGATATGAGATCAAAATTCTCCGTTAAGGCCTCTTTTTGGAGTTGATTCAATTAGAAACGAGGCTTTCCTGGGCTTTGGCAATTCCCTCCCGGAAGATCGCGTTCAGGTCCAAAGATTCTTTTGCAGCTTGAACCGCCAACTGCTCCTTCTCGCCCGTGGCGTGCTCGCTGAGAAACGGCAGAAACATGTCGCTGTGTTTTTCGTCGGCCTGGCTGTGCGCTTGAAGATTGGGAATCTGCTTCCAGGTAAATCCCATCTCGTCCATCCACTTCTTCGCCATGCGTGTCGATTGACCGCCGCCGAGATCGCCCAGCAACCGGTCATCGTTACACCACTCGGTAATCGTCATGGCGGCCAGCGATTCCGTCCAGCTTTTCACCCGGGTGATCCAGCCCCACGCATATAATACCGCCATGGTCGCCGGTAATGGTTTTGAATTTAGAATATCGTCCGCGCTGAGCCCAACCGATTGCCCCTGCCGGATGATGAGATGAAGATGACCATACTGTGAGAAATCGTCTTTAATAATTTCCTCGTATTCGTGCTCCAGAATGCGTTGCTTCACTGCCATCAGCGGGCAATTGGACGATACGTTGGACCAACAGTCCCGGCGGTGTCTCACGTAATGGCTTTGTTGCGTCACCATGATCGCCGCGCGCGGCTTGGTCATCTTAATCGAGAAATAATGCTCGAGCTCGGGCGTGCGAATGTATTCGCGCACCAGTTCGCCCAGATACTCGCGCCACTGCTTTTCGGTCATGGTTTGGTTCCTTTTACAGTGTGTAGACAAAACCTACGGTTCACTTCACCAGGCGGCATTCTCCAGCTAAATGAGATCCGTCACCGCAGCGGAATTTTTTCCATCGCCTTGGCGACTCCTTCACGGTAGAGCGCAAACAGATCGAGCGATTCCTTTACCGCGGTGAGGGCCAGTTGTTCTTTCTCGCCCGTGGCATACTCCGACAGGAAGGGCAGAAACATGTCGCTGTGTTCTTCATCGGCCTCGGCATGGGCGGCGAAGTTCGGCATGTCGCGCCACTGTAGTCCCATGTCTTCGGTCCACCGTTTGCCCATGCGTGTCGAATGGCCGCCGCCGGCATCTTTCAAGAGCCGGTCATCGTTGGTCCATTCGGTAACCGTCAACGCCGACAAACCTTCAATCCAACTCTTGGCATGGGTCAGCCAGGCCCAGGCATAAAGCGTCGCGGTCGTGCTCGCAATAGGTTTTGTTTCGATGACTTCATCGGCGCTCAAGCCGAGCTTTTCCGCCTGGCGAATGATCAGATGAAGATGGCCGTACTCCGAATACTGATCCTTAATGACTTCGCCGAACTCGTGCCGCAGAATGGCTTGCTTCACCGCCATCACCGGACAATTGGCCGACACCAGAGACCAGCAATCGCGCCGGTGACGAATATAGAGCCCCAATTGTGTGATCATGAGCTGCGCCCGCTGCCGGTTCATCTTGACCGAGAAATAATGCTCCATCTGCGGCGAGCGTACGTGATCCCGCACCATCTCGCCGATAACTTTTCTCCACTCTGAAGCCTGCATGATGACTCTCCTCTTCAACAACCGTATATAAGGTTTCATCCTGCATGCCAAGACATTTTGACAAGCCAATGTTATTGTCCAAAACAAAACGGCGCTCCTCGCGAATGCGATAAGCGCCGTTGCCCCTCACTCAACAGAGAGTTACTGAGTTGCGATGAATCACCCGCTCAATGAAACGTGTCCGCTGTCCTCTTGAGATAGTCCGCCAATTCGCTGGCGTGCTTTTCCGTCTCCGCAAGAATGCCGATCAGCACGTGGCGCGTCACCGGATCTTGGTCGCCAACCTCTCTAATCAAAGCGGTGTAAACTTCAATCTGCTGCCTTTCAAGCATCAGGTCTTCCGCAACCATTTCAGTTAAAGTAGCTCCCTGTTCCGGCTCGACGCCGACGTTTGCAGCCTTCGCGGCAATTTCTTTGGGGTCGTAAATGGGCACTCCTCCAAGCTGCTGGATACGCTCAGCCAGACGATTGGCATGATCAAGTTCTTGAGTTGCGTGCGCCTCAAACTCGGCCTTGAGACCCGGTGACAACAAAGAAACAGCCATATATTGATGCTGCATGTACTGCAGGTAGCTCATGATCTCCGTGGAACGCAAACGGTTCAAAGCTTGAACGATCCGCTGGGTGTCAGCTTTGTACTCCGGCGTTATCGCTCCTTGCTTGATCGCCTGTTGGATCTCCGCGACGCTATGTTTCTGATTCATGGTTTCTCCTTTCCGTTGCTGGCTGAAATTTTTATTTTTGGACTCGCATCAATTGCCCCTTAGAGCGCGCAAAAATAATACCAACCTCGCTGCTGTTTGCGTTCGGAGAAACGTTGAAGGAATCGGATGCGGTCGCAAGCCGTATCAAAAAATTAGGACACCGTTGACTCTGGCCGTCCCACGATCGGGACGATTAAAGTGATATGGGTCTAAAAGCGGCGGTTGAGGCGCTCAAACAAACTGTCGAAGTACGCATTTTCGGTGAGAGAATTCGAAGCAAGCAAGTCCTCAGCCGTATTCACCACGACGCACAGAAGAGCGCAAAAGAAGTCATTTTAAAATCCGATTGTTTTCCATCCGGTTGTTGGTTCTTCATGTCCTTCGTGTGCTTCGAGGTGAATAGAAACGTTTGTTACATAATTCAATCGTCATTCCGGGCAAGCTGGCGATAGCCGGCGCGACCCGGAATCCAGGAGTTTCGAAGACTTCTGGATACCGGCTTTCGCCGGTATGACGGTAAACGGGCGACGAAATCCTTTAGCGCACTTCTGGGTCAGAATACTAACAGTTCGCTGAAAAACTCTGTTTTTCCGATTGTACCGGGTCCCAGCCAATCGCTTAGATCGGCCAGCCGTGCTCGGAAACATCGACACGGTTTCCTTCGATGTCTTTGATCCAATTCTCCGCCACCGCGCCGAACGTGTTGGCTTCCGACGTCGTCTGCGCGACTTCCTCGATCGCCTTGACGCTATCGACCTTGAAACCAAAGTGATTGATGCCCCAGGGATACTTGTCGGTGCTGATCAGCGCCAGGTCGAAATGACCGTCGGAAAGATAGATCGTGCCGCTGGGGCCGCGGTATTTCTCTTCCATGCCGAAGACTTTTTTATAATATTCAGCCGTTTTTTCGCGATCGGCAACATTAAGGGCGATGTGTCTGATTCTTGGTTTTTCCATGACGGTCTCCTTTATTGAAATTCTTATACAAACATCATCTCGGCCGCGATGATTCTCGTGTCAACGCGGCGATCCGAATCGAGGAATCTTGTAAGGGGCGTATGACATACGCCCGATATTTAGCATCTGCGGCTTTTCTATAATTTCGAGACAGTCACTACGGCTTTTTGTACAATTTGTCAAAGAAGCCATCGCGCACCAGGCGCTCGACGATGGAGTTGTCCATAAAAGTCTCCAAAGGAATGCCTTTCTTGCCCATGAAATCGAGAATCGTCTGTACCGCTTCGGGCTCGACCCGCGGGATTCGCTCCAAAAAAGTCACTGAATCGCGATAGTGATTTTCGAGCACCTTGGGATCTGTTTGACGCGAATATTTTGCGATCACTTTGAGCGCTTTTTCTTTCTGCTGATTCATGGCGGCCACGCCTTCGGCATACGCTTTTACCACGCCCTCGACTACTTCAGGATTACGGCGATAGTAATCGCGCGATACCGCGATCGTATTCATGGAATAGGGAATACCCAAATCCAACAGATTGACCAGGACCTTGGGTTGAACTTGCGAGGTTGTTCGTACATCGGAGCTGACAGCGCCGGCAATGGCGCGGTTCTGAAAAGCCGCCGCCACCTCGAGCGTTCCGCCCATTTGGCGCACACTGACCGAGCCGTCCAATTTCGAACGGCGCAGCAGAATTCTCGTCAAATTATCCGTAATCGAGCCGAAACGCGTGACGCCCAGCGTCTTACCGCGCAATTCTTCGATGTGGTTGATCTCGGGCTGAACATACAGTCGATGGTACGGACGGTTCGCCGTGCCGGCCACGCCGACGATCGGCGCCCCGTTCAAGATTGCGTTAACCACCGCATTGGTCGCGCCATTTCCTGATTGAAGGTCCCCGCCAATCAGAGCCTGCACCACGACAGGGCCGGAAGAGATAAAAATAAGATCTGCCTGGATACCATATTTTTCGAAGGCGCCGACTTCCTTTGCCATCCATGCGCCGGTAGCCATCGAGCTCAAGCTGGAATAGCCGAAGACAATTTTTTTGGACTCCGCCGCCCTGGCGGGGCAAGCTAGAAAACTAAGCGTCAACAAGGAGAACAGCAGTTGACCCAGAAGAGCCGGCGATTTGTTCATATCAACCTCCGCCCAGTCCGCTGCCAAGAATTTCGACACCTTCGGTTTTTTGGATATAGCCGGCGAACTGGTACTTATTTTCCCGCGGGTCGGGAACACGGTTAGTTCTCGGCGGCCGGTCATTATCGAGCGCTTCTATTCTGGCGCGAATGAAATGAGGACCGTCGTTCGAGAGCGCTTTGTGAACTTCGGCGCGAAACCCGGCGACTTCTTCGACCGTGCAGGCGCCGGCGATGCCGCAGCCTTTGGCCACTTCCTCAAGATTCATTTTGCCGGCGGTGGCCGTGGGCATTCCCGGCTCTTGTTTATTACTCCCCAGGTAATTGCGATTGTCCATGAGAACGATCGTAAGATTCTTCGGCGCTTCGTTGGCAACCGTGCCCAATACTCCAAGGTTCAAAGTGAGATTGCTGTCAGCATCGAGCGCGAGTACTTTTCGATTGGGCAACGCCAGGGCGAGCCCCAGCGCCGTCGAAGTGCACATTCCCATCGTGACGTGAAACAGGTTCGCTTCGCGGTCTTTAAGCTGGCCCCAGAACCCGCTGTTGTTGCCGATACTGGAGACAACCAGCACGTCATCGGCGATCAACGCTGAAAGTTCCTTGAGCAAACTCAGCCGTGTTACCATAAAGCCTCCTCGTTCAAGAGCACAGCCACAGGCTTTAGCCAGGCCCGCGCACTCTCGTTGCATTCTTTGATGGATCGGACGATGTCCGCCGAACGACTGACGATGCGATAGGGAATATCCATCGCGTTAAGGCCGGGCTCGGTGGTCTTCTTGTAAAGCCCCAACCAGCGGGGATCGCCGATATCGCCGCGGTAAGGTATCACCACCAACATCGGCACCTCGTGTAACAGATTGATCCGCGCCAAATGATAGGTTGCAACCAGCAGTCCGGAAGTCGCAAGCAGCAATGCCGGCTTCTTGCCGCCAAACCAGGCGCCGAACCCGACGCCGGCCGCCTCAGCTTCATTGGCGGTGCCGACGTAGCGAATGCCGGGATCTTTCTCGACCATTTTGTAGACTTCAATAAACTGGGCATCGGGCACGCCGGCGGCGAAATCAATGCCGGCTTCCTTAAGCCCGTTGACGACGAGTTGCGCCTTCTCCACTTTCATAGCGTTCTCCTCACTCAGCGCGGTGGCAGAGCTTGGGTGCCGCCTAGCATCTTGTAGAATTCAACGGTTTCAGGCTCCCTGGGAAGTTCTTTGATCGCCTTTTCATGCGCCTCGGGCAAAAGCGGCGACGCCTCTTCGCCGGTCATTTTTTTGTATTCGGAAGGAAATTCCGGGTCGGCAAAACTTTTGCGCATGGCCTCACGCAGCGTATCTACACGCTCCTTGGGGGTGCCGGAAGGCAAGAGAAAGGGCGAACCGGCTAGCCTGAAAGTCCGGTGCAGCGCGAGCAGCTTGCGCTCCTTTTCCGACTTGACGAAGCTCTCCAGTTCCGGCAGCTTGGCAAAGCGAGGATGCTTGTCTCCTTTGGGAATCTCCATAACGGCATGAAAATCCATGAGCCGCTTATCCAGGAACTCCGGGTTCTGCTTGACTAAACTGCTGGCGACGTTCGCCGAGGCATCGAGCTCACCGCTCAAGATGGCTACATCAAGCTCAGGCGAGGAGTAGCCGGTGATAAATTTAGCATCCTTCAAGCCGAGCACATACGCGAACAGGCGGCCCGTGTAATAGACCGGGTGCCCGACGGTCTGGGCGCCGATCCTCAAACCGGAATGGGCCCGCAGCTTTTTCAGGCTACCTAGGCCTAGCTTTGCGTTGGTAAAAAACACGTAATGCGAGGCGCTGTTCGGCGACCCCAGATAGATAAACTTGTCCAGATCATACTGAACGCCCGGCTCGCCCAGAATGGCGGAAGACACCATCCCGCCAGGCGCGCTGCCAATGACCAGGCCATCGGCGCGCGCGCCGCGGTACAGATGGTTGGCAGCCTTGCGGCCTCCCGCACCCGGCATAAACTCGAGCAAGATGTTTGGATTTCCCGGAATATGCTTCTTCAAAAAAGTCGCCACCGCCCGCGTGCGCATCTCGCCGATGCCTCCCGGAGAGCCGCCTCTAATCATGGTGATGGTTTTTCCTTGATAAAAATGCCCCTGGGAAAACCCGGATTCGGCAGCAATGAGAACCAACAGAGCGCTCCAAGCGATGAGTTTAAATCCGTCTACTATTCGTCTCATTGGCAACCTCCCTGAGCGCCCGCCAGATTTTCTCCGGCGTTAGCGGCAGACTTTTAATGCGCGCTCCGGTGCTCCAGGCGATAGCGTTGGCGACCGCGGGAGCGACCGGAATAATTCCACCTTCGCCTAACCCTTTTGCCCCGTACGGACCGGGGCCGTTACCGTCTTCGATCAAGATCGATTCGAACTGGTGCGGCACATCGTCGAAGGTCGGCACTTTGTAATCGACCAGGGTCGAATTGATGATCTGTCCGGCTTCATACTCATAAGATTCATAAAAGGTATGGCCGAAGCCCATCATCGCGGAACCTTCGTCCTGTCCTTCGCACTGCAGCGGGTGAAGCGCTTTGCCGGCGTCCGCCGCGGTCACATATTTCTCGACGCGTACCTGACCGGTTTCCTTGTCGACGCTGACTTCCACGGCGCCGATGCCGATTTCCCAGAACAGTGGATTGGCCGGAGCCGGCGCCATGCCGCTATGCGCGTAACCTCGTCCCACCAGCTCGCCGCCCTGCATGGCGAAGTGCTTATGGATCAATTCGCCGTAGGAGATCTTTTTCCCGCCGGCGATGGCTTCGCCGTCCTTCAGAGTAACGGCTTCTTCAGGTGATTCGAAATGCTCGACGGCCAGTTCGAGAATCTGCCGGCGCGCATCGCCGCCCGCCAACTCCACCGCTTTGCCCATGACGGTGGTTGAACGGCTCGATCCCGTGGAACGATCGAACGGCGTGAACGCGGTATCGATGGGGCGGATGGTGACGCGCTCGAAGGGCACTGACAATTCTTCCGCAACGATCTGGCTCATGACCGTCTTGGCCCCCTGTCCCAGTTCCACGGTGCCGCAGAGCAGCACCACGCTGCCGTCGGCGAGAACATGCACTGTCGAGGTGGAAGCAAGCGGCGCGCCCGGATCGGTAGTGCCAAAGCCGACTCCCCGGCCGCGGCCATCTTTGCTCACGGCACCGTCCCAACCCAGCTTATCGGTGACCAGCTTTAACCCTTTGGCAAGATCCGCGTCCAGCGGACGATACTGCGGTCGGATTTCTTCGCCTTTATTGACCAGATTCTTCAAACGGAGTTGCACAGGATCCATGCCGAGCTTTTGCGCGATGATATCGATCTGCGACTCGGTGGCCCAAGCCGTTTGAGGCCCGCCGATGGAGCGGAATGAAGCGGCAGAAACCGTGTTGGTGTAAACGCAGTATGAGTTTATTTTCAGGTTCGGATAGCGATAAGGACCAAGAATACGCGTCAACGTTCGACCGGCAACAATCGGTCCGGTCTCGGCATAGGCGCCGGTATTCAGATAGATCTCCGCCTGCTTGGCAATTAGCGTGCCGTCTTTTTTCACGCCGGTTTTGACTTTGCATTTGATCGCGTGGCGCCGGCAGGTCATCATCGCTTCGGCAACGTTTTGCACGACCCTGACGGGCCGTTGCGCTTTACGCGCCAGGGCGACCACCAGTGGCTCGATCTTTCCGCCCGACTTGCTGCCATAAGCGCCGCCGACGAAGTTCACATGAACGCGGATTTTGGAGAGCGGATAGTGATAAATCTCGGCGATCTCCTGCCGGACACCAAATGGGTGGCCCGTGGAAGTCCAGACGGTGATGCCGTCGCTATCGATTTGCGCGATCGCCGTGTGCGGCTCCATCGAGTAATGATAAATCATCGGAAACTCGAAAGTGTCTTCGAAGATCTCATCGGATTGGGCGAATCCTTTTTCCACGTCGCCCTTCACCAGCTCGGTTTGGAAGCAAATGTTTTTTTCGGCAAATTCATGGAGACGTGGCGCGCCATCTGCCAGCGCCTCATCGACATCGACGACCGCGGGCAGCTCGTCATACTCGACTTGAATCTTAGCCACCGCCTCTTCCGCGGTGACGCGATCGACCGCGGCAACCGCCGCCACCGGCTGACCGGCATAGATCACGCGATCCACCGCGATGATCGGGTGGTCTTTGTTCTTGCCGCGCCCCATGTAGGGGCTCACGTCCGTGAAGTCTTTGCTGGTAACGACCGCGATGACGCCGGGCAGCGCTTCCGCCGCTGCGGTATGAATCGAGCGGATACGCGCGTGCGCATAGGGGCTGCGCAAAAACTTGCCTTCGATCATGCCGGGAACGATTAAGTCGCCGGCATATTTCGCCTTGCCGGTGACCTTGTCGACGCCGTCGACGCGTTTGACTGAAGTGCCGATGATGGAAAAACCGCGTTTGTCAACGTTCAATCTTCACATCCCTTTCATTTGCCGGCTGATCGTAATTGGCGGGACCTCTCTTAATCAGTTTGACCGGAACACCACTCCCGTATCTTGGCCACACAATCCTGTCAAGCTTTTTCGCGGGAACTAACACTTGAGCCGTTAGTCCGTAGATGACATCATTGCTTCCTAAGCCTCAATCATTCGAAGAACCCCTCGTGAAAGACAACCCGCTACTCGCCTATGTGCGCACCACTCTCCTGCTCGTTTCAATAACGTCATGTAGCGTGCCGGCGTCATCCGGCCTGGTTCAACTGCTGCCCATTGAGTTCGACTCTAGAGATCCGCTGCGCGAAGAATTCGATCGCCTGACGCTCATAAGCGCGTTCGAGCTTCGTTCTCGACATCCGCAATTCGGCGGCATATCCGGGTTAGCAATAGGCGACGACGGCAAGCTCTACGCGGTTTCCGATAGCGGCCACTGGTTATCTGCTCGCATGCGCCATGACGCCGAGGGGCGGCTTTTGGATCTGGTCGATTGGGCAATCAAACCGCTTTTAACTCCCGATGGAACTCCGACCGCTCGACCTTTGCGCGATGCCGAGGCGCTCGCCAGAGCGCCGGACGGCTCCTTCATCGTCGCGTTTGAGCAGGTTCACCGTCTCTGGCGTTATCTCGCGCCGCCGGTAACGTTCGATTCGCCGGCGGCTCCGGTAGCGATTTCGAGCGATGTTGCCCAGGCGCCCAATAACGGCGGCCTTGAGTGCGCGACCGTTCTCGCGAACGGAAGCATCTTGACCATTGCTGAAGAATTTAAAAATCCGGATGGCAGCTTCAAAGGTTGGCTGATCGACAACGGCCGCTTCGCTGAATTTTCGTACACGCCGGCCGAGGATTTCCGAGTCTCGGATTGCGTGGCGCTGTCGAACGGCGATGTCATCGTCCTTGAGCGGCGTCTCTCTCTGTTTCTAAGTTTTTCCGCGCGCTTGAAACTGATTAAAGCAGAAAGTATACGGCCGGGGGCGATGCTCGCCGGTGAAGAATTGCTTCACCTCGACCCACCTTTGCGGGTCGACAACTTCGAAGGCATAGCAGTCCAAGAAGCGCCTGGTGGATCTCTGATTTACATCATTTCCGATGATAACTTTTTGCCGGTGCAGCGCACCTTGCTGTTGCAGTTCCGCCTGCCGCTGTCCAATCACTGATACGTTGACAGTAACACGCGCTTTTAGTAAGCCTGTCGCTAATCGAGCTACACCGTTATCCTTCATCGCCATGACCGACGGCCCATCGACATATCTCTTTGCCGCGGATTACTTAAAAAACTTTTCCGCCTCGGTGTTTATGCACTTCGGGATCTCGGAAGCCGATGCCATTCAAGCGGCGGATGTTTTGGCCAGAAGCGATCTGCGCGGCATCGACTCGCACGGCGTGGCGCGGCTGCACACTTATTTCGAGATGCTCGAACTAGGACGGATCAATCCCAGACCCAACATAAAAATAGTCCGTGAAAAACACAGCGTCGCCACCGTCGATGGCGACAATGGTCTGGGATTGGTGGTGGGCCCCAAGGCCAACGAGATCGCCATGGACAAGGCCGAGCAGCACGGCTCGGGCTGGGTCAGCGTCTGCAACACCAATCACTTCGGCATTGCCGGCTACTATCCGCTGCAGGCGCTCCAGCGAGATCTCATCGGCTGGGCCATGACCAATACCACGAAACTCGTGGCGCCGCTTTGGGGCGCCGAGAGAATGCTAGGGACGAATCCCATCGCCATCGCTTTCCCGGGCTATAATGAGCCGCCCATCGTCATCGACATGGCCACCAGCGCCGTCGCCTACGGAAAAATCGAAATCGCGCTGCGCAAAAACACCGCGATTCCCAAAGGCTGGGTGGTCGATAAAGACGGCCGCGACACGACCAATCCTCAAGACATGATCGACGACGGCGCGCAGCTGCCGCTCGGTTCCGAAAAAGAACTGGGCGGGCACAAAGGCTACGGCCTGGCCGCCATGGTGGATATCTTAAGTTGTGTTTTGAGCGGCGCCAACTGGGGACCGTTCGCCCCGCCCTTCGCGCTCCGCCAGGAAATTCCCGAACGCAAGGTCGGCAAAGGCATCGGTCACTTTTTCGGCGCCCTGCAGATCGACGGCTTCATCCATAAGGACGAATTCAAAAAACAAATCGATGAATGGATTCGCGTCTTTCGCAACACCAAACCCGCTCCCGGCACCCGCGGCCCGCTCATCCCCGGCGATCCGGAGAGAGAAGCGGAGGCGATTAGAAGCAAAGAAGGTATTCCGCTGCTCAAGCTGGTGGTTGATGATTTACTGGAGATATCGCGAAAAACGGGGATATCGTTTGAAGCGAAGTGAAGATGAAGTCGCAACCAAGAAGACAGACTGGTTCGACGGCATGGCCCGAATTTTACAGCAGGGAATTAAATTGCTCGATGGAGAGCTGGGCGGCTTTGAGAATGTGAGACAGTGTGCCTCGTTTTACTGGGCGGTGGGCGGGAACCGTGATTTTCAACACGCCTTCGGCGGTTCTTTTCTGAAGGCGGATGTGACTTCCCCGCGTAAATATGCGCGGTAATACTTCAGGTTAGAGGCGAATCGAAATTAGCGACGTGCTGGTCTGACTTAGAATTCAGCTTTGGAAGGGAAAACCCGTTCAGGCTGCAGCTCGGACAAACTGCGGAAGTCGACAAATATTTAACCAAAGAAAGCCTGTGCGGCTTCTGACCCCCTGGATTCTTAGCTTCTAACGCCGCAACTGCTTGAATAAATCTGCTGCGTGTTAGGTAATACATGGCTCCCCGCGAACCTTCAAATTGACAATTCAGTGCGGCCGCCGCTTGTGCGTGTTCGAGAGCGGAAGCAATATCCTGTTTGCTTGCAGTCCCAAGACCGCATTTACCCTTTGCGAACAAGGCCGAAATCAAACCCACTGATGTCCAATCGCCAGCGCCTGCCGCATCTTTTACTTTCACTTCGCAAGCTGGAACGGAACACCAAGACCCAAAGGAGTTACGCGTCCTGAAACGCAAACCGTCTTCTCCAAGTGTCTCTATCTCCAGGTGTGCCCTGTGCTCTCGTAACAGTTCAGAAAATGAACGAGCACGTTGAGCTGAATACTTGAGCACATCACACACCTGCAACATCTCTCGAAATAGCTTTCCGTCCCCAGCCGCAGAAGGTTCAAAGTATATAAGTGACCCCTTCTTACCAAAGTGCCGCGCCAATTCGATAGTCGAGCGCGAAACACGATCAACAAAAAAAACGTTCGGACACGTCATCGCCTCTTTTACGTACTCCACCTGGGTTCGCAGTACCGCTCGGAACGCTGGAAAATACGAACTGCAGTCTGGGCAATTCCAGAGAAACCTATGGAGAGGGATGCCGTTTTTGCTTAAGTGAATTTTCTCTAACACAATCGGAGTCGCCGCCAAGGGCGCTAACCTCAGAAGCTTGGTATTCACACCCCACTGCTCCAGATCCTGCTGTACGAAATCACCAGCGACATCATGGGCCAGCCGAGCGATAGGCGATGCCTCCCAACCCAAAAATGCTAGACCCGCAAGAACGTTTCCGCAGGTGCCGCCGGCATACAACCTCGGCACCGGGTCGTCAATACCGAACACGATGTCAAGCGCGAAAAATCCAGCGGCTGCGACTCGCGCCCTTCTCGGAGTTCTTACTTTATGCATAGCATTCCCCGGAAAGCCAAAGGCAATGTAGCCTACTCTCACTCGCCAAACGATCCAGATCGTCTCCCTCAGAATTTCTCACGCTGTACCCGTGCGCCTCAACGTGCGCGATAGCGATATCCGTCCCTGCACGCTTAATCTCATAAGCAGCCAACAGAGCGCCGACAGAAAGTAGCTTACTCGAATTTGCCGAAATTACAGCATTTGACCCACCCAACGGCCGCAACGCCTCCGCATAATGCAAGATAGCGCGTTTTAACTGGCGATATACCTCAAAGGGGTTGGTCTCTGATGCATAGATAAAGTTACTTGTCTCTAGTTGCAGTTGGTCAAATAGAAGTCCGCGATATTCCAAAACAAGATTGTCACCTCGACGCGGATCCACCGACGGCGACGGCAGCAAAGGACAAATCTCTGCCGGGTTAATCAGGTCGTAAATACGCGTAAGTTGTATGTGCTGGTTTTCTCCGAGTAAGGGGAACCAGACCCGAGGCCGATCTGCAGCTGATTCCCGTTCCACCGCGCCGCGAAAAGGATGAATGTAATCAGCATCCTCGTCGATTCCTTCTTCTACTATTCGCTCGTCCAACGCAGTACTTTCGCTAACCAAAACAAAAAGATTCGGTGTCAAACCATTTTTTATCCCGTCCAACAAGAACAGTAGCTTTGCAACAACAGGGAAATAGACGCCGCGAGGGAGTGAGCTAACGTCAACGAAAACGTCGCTGAACTGCTGAAGCTCGTCCGCCGAACGGACGACCGATTCTGCTGACCGGGACGTCACTCGCCGCCCGTCAGTTGAAAACATCGTGATTTGCCGTTCTTCAATCTGATCGTGTGGGACTATCGTTGTCAGCTCCGTGACGTTCTGCTGTACACGTTGGTCGTACCTGCGTGAAGGGGATGTTGGACCTTCATCAAAAACAAGCAGAATTACTACAGTCTTGGTAGCCGGAAAAACTTGCCGAAGGGCTTTCAAGCCTCCCAGCATTCGGGGATCGAAGCCCTTTCCCATGATAAGACAAACCTTTCTGCTCTTGTCTCGACTAGCCGCATGGTCCTGCAAGAAGGTGGGAAACACCTCATCGGTCACTTGAACGTATGAGGCCCACCGATCATCTGCACCGGCCTTCATAGGAGCGCCGCCTGTTTCGGTTTGTAACCCGCTGTCATCCATACGTACAGCTCGCGCAGATGCTGTTCTTTAAACCCGCCATAATGAAGTGGCAAATCGAAGCTTACACAGAGCAGCCGGTTTAAATTCAGAACCATCCAATTCGAGCCCTTTACTTTATAGTCAAGAAGCGGCTCCAAGAGGTTGTTGGCAATGGCGGCTGCCAAGACATTCGCCAACACCGAATACTCCGGGTTACGTTGCAAAAATCCCTTGTCTTGCAATGACTCCTTGTCTTTCATCGAGATCGCAATTCCTGTAACACCAGGATCATATGGTGCTGATGGTTCATATGTCCTCTGCCGGCAGAAACGTCCAATGGAATTCAACAGCTTCAATACCTTCTCGCCATCCCTTGCTCTTCTCGGGATCTCATCCCAGAACGACCTAGATGCAGCACGTAACAGAGCATCCTGCCGGGCAGCGTCCAGGCTTGCGGCTCGCTGGACAATACGAGACGACACAACCTCTTCAAACTCGTCGCCGGCCAACCGCATGAATTGTTCAATATTCCAAGAAGCCAGAGTTGCCAGCTTTCGGGTCCCAAAATAGTACGGCAATCCGAACTCTTGCGATAGAAACAACTCTGCTGCGGACCTGAGCTGCGAGTCACTCCGCTCCATCAGATCAGATGGGCTTAGCCGAAAATCGAAAGAGGACTGCTCTCGCTTTATTTCCCTGTGTACAAGAATTTCCAACGTGCGCCAGCCGATCGCACGATCACGAGCGGTCCCAGTCACAGCTTGCTGCACTTCAAGCCACGCCTCGAATCGGGACTGTGCGGCTACTGCTTTGCTAACACGATCTCGGATTGTGGGAAGTGCAGTCTCGTACTTGTCTTCCCACTCCGTTCCATCCAACGACGCCTGCAAACAAGAATCGAGCGAGCTCACCTCTACATTCACGGCTGCACTCGCGCGTCTGTCGGCTACGCTTTTCAGCAAGCTTTCGAATCTTCGCGCATGATTGCGCCAAAAACGCTCAAGTAATATTTCGCTTTCGTAGTCTCGTCCTTCAACCGTCCCAGAGGAAAGCATTTCATCGGGGGTGAGAGCCTCGAAACGTTCGGCGAGCCAGATGCCTACGCCGGCGCGCAGGTCAGTAACAACCTTTAGCACTCGGCTCCGCTGTCGATGTGTTAAGTGGTGGACATCATCTAGAAGCAACACCACCTGCTCGGCAGCAGGTTTGCGATCGACGAGCAAAGCGTCTCGTTGCAGCAGGCTGAGCGCTGAAAAGGTATCGCTCCCTGGAAGGCTCTTCAAATCAGCGCTGCCAAAACTGTCGATGGCATCACAGACTGCTCCCTCCAATTGTGTCGCCCAGCGATGCAAATCTTCCCCAGTGCTGCCCTTCCCAAAGATGCTACCGAATTCCTTAATTGCATTACGTCCCAGTCTGATTCGTCCGAGCTCGGTTGGAAAATCTAATCTATGAAGCACCGACACCGACCGAAGAGCCGCTAAAGTAACGCGCGCATTGAGCAACCCGAAGAGTAAGCGCTCCTTTCGCGCAGGATCAAACTCAAGATCCTCGAGAGTCGCATAGTTACGAGCGCACGAGTGAAAAACGCCTAGGAGTCTAGGCCCAGTCTCGTCCACGACTCCGATTTCGCTCATCCTTTGATGAAGCTCTTTTAGGTCATCATTCCGCCGGAACGCGTGAAGTGTGAGTAGAACGGTCGGCGTAAAGAGCCGCAGCAGCGAACTCTTACCAGCACCAGGCGCACTACGGAAAATCTGGGGTTTATCCCAAAGCTGTAGACCGCTAGGAAGCAGATCCAGCATGCCGGGGCCAAATAGCTTCAGAAATGTTGTATCCGACTCAATCGCCTCTGAAGCTCTGAGTCGGAATGGATTTCGAGGCTCCCTCATAGGTCCTTATGACGAGTGACGCGCGGAAATAGGGCTCGCATTTTCGATCCGTCGGCCCAAAGGAGACCGAGTGAATTATTCGGTGTATTGTGACTCAGAACGAGCGGCAGCGCGCCGTTTGCAAATCCGTACTTCAGGTCGGTTCCCCCCAATGCGGTACTGCTGGTTTCGTTCTCGTTATCGTAATACGAGTCAACAAGCACGTCAAAGTCCGACAGACTGCCTCGGAGCATCCGGTGAGTTTCAGGGAAGTTTTGAATAATCAAAAGTTTCGGCTCACACCCGTGCGCTTTGCATAATTCTGAAAGGCCCTCCGAGAGAACGCGCGCCGCCGTCTCGGTTGCCATATAGAGCACTAAGACGACCTCCAGATCTTTCTTCGTGAATAACTTGGACATTGGCTCCGAGGAATCGCGGAGCGCATTCAAGAACTTACCGACCTTTCCGGCGACCGATCCATCCGCCCTTTTTCTGATATAGCTCAGACCACTGGCTGAAAGGTCATCCAACAATACCACCGAACGAAAAACGCATTCGCTTTCGGGCAGTTCCCGTCCGTACAGCTTTGTCAAATCCTTCGTTAGTTCGTTTTTCAAGTCTTCTACGCGTTCTGCGGTCAGTTCGTGACTCTGCCGAACCTGTTCGTTTTGTAGATGCGGATTTGCTCTGCGAAAAAGATCCGTGTGAGATCCGTCACTCAACCCGAGAAATAAACATCTTCTTTCCCGGACGCGAAACTCCACGCTACTCGCGACCTTAGCGATGTGCCAGCGGGACAAACCGGACTCTGCAGCGGCCTTCGAGAGCAAGTGGGGACGAATATGATCCGCATAGGAAACCGATACGATGTGTTGCATCTCGGCCGCAGAAAGAAAGACCAGGCGCTCTCTTACGAATTCCAGGGCCACGTTTCGTTGCTCTAGCGTTTTGAATTGCTCAAGCCAGAGGGCCAAACTCTCGATGAAGCGCATGCCAGGCGAGAACTGCTGATACTCGTCATACTTATACATCGCCATCGCCTGCAACGGCAGCCCGTGCTCAACAAAGTTTTCTGGGCTCTTCCAGCCCATGACTTTCGCCAGCAATTTCTCAGCTAGCTGATCTTTCATGGGCTCCCGAGGCGAATTTTGAAATAGCTCGCACCAATCCTCACCTGACCCAAGTAGTAACGAAGTGCTGCCGAACCTAAAATGCCAGCGGGCGCCAAATTCCAAACGCTCGCCGGATTTCCATCAACTTCATCCACGCTGAGCGAGAAATCCTGGCTTAATAGTTGAGCGTCGTTGCCGGGCCAACAGGGCCTGTCACCTATGCATAAAAACAGTGCGTTCGGTCGCGCGTTGTCTAGGGCGCGGAGTAGTGACAGTTTTGTCGATGCTATCGGAATGACATCGACGGAACGGCTAGACGTCACAACCTTGACACCAGTTATTCCTGCTTCCTCAACGGTCTGAACGACACGAGACCACAACTCTCTGACATCCAGCGGAATACGTGCCTCAATCGTAATCTGATCGGGCCTGATGCTTAGCTCCAGCTCGTGACTATCTATTTTTTTCAAGGCTCCAGCAGCACCTCGGAGCTCAGCAGGAACAGAACGGTCGGTGTTCGGTTGCGAAGCGTCATCCAACCGAGCCACCACACCGCCGTTGTAGTAGCCGACCCAAACTCGCGTCCAATCAGGCTTAGCTATCGCATCTTGCAGAGCCTTCCTAACCGATTTACCTCGCCCGGTCGCCACCCCAAGCAAGAAACCAGCCTTCGTTAGCCGCGTCAGTGCTTCTACAGTAGATTGTCGAATCGCACTAAACCTGTCCACGTGGTCACAAATTGTCCCGTCATAATCCAAGATCAGCCCATGAAATCTTGCATTGGCGAGTCCCTTGGAAGCTGATGTGTAAGCTCGGTCGAGCTTCTGTCGATAGTCGGGATCGTTCTGGCTACCGGCTTTCATCTTTCGCTTGATGGCCGTGCACTTGATATTTCTGTTTAATGCCTTAAATGCATTTAAGTGATAAATACGGCGACCGAACTCTGGAACGCCCGGACGACCAGGATCAATGTTCTTCGACTCGCCATATTTTCGAACGATGTCGAACACCGCCGTTTGAAGAGCCACCCAAGACGCAACACCCCGCAAAGTCGTTTTCACCAGTAGTGTCGGGATGCTTTGAGGCAAAAGAGCTATCGTCCGTTCTGCCAGTTCGACCTCCTGCTCGCTGGCCAACGCGACAACCGCCGAATTGGGATTCTTGGCGAGCCAATGATGTCTTCCATGCGAAAAATTCCTGTAGTCGGAAAGCTGTACAGATACGAGTCCCGCCTCGATCAGCTTTGACTCAAGATCGAACGCTGCGCTTCTGCTTTGAGCGCCATGCAATGCAACCAAATGGGGCTGCTCGAAGAATGAATGTTCTACGCCCGTGCTGTTCCAGCTGCTGTGAGTATGAATGGTTTGAAGTGCTTCAGGAAGTGATTGTGGCAATTCGTTTGTTTTATACCGATACGCCCGGAGAACGACGATGCCCAGTGCTAAAAGACTGTTCGTGGCCAGGAAGCCATCTTTGCCTGTCGGCAGATCAAAGTCGAAACAAAAACCCCTGCTGAATCCATTTACAACGCGAGAAAGAGCCGATTTCTTCGTAGCACATAACGCAATTAAAGACCTGGGTTCAGACTCGACAGCAACCCTTCCTATCCCTAGAATGTCAGGATTATTTCCGCTTGCACTGACCAGAAAAACTGCCGAAGACTTCAGCTTCCCCAGATAGTCTGAAGCGATTAGAGGCGTCTCTCCTTTCGACGCCTGGCCAAACTCACTTTGGTGGAGATCGGCTACGAGAGCCGCCGTGCTTTGCGATCCTCCAGAACCAATTGCGATTAGAGGAAACGGTGCGAGCTTATGAATCTCCATCTTGAGCGCAGTAATATCCAATGCCAGTGCGTAGTCATACGTCGCTGGTAGTTGACTAAGTTCAGATTTGTAAGATTTACCCACAGTCGCCTTTTTGTTGGCCTTTTCTTATAAAAGAAGATTGTTTACGTTCGCAACCGTTATTGCACCGGTGTTGGGGCGCCAACTCGGCAAATTTGTCAGAATAACGGAGCCACATGCTTTCCTATCAGAGTCCGAGAGAGGGGGGGCAGACTGCACCATCGATCTTCTCGGCAGGTTAATGATTCTTGCGTCCCAAATTTTCATGGATAGCGGCTTTCAGGTACGCCATAATCTTGTGAGTATTTCATTTCTTGACCTCTATTTCTCTTAAATGGACGACGATACTATGTCCCTTAAGTTTCTTCGCCGTTGTCTCATCGGCCGTTATGAGCGGATATCCTACATGCTCAGCCAGGGCGACGTAGAGCGCGTCGTAGATTGTGACCTTATACGCCCAGGCGATGGCGTTAGCTTTGCGTAATAGATTAACATCGGCCGACTTGGTTTCGAGATTTAAATCTTGGAGCGTTTCTAGCGCGGTCTCGCCGTCTTCCTCGTTCGCCTTGGGACTGAACCGAATAGCGTTGAGAACTTCCAAGAGAGCGAGCCGGGGAATGTAAAGTATCGATCGACCTGAGATATGAAGATCTCTCAAAGCTAAGGCACGGTCACGGTCGGCTTCCTGTTGATGCAGAAACCACTTCACGATCACCGACGCGTCCACTACGTAACCGGCGTGATGTGCAGTAATCACGAACTGCCCTGCAGATTGCTATCACGAAATTTCCGGATCGTTGCCTGAGGGTCCCATTTACCCAACTTCTTCGCCAACGCGTCCATCTTGCGGGAAGCCTCCTGCATCTTTTTCCGCTTTTCCTCCTCCTCGCGCTCGCGCCGCTTGGCTTCGATATACTTTTCCAAAGCAACCTGGATGAGGGCGCTGCGATTGGTTCCCTCCTCTTTCGCTTCCTCGTTGATCTCGTCGAGCAACTCATCCTTTAAAAAGACGTTTACGCGACCCATGACACACCTCCTAGCCCCTAATAAGCCACACTAAACGTGTGTTGTCAAACACCGAAATAGACATACCGGTGAGCACCGGCTACCCATGCGTGGATGGGACCTGGATGCGCGGATCAAGTCCGCTCATGACGGACAAATGCGAGTGCACTCGGAGTCGTTCCGAGCCCGCCCTCCGACTTGTTCCTAGGGTGCGCGCAACAAGTACAGGTAGGACAAGGAGGATAGGAGATGCCTTGCGAAGCTACGGATCGAATCACGAACCCGGTTTTCAAATAGTCTGCCGGTCGAAATGACATTAACAGATCGCGGATCGCCCTCGCGATACGCGTCTCGTCGAGCCATGGCTGTCCGTCGCGAAGATTCAGCTTGCGTAAGGCCGATGCGAGACGTCCTTTCAGCAGTACCTCGCGGAAGCTCTCGCGCTCAGTCAAATAAGGAACGTCGGTGTCGCCCTCCAGCCACTGCCGGCCCATAAGCTTCAGATGTTCGCAGAAGGGCTTTTCGCAGAGGTCGTATTCCCACTCAATTTTCATGAGCCCAGCCTGACGCAAATATGGCGCGAGAAATGGCGTGAGTTTGTCGCAAGTTCTGTCGCAAGTTTGTCGCAAGTTCTCATAACAGCCTGTATTCGAGTAAGTTTGTGGCGCCGCCGGCTGTGACCAGGCCCGCTTTCACAAGCCCCTGGAGGTCTCTTTGGAGGCTCCGGCGGTGAGCTTGCGGGGACAGCGCTTCATAGTCTTGGATCGTCATCTTGCCGTGTTCCAGGAGAAACCGAAGCGCGGACTTCTGGCGTGCGTTCAGACGATGCTTCGCAGCCATAACATCGGCCTTGATTGCGCGTTCGCCTCTTTCCCTAACCTCGTCCATCTGAGTTGCGAGTCCCTCGACGAAGTAGTCGAGCCACCCGGTCAGATCCATCCCCTGATCGCGCACTCCCTGGATGGCCGCATAAAAGGCCGACCGCTCGCGGTCGTAGTACTCGCTGATCGAGAAGAGCCGCTTGAAGTCATAACCAGCTCGGTAGAGGCAGAGAGTAGACAGCAGGCGCGAGGTTCGCCCGTTGCCATCCACGAAGGGATGGATGTGGACCAATTGAAACTGCGCGATGCCGCTCGCCAGAATCGGATGGATCTCAGTCGGCGCGTTGAGCCACGCCACCAGTTCCGCCATCAGCGGCGGCACATCCAACGGCGGCGGGGGAGTGTAAATAATCTGACCGGTCTTAGAGCTCGCGACGTAGTTCTGCACGCGCCGGTATTCGCCTGGGTGAGCCGCGCCGCCGCGCACGCCGGCGACGAGCCGGCGATGAATCTCGCGCATCAATCCCTCGGTGATCGGTCCGCCGTCATTGAGATAACCACTGACGAATTCGAAAGCATCGCGATAGTTCAAAAGCTCGCGCGCATCTTCCGGATCCGCTTCCGGCACTACCTGGCCCGCAAACAATCGCTCCGCCTGCTCCAATGTCAGCCGCGTGCCCTCGATGTGCGTGGTGTGATGGGCTTCGAGCAGCAACGCCCGCGAGCGCATCGTCGTCAGCCAATCCTCCGAAAGCTTCGCCGCGTCGAGAAATCCCCGCGCCCGCTCGATGCGCGTCAACCCCGCCGTCACGCGGTTGCTGATGCGAAACGAGGGCTGAAAGCCGCCGGGCTTTTTCATCCCATCACCGCAATCCCCTCCGGCACACGAACGCGGCCGCTGTAATCCTTATTATATGTCGCCGCGTCCAAGCCTTCCTGACGCAGCCGATCAGCCGCTGAATATAGGTGCCGTTCGAGTTTTGCGAGTGATCGTTTAGGCATTTTGAAGATGACGTTCAGAGGTTGTTTTCAAAAAAGAAGTTCGTGGCGAATATTACGCGATTTAACGGCGACGATTCAAGGATGAATTTTTAGAACGAAGAAGACGGAGGAAATAAGCGCGAGAATAAGGTAGGGGTTATGATCTGATACTGTTCGCCTTGTCCGCTTGCGCCACCTAGAGAGCGTGGTGCGCGGTCATCACGAGTTGCCTTTTGACGTTTGTATCACGAAATTTTCGGACGTTGCCTGAGGGTTCCAATTCCCGAGCTTCTTTGCCAACGCATTCATTTTACGAGACGCCTCCTGCATCTTCTTCCGCTTTTCCTCCTCGCGCTGGCGCCGCTCACCTTCCATATACTTCTCCAAAACAGAAAACTCCCTCACAAGACGATTTTTCTCACCTCTTGCCGATTTCGGCGAGATCGTCGTCTATGATTAGGTTCCTTCTATTATTCGCCGCCCGTGAGGAGAGACCGCAGGGTTTCATACACGTCGCGCCGATGACCGACTAAATATACTTCAACACTCGCGTCGGCGTCATTCAGGCGGTAAATGATACGATACCTTCTTGCCTTCAACGAGCGGTACCCCTCCAGCTCCCCGGTCAGTTGAGTGCCGGCGTTGGGAGTGATTAAAAGGTCATCAATGGATGTTCGAACGAGCTTTTTCACTACGGGCGGGAGTGTCGCAATAGCACGGGCCGCTTTCGGAGTGAAACGAGCCCTGGCCTTCTTCAACGACCAAAGACCTCTTCATAGTTCAACCATTTTCGCTTCCGCGCCTGGCGCATGGATGTCCGTAGCGACTTCATTGTTTTTTCATCGCTCAAAATGTCGAGCGTCTCCAACAAACCCTCATACTTTTCCATGCTAAGAATCACGGCCGCCGGAACACCGTTCTTGGTCACCGCTACGACATCCTCGACGCTCTCGAGGCGGCGGATGATTTCCAGCAGATCCGTTTTCGCTTTGCTGATGGGGATATAGGTGGAAATATCTTTCATAAGTGCCTCAATGTGGTCATTATAATGGTCACTCCGCGTAAATCAATCTCACTCAATCCGCGCTCTTCGGCAACCTCATCGACCTGCTGGAACAGAGTTTTTTGTCCGCCTGAAATCGACCATTGCCAAGACGCAAGCTTCCTAACCAAGGAGTTCCATGATCATCAAGAAGGCAAACCCCGGCGGCGATTTGCGATCGGCGGCTTTCAAACATGCGTCATACATCTTTCGATAACGATTGCGCAGCTTGCCGACCTCCGCATCCGGCGCCAGACATTTTGCCGGAGAAAAGTCCGACGTCGTCGGAGTCGTATTCTTTTCAAAATCTTTAAAGCGAGCCAGGCCCTGTTCAAATAGTGGTAGCGCGTCGGCATGACGCCCGGTTTCGTGATACGTAGCCGCCAACGGGAGGTTGGTAAAGTACTCATTGGGCTGTAATTGCAAAGCCAGCTTCTGCACGAACTCGGCTTCTTTGTAACGCCCTTCCGCTTGCAACCCGAAGCCAAAACGGGCAAATAAGCAGGCAACTTCCGTCATGGCCGCGTCCAAGTCGACCTTCTTGGCGATGTCGGGATAACGATCGCGATGGTAGCCGTGATCCTCCGAAAGCGAGATGAAACGCATCACGTCTTCTTTGGAACGCAAGCGCGAAACAAGTTCGAGAAGAAATCGATGCGATAGCTTTCGCCAATCCCTACGAGCCGCCA
Source organism: Binatia bacterium (assembly GCA_040877705.1). Lineage (GTDB taxonomy): Bacteria > Desulfobacterota > Binatia > UBA9968 > UBA9968 > WHTF01. The sequence continues at coordinate 5,900 of JBBDNJ010000091.1, read as the reverse complement.
GCAGTTGTAAGAGGCAATCTTGCTCTGAAAGCCCGGTTCTTTCCAGGGCGCGGTAGCGTCTAAGCATTGCCGCTACTCTCGCTTTAGGGGTAGCGGCCCGTCGAGACAGTAGCCGGTACAGGGTAATTGCCGAGAAGATAAACACGAACCAGAACAGCAAATTGTCCATATTGACGGTCCTCGCTTTATGGAAAACACGCAATGCCCGGCCAGGTCAAGTCACAACCCACATTTAGCCTCCCCTATTACAGCGCCGTACCGACAGTTGTATACTCCGTGTATGCTGGTCCATTTTCGTCGCAAGGTGAAGTTCAAGGCGTTATCGCTTCTTCTGAGCGCCTGTATCTACGCCGGCTGCACCTCCGGTATCATTCCCGCTACGGGCGAAAGACGGTATCTGGGCTACACTTGGCAACAGGAAACTGAGCTCGGCAAGCAAGCCAGTAAGCAAGTGGCGGCTGCTTTCGGTCTTTATCGGGATCCTGAACTGGAGCGCTACGTAACGGGGGTAGGCAACCGCGTCCTCGCAACCAGTCACCTCCGGCGGCCCGGCGCCGAGGAGGAGTTTCGCAACACTCCGGTTACTTTCACCGTCCTTGACAGCCCCGTCATCAACGCTATGGCGCTTCCCGGGGGATATATCTATGTCACCCGGGGAATGCTCAGCCATCTGAACAGCGAGGACCAGCTCGCCACCGTGCTGGCGCACGAGATCGCCCACGTCACGGCGCGCCATGCGGCGCGCCAAGCCTGGCAGCAAAAATTAGGTCAGGGACTCCTTTTCGGCGGCGCTCTTCTCGGCCAGGGAGTGCTCGGCCTTCCCGCCCAGGACATCCTGAATCTTGGCGGCATGGCCGCGCAGCTGCTTTTTCTGCGCTACAGCCGCGAGGATGAATTGGAAGCCGATCAACTGGGCGTCGAATACAGCTCTCTGGCCGGGTATGACGCGCGCGAGGCGATTTCTTTTTTTCAGACTCTCAACCGGGTTCAAGAGAAGGAAGGACAAGGGATGCCCAACTTTCTCTCCACCCATCCCAATCCCGGCGACCGGATTCAGCGCATCAGAGAATTGACTGCGCGGCTGCCTGTCGAAAAGCGGCGGCAGCCGGTTGATTCCCATTACTTTAATGCCATTGACGGCCTGGTGCTCGGCGAAGATCCGCGCCAGGGTTTTGTCGAAGGAGATGTTTTCTACCACCCGGATTTGCGCTTTCGCTTTCCCGTGCCGCGAGGATTTAAAGTCGTTAACCAGCCGACGCAAGTCGTCATGGTCGAGGGTCAGAACCGGGCGATTTTAGGCTTTACCTCGACCGGAGAAAAATCTTTGGAGGCCGCCAGCGCCAAATTTCTCAACCAGCCTGGGCTGAAAGTCATTCAGCGCAGCCCGATGCGCTCCAATGGCTTGCCGGCGTTTGTGATCGTCGCGGACGGGCAGATGGAAAACGGCCGGGTCGCAAGAGTTATGGTTTACTTTATCGAATACCGGGACACCATCTACCATTTTATCGGCTACACCGCGCCGCAGGCGTTCAGCGTCTTTCAGAAAGTGTTTCTGCAAACCATGCAGGGTTTCGATGCAGTCCAAGATCCGCGGATCTTGAATAGAGCGCCGGTTCGCCTGGTGCTGGAACCTGTCTCCCGGCAAGCGCGCTTTGGCGACCTGATTCCCAAGCGCTTGCCCGAGCCGTTCACGGCCGAAGACGTGGCGATTTTAAATCAAGTCGAGTTGAACGACGAAATCAGCTCGGGAAAAATGATTAAATTGCCCCGCCCGCGCTAGTGCCGATGGAGAACAGGGCAATCAAGTCGCTTGAAGGCGTAGATATTTCTGCGTTTGAGTATTGAAAGAAGAGTAAAATAACAAAAGATAAGAACGGCCGCAGAATTCTTCGAGACCAGCTTCAGCCATATTGACACTCGAACGAATTTTAGAAACACTGTAGGTAAGTCCGATGAACTCAGAGCGGCAAAAGCGGGAAGAAGAGATCGAAAGGCTTCTCCGGGGTGCGGGGTTAAGCCGGGAACCGGACCTCGGTTTCCAGGAAGAAGTCAGGAAAGCCGCTTCCGCCATCGTCGAGGAAAACTCAAGCAGGGTTGAGAAAAGCGAGCGAGCGGAACTGGGTAAGCGACGAATCAGCCCAGCAACAGTCGGGCTATGGCTTCTCGTGATCGGAGCCGGCCTGGCATTTTCAATACCGAGCCTGGGAGCGCCGCTGATCGTTTGTGGCATCGCTGTAATCGTCTGGACAACTTTTCTCAAGCCGGGTAAAAAAAAGTAGACCTCACGCCCCTGTCTCCTGCCGAGCTTCACTCTCATACTCTTGCTTATCCCTCCGCGATATCGATGAACACGCCGTCAGGATCGGAAAACTGATGCTGACCGTGGCGGCACGACGCGATCAGAGCAAGCCTGCGTTCTCCTTCTTTGGGCTCGCTGACAATTCTTTCGCGCATGTCCGGGTCCGACTCGCGCAGCGCGGCGAGTTGTTTCTTAACCAGGTCAACGCTTTCCACTTTGAAACCCAAATGCTCCAATCCCGGCCGGTCGATACCCGCGCCTTCGAAGTCGGTCATTTTCCACGGCGCGATGATCAGGGTCATCTTGCCGTCGGTCAGATAATAGTTGGGGTCTTCCAGCGCTTTTTCTTCTTCCTTTAAATCGAAGAGGTCGCGGTAGAAGACGGCGATAGCGCCGGGATTCATCACGCGCAGTCTGATGTGATGAATGCGTCGCGGCTCTTCGCGGCCTTCTCGACATAAACATCGCGGCGATTCTCCATCCCTTCCTGGGTGAGATCGAAGTAATTACCCTCGGAATCGTGAGCGCCGAACGTTGCGAAGGGGCGGTTGGACGGCCGCTTGAGCACGGCGATTTGCGGATAATTTCTTTTGATGCGCGCGCCAGCTTCTTCGACATCATCGACGTCGATGCCGAAATGATGCAGCCCTGGATTGTATCCCGGCTTTCTGCCGATGAGGGTCATGCCGACGTAGCCATCGCTGACGCTCAGCGCGTAGTTGGTTTTGACCGCCTTTTCTTCTTCCGCCGAGCCTGGCTTGGATCGTCTCATACCCAAAATCGATTCGTAGAACTTGGCCTCACGCACGAAATTTTCACTGACGATGGCGACGTGTTGGATTTTAGATAGCATAACGCCTCCGCTTGGCTTCGGCTTGGTTCAAAACGTTCAAGTCGTTCAAGCAGTTCAAACCGTTGAACACGTTAAACTAGACGTGTCTGAACCTCCGACACGGTTTGAACGTTTTGAACGATTTGAACTATTTGAACGGTTACTTGCCTGCCACTTTTTTGAAGAACCCTTCCTTCTCCAACTCGTCGAGAATACTTTCATCGAGATATTTGCTTAAACTGCCATCCAGTTTGGGATTCTCTTTCGCGATCAATTCCAGCGTGTTCTGCAATCCAGCGTGGGAGACTCGCGTCGGAAAAGAGAACTGCGGCGCAAAATATCTATAGGTCTCTTCGAGAGCTTTCGGATTGTCCTGCTTCAGTCGATGTTTTAAGACGGAAATTCCTTTTTCTTGATCGGTCATGAATTGGTAGGTGGCTTCAGCATAGGCCATAAGGAAGCGTTTTACCGCGTTACGATTTTGTCCCATGAAGGAACGGCGCACGGCGACGGCGGTCATGGGATAATCAGCCGATTTAAATTCGTTCAGGTTGCCCAGCTCGTTCAGGCCCATCCGCAGCGCCTCGCCGAGCTCCGGGTGAGACAGCACCGTGGCGTCGAGTGCCTTGGTGGATAGCGCGACAAGCCGGTTCGCACCTCCCCCGGCCTGCAAAACCGTGACCTTATCGCGGGGAATATTCCATTCTTTGAGCAGCAGAGTTACAGCCAGGTCGTTGGCGCCGCCGAATCCCACGATACCAATCTTTTTTCCAATGAGATCGGCCGGTTTGCGAATTTCCTTTTGGGTCACGAAACTAAACGGAAATTTGTTCAGCGAGCCTGCGACCATCACGATATCCGCTCCGCGCATAACGGCTCGAATATGACCGGCGGCGTCGACATGCGCGAATTGGATGCTGTCGCCGACAAGCGCTTGTATCTGGCGGCTGGTTCCAGGAACCAGCACCGCTTCGCCATCAAGACCGTGCTTTTTAAGCAACCCCAGATCCTTCACAGCCCACATGGACGCCTGAAAGCCGGCGAATCCGGCATACCCGATCATGTAGCGTTGCTGAGCAAAAAGACTCGCCGGTAAAAAAACCAGCAGAAAAAGAACCAGAGCCGATTCTTTCCTGAGCATCATTTGAATGTTCCCTTTCCAGCGGCATGGAGCCGCTCTCTGCGGCAACTATTTTTCGGCGCATGGATCATGGACTGGAGACGCGCTCGATCTTGGCAATTCGCTCCTTGGCATGCTCTTTCCAATCCGCCGACGCAGCAATCATTTCGGAAAATACTTGCAGATGCAAAAAACGATTCGTGTTTGGATCTCGCACCACGTGCCGCGGGTCGCGACCTTCCTTGACGTCGTTGATGGCGTTTAACAACAACTTGCGCGCGGCGATAATCGCTTTATCAGAGGTGACGAGGTGTTCCGCGGTGCGATCCTGAATCGTGCCCTGGCTTTCCGTGGCAAAGGCGTCGTGCGCTTGAAAGTTGTAGCCCATGCCCGTAAAGGTCTTGGTCTTCATCGACTCGCGATCCTGCTGGTAACGATTGGCGCCACTGCGATCCAGCCGATAGTCGTCAGTCAGCTCGGCGCGGCTCTTGTGCCGCAGCTCCGGCGCCAGCGCTCTTTCCCGGCTGAACATGAAGACGTATTTCCAATGATGGGTGTCGTCGATGGGCACGTGCCAGTGAACCGAGTATCCTTCGCCGACGGTGGAACCGCCGAAAGCAGCGAGGTTGGGCATAACGAAGTTGGTGACCCGCAAATAGGTCTTGTCCGCGCCGGATGCGCGCAAGGAACAGATCCTCAAGCCAAAATCGGTCAGCGCCACTTCTATCGTCGGCGCGATGTCTTTGCCGAGCAGCGTATTGTCGGTGGCATCGCTTCCTTGAACGACTCGTTGCAGAGGGACATTGGCCTCCGAGAGAAATTGGTGCAAGAAAGATAGATGAACCGGATCGATGTTGCCTTCGTTGCTCTGCAAATAATTGCACCGGTAGAGAATCTTTGCCACCGTGCGCTGCGCATCGGGCACGGTCAGGAATTCGTAGTTGGGCAGCAACGGCGGCTCCCCGGGCCCCATGTAGGTAAAGATGACACCGCCTGCCTCCGTGCACGGGTGGGCGCGATGGCGGATCTCATGCTTGTTCGCTCCGCCGCCGGGTTCGCCGGGTTGCTCGATCACCTTGCCGCAAACGTCGTAGAGCCAGCCGTGATAAACGCATCTGAGCCCGCCGTTCTCGACCCGTCCATAACTCAGATCCGTTCCTCGATGGGAACAATGCAGCCCCAGTAATCCCGCACGCCCCTGCTCATCGCGGAACAGCACCAACTCCTCACCCAGGATCGTTATCTTCAATGGCGCGCCCTCTCGCGGCAGCTCTTCCGCAAGCGCCACGGGCTGCCAGTAACGCCGCATAAGCTCGCCGCAAGGGGTCTGCGGTCCGGTTTGGGTGAGAAGACTATTTTCTTCTTTAGAGATCATGATTCTTACCTCGGCAGCAAAATCTTCCCCGCTCCTGTCTCCTCATGAAACCCTATAGAATAGGACTTGCATCGATACAAGTCGATGCGCTCAAACTTCCGCGACTAGACCCGGCGTATACATACCACGCCAATCCGTACGCACGCCAACAGACTCGCCGATAGCGGCGAGCCGTTCCAGGTTCAATAGTTCAATGGTTCAACGCCAGACGATTCGTACTGATAGGGGTCGGAAACGGCTTTCGCCGTCCCCGCCCTCCGAACCGTGCGGGCGG